>CAJOJV010000003.1 GCA_905234995.1 uncultured Eubacterium sp. | reverse complement strand
AGCTGCTCTTGAGTCTGTTGCAGATGCAATTGATGCAATAACCTTCTTTAACAGCACGGATGCTGAAAAGCATGATATTCTTGCAACTGAGCAGACAACGGTTGATAATCAGGTTCAGATGATTACGAATGCGCTTAGTGCTCTTCAGAATGACGTTGTTGAGAATGATGACGTTTATGCGGAGCTTTCAAAGAATATTGCAACTCTTAATGCCGATGCCATGGATGTTGAAACCGTTCAGGCTGCCGTTAACAGCGTTCCCGTAACTTCAACGGTTGAGGTTAACGGAAATGATTACAGTGCTTATTCATATGACGCATATATCACTGAATATTTGACTCAGATGAATACCGAGGAAAATTATATTCCTTATACCGTAACTGTTAAGACGGCTTCCAATTCAACGCTTTATGTCGTTGATAACGGTGACGGCACCTTCTCTTACACAAGCGCGAAGGCTTCCGCAAGCAACTTCCATTACGGCGATGAGATTACCCTTGCAAATCCGAACGTTGATGCTTCAAGTGATTACGCTTGCTCATGGGCAGTAAGTGCAAAGCCGCAGAGCGCAGTTAATGCATCTGCTTCAAGGCACGTTACTTATGCTAACACCTTCACCTTCAACGTTAGGGGCGCAATGACAATCACAACGGGTAACTCAAGAACCGATAACAGCTATCGCATTGTGTTCAAGGAGTCCTTAAACGGTGCAAATACCGATAAGATTCTTGACGTTCAGTATGTAGATGCTGGCAGTGCGTTCAGCTTCGCAAAGGCTGTACTGCCCAACGTTGCCTTCTATTCAAAAGGTGCTTCGCCGTATTCTGTTTCTTACGATGACGGCACTACTAAGACGCAGCTCAGCGGCGCAAGCTTTACACCTACGGGCGATTGCATAGTTTATGTAAATTATACAAGCTCAAATTCATCCGATTATTTAATCGAATTCTATAATACTGACGACGATTATGATTACGTTGAGGTTAAGTTTAATGAGGCTGTAACGTTTACGGATGATAATGCAGTAGCGTTTGTAACCTACGTTGATGATGACACAGATGGTGAAATCAAGTCAGTGCTTTGCTATGGCACGTCATACACCTTCTATGCTTGCCAGGATATGGTTATCTTTGCGGTAGACAGCATTGACGAAATTGCAAGCGTTGGCGTATGCTCAGCACCGATTATTGATAATATTAATAACAAGACTTATCTTGTCGGCAGCTTTGCATTGCCTGCTGATTGCACAGTTCAGAGCTATGGCTTTGTTATGAACGGTGGCGATCCTGAGCCTGAACAGCTTTCGCTTGCTGATCTTGATCAGGATAACTTCATCGTTAACCTCACAAGCTCCAATTGCACAAACGTTGGTCAGAGGGGCAATCAGTTCTCTGTTAAATTCAATAATATTGACACAGCCTGGTATATGCCAAGCTACGTTGCGTACGTAATCTATACAGACGGCGACGGCAATACGCAGTATGCATATTCCGAGATTATTAAAAACGCAGCTTTTGATTAAGGAGGGAATGAATATGAGCAAATTAAATTATCAGGAACCTGAAATGAGAATCCGTAAATATTCACTTCCTATCACCACCTCAAATATGGGCTCGGGCGATGACCTTGGCGACGGTGATGATCACGGCGATATCTTCGGATAAAAATGCAGGGGAGGGTCTCCGTGCCCTCCCACAATGTAGGGGGCGACAACCTCGGCGCCCTGCAAAAAAAGTAGGGGATGACGACCTCGGCATCCCGCAAAAAGACAAAATCGTAGGGAAGGGTCTCCGTGCCCTCCCGAAAAAATAAGCCCCCTCCGTTTGGAAGGGGCTTTGCTTATTCCTGTTTATAAAATTGTAAATTCCTTACTGAAGGTTGAAATATTTTCATTTCCGTCTGCGGTAACTATGCACACGTCTTCAATCCTTATTCCGAATTTATCGGGAAGATATATGCCGGGCTCAATTGATGTCACGTTTCCGATTTCATAGGTATCCTTGCTCCTCGGTGACGATGAAAAGCCCTCGTGTATATCAAGCCCGACTCCGTGCCCGAGTCCGTGGCGGAAAAATTGCGCCATATCCTTTTCATCAAGAACGTCGTATGCAGCCTGATAAACGTCGGCACATTTAATGCCAGGCTTCAGCGCGTCAATTCCCGCAAGCTGAGCTTTTAGTACGAGCTCGTACATTTCCTTCATTTCGTCGTTTGCGCTGCCTACGGCAAAGGTGCGCGTCATATCCGAATGATAGCCCTTGTAAGTTGCGCCGAAATCAATAAGAACGAAATCCTCGTTCCTGATTATTTTATTGCTCGGCACGCCGTGGGGCAGCGAGGTATGAGCGCCGGTAAGCAGAATAGTATCAAACGATAAGCCGTCCGAGCCGTTTTTAGCCATTAAATAGTCAAAGTACGCCTGCAGCTCTTTTTCGCTTTTTCCGGGCTTAATATGGTTTAACAGCTCTGCAAGGCTTGCCTCTGCAATTCTGTTTGCCTCCTTGAGATATTCAAGCTCTTCCTTGCTCTTAACGTTTCTTATTCTCATCAGAGAATCGTCAATGCCGATAAACTCACAGCCGCTTGCATTTTTGTAATCGTTATATTGTTTCAGAGAGATTGTTTCGTTTTCAAAAGCAACTCTGCAAATTTTATGCGCTTTGCAGACAGCGGCAAATTCATCGGCAAACGGTGTGTTAATCTCTATAACCTTAAGTCCCGTTTCCTTTGCGTGATTCTGTGCCGTTTCTGTGTATCTTGAATCAACGAGGTGAATACCGTCTCCACTTTTAAGTATAATAACCGCGCCCTCGCTCGGAGAAAAACCGCAGAAGTAATGCATATTGCTTTCGTTAAGCAAAAGCAGTGCGTCACAGTTATGATTAATAATTATTTCAATTGCTTTTTCAGTTCTCATATTGTGCCTCTTAATATAATGATGTTTATATTCTAAACTAAAAATAATAATATGTCAATTCTTATTGACATTGGTTTTTACTTATGTTAATTTATCTGTGAATAAAATAGCGGAGTGGCGTTATGGAAAAATATCTCATAAACCCAAATCAGAAAATCAGTAAAATTAATAAGAATATTTACGGGCATTTTGCTGAGCATCTCGGCAGATGCATCTATGAGGGCATTTTCGTCGGCAAGGATTCAAAGATTCCCAACGTTAACGGCATGCGTAAGGATGCAGTGAGCGCTTTAAAGGAAATGGGGCTTCCCGTGCTTCGTTGGCCCGGCGGCTGCTTTGCCGATGAATATCATTGGAAGGACGGTATCGGCGCTCCCGAAACCCGTAAGAAGATGATTAACACTCACTGGGGCGGCGTCGTTGAGGATAATTCCTTCGGCACTCACGAATATTTTGAGCTTTGCCGTCAGCTTGGCTGCGAAACCTACGTTAATGCAAACGTCGGCTCAGGCACGGTTCAGGAGATGAGCGAGTGGGTTGAGTATATGACCTTTGACGGGCTTTCACCTATGAGCGAGCTTCGCAAAAGAAACGGCGCAGAAAAGCCGTGGAAGCTGGATTATCTCGGAGTTGGTAATGAAAGCTGGGGCTGCGGCGGTAATATGAATCCCGAGTATTACGGCGAGCTTTTCAGAAGATATAATACATATTGCCGCGATTATGACGGAAACGCTCATATTACCCGCGTTGCCTGCGGACCTAACGTTGCCGATTATAATTGGACCAAAAAGGTTGCCGATAAGGTTAAGGGCAAGGCTGATTTAATCTCCCTGCATTATTATACTATTCCCACAGGCGTTTGGGAGCATAAAGGCTCTGCAACCGAATTTGATGAAAAGGAATATATTTCAACGATTTGCAAGGCGTACCGAATGGAGGAGCTCGTTTCAAATCATATTGCTATGATGGACAGCGTTGACCCTCAAAAGCGTATGAATTTAATTGTTGATGAATGGGGCACCTGGTTTGACGTTGAACCGGGAACAAACCCCGGCTTCCTTTATCAGCAAAACACAATGCGCGATGCAATTGTTGCCGGCGTAACCCTGAACATTTTTAATAAGCATTCAGACAGAGTTAAAATGGCAAATATTGCACAGACAGTAAACGTGCTTCAGTCCGTTCTCCTGACAGACGGAAAAAAGATGGTTAAAACGCCAACCTATTTCGTCTTTAAAATGTATAAGGAGCATCAGGATAACACGCTTATCGGTTCATATATAACAACTCCAATGATTAATTCAGAATGGGATAAAAAAGAATTTCCGCAGCTTGTTGAGTCTGCTTCCGTTGATGAAAACGGTGTTATTTATTCCACTATCGCAAATGCCTCGGCAAAAAAATCCTCAAAGATTAAATGCCAGATTGCAGACAGAAAAATCAAGTCAATCAAAGCGGAAATCCTAACGGGCGAGTGCCACGAAAAGAACGATTTTGAAAATGCCGAAGCTGTTAAAACGGTTGAGTTTACCGATTTCAGAAAGCTTTCGGACGGCTTCACGGCAACCATTCCCGCTTGCTCGGTTGTTAAGTTCGTTATAGAATAATGGAGCATATTTGTAAAAAATGCCTTCTCCTTGAAGCAGGGGAGAAGGCGGCATTTAAATCTGTTTCGGATTATCTTGAAACCGTTGACAAAGCCTTGTTGGCTGAAAAAGCGCTTTATAATTCAAGGCTTTCGCTTTGTAGGGAATGTGATTTCCTAATTGCGGGGATGTGCCGCAAATGCGGCTGTTACGTAGAAATTAGGGCAGCGCTTAGGGATAAGGCTTGCCCTAATGAGGATAATAAATTATGGTGAGTGCCCTTAATCGGGGCACTTATTTTGGTGATTATATGAATGTAAGAGAAGAATTGTTTAAACTGCAGGATTTAAAATATAAGCAATTTCATTCAAAAATCGTGCCAAATATTGGGCCGGAAAGAATTATCGGCGTCAGAATACCTGAGCTTCGCAAGTTCGGTAAGTCGCTGACGGATGATGATTTTGCCTGGGATTATTATGAGGAGGTTATGCTCCACGGCTTTTATATAGGCTACGCTAAGCTTGATTTTGAGCATCGCCTAATACTATTAAATGAATTTGTTCCTTGCATTGATAATTGGGCGGTATGCGATTGCGTATGCTCAACGCTTAAGTTCATTAAAAAATATAAAGCGGATTTTTTTGAATATCTCAAAAAGTATATGTATTCCGATAAAGAATATGAAATGCGCTTTGCAATCGTTTGTCTGATGGATTATTATATTGACGATGATTACGTTAATCTTGTTTTGGATTATCTTAAATGCATTAAGAGTGATTACTATTACGTCAATATGGCTGTTGCCTGGGCGCTGTCAGTAGTTTTTGTCAAGTACGAAAGCAAGGCTATGCCTTTGCTTGAAAGCAGCGTGCTTACTGCGGAAATTCATAATATGACTATATCCAAAATCCGCGACAGCCTCCGCGTTGACAGGGAAACCAAGGAATATCTTAAAGCTCTAAAAAAATAATTTTATCTTTTGAAAAAGGTTTTGATATGAAAAACAAAAGATACGTTAAGTTTTTAATTTTGCCAATCATCTGCATTGCTGCAGGCATTGCGCTTTCTGCATATATAACATATCAGTATGCTGAGGAATACAAAAACTCAAAGCTGCCGTCTGCGCAGGCGGAAATAGTGGATATGACAAGCTATGAAAAATCGGGCGCAAAAGGACGGATTGACACGGTCTATATTATTTCGTACCAATATGAAATAGACGGTGTCCTATATGAAAGCAGCTTTAATTCTTATTCACCGAAGCTTGTCGGAGATAATATTGAAATAAAGTACAATCCTGAAAATCCTTCAGTATCAACGGCTGTTACCGCGCCTGATACAAAGAGCTTTGCGTTCGTTTTATGCTTTGGCTTTATCTTTATCGTTGTCGGCGCAGTTATTGCAATTTCCGTTTATAAAAACAGATTTCAGTTCATAGTTGAATTGAACGGCAGCGCTGATAACGTACCGCGCACGCAAAATCAAAAGCGAAATCCTAAAGCATATTACGGTCTGTTGCTTCCCTTAGCGGTATTTCTGATTGCTGTCGCTTTAATGTATTTTCAGCCTTTTGCACAGAAAAGCATTAATGCTGATGAATTTGCTAAGATTATGCAGACCGAAGGATATGAAGCGGAAAATTCGCTTGAAAGGCTGCAAAATGAGTTCGGAATGGGTTCATTAATCGAACAGGCTTATTCTGTTAATACAGATGTCTTGCGCATTGATTTTTGCCAGCTTAACACAAGCCATAACGCAAGACTGCTTTACAATTCCGCCTTTTTGCCTGACGGCGAACAGGTGATTGACGGTAAAAATATGTATGCGTCTCAGGATGAGGAATTCTTCTATATTAAGCTGACAAGGAATAACACCTTTGTTTACGGTGCCTGCAGCGCTGAATTAAAAACAGAGCTTTTGCAATTGCTTTCGGATTTAGACTATTATAACGAATAATATGAAATAAATGGCTATCTCACAAAAAAAGTGAGATAGCCATTTTGCTGTATTTTAGTCGCTGAGCTTTTCAACAAGCATTCGGGAAACTTTGTAAACGTCTCCGCAGCCGAGCGTTATAACCATATCACCCTCCTTGCAGTGCTCCACAAGGTAATCAGCAATATCCGAGAGGCTGTCAATCTGAATGCAGCCGGGAATTTTACTTGATAAATCCGTCGCCTTAATGCCGATAGTATTAACCTCACGGCTGCCCATAATTTCGGAAACGATGCATTTGTCAGCGATCTGAAGCACTCTTGCAAAGTCATCAAGCAATGCCGCGGTTCTGCTGTAGGTGAACGGCTGATGCACTGCCCAAACGCGCTTATAACCCATCTTCATAGCTGCGTTAAGCGTAACCTCAATTTCCTTTGGATGGTGGGCATAATCGTCAACAATCGTTATGCCTTTGAATTCGCCCTTGCGCTCAAAGCGTCTGCCTGCGCCGCCGAATTCCTTTAAGCCCTCGCAAATCTTATCAACCTCTGCGCCGCTGAGATAGCAGGCAACAAAAGCGGCAAGCGAGTTAAGAACGTTATGCTCGCCCGGAACGGTTAAATAGATGTGGGCAACAAACTCATCAAAATGATAAATATCGTACTCAATATGAAAGCCGCCGGGAACGTAAATATTTTTAGCAATCCATTCGTTGCCGTCCTTTGTGCCGAAGGAAACGAGCGTTTTGCCCTCAATGCCCTTTAGCATATCAACAGTGTTTTCATCATCGCCGTTATATATTATCGTTCTCGTGGTTTTATCGCAGAATTCGCGGAAGCTCTTTTTGATATTGTTAAGATTTCCGAAGAAATCAAGGTGGTCCTCGTCAATATTCAGAATAACAGCCATATCCGCGTTCATATGCAGGAAGGTGTTGTTAAACTCGCAGCTTTCGCAAACGAAATTCTGGCTTTTTCCGTATCTGCCGTATGCGTCAATAACGGGCAGCTTTCCGCCGATAACGGCGCTCGGGTCAAGCCCTGCTTTAAGCAGAGCCTGAGTGGTCATAGAGCTTGTCGTGGTTTTGCCGTGCGTGCCGCTGATGCCTATGCAGTTAGTGAAAACTCTGCTGATTGCGCCAAGCAATTCTGCTCTTTCAAAGGTGGGGAAATTAGCTTTAGCATATTCAAGCTCTTCGTTGCCCTTAAGAATTGCGTTTGTGTAAACAACAAGCTCAATGTCATCGGTTATGTTTTCCTTAACCTGGCCGAGGTAAACCTTTGCGCCCTCGCTTTCAATTTTGCGAAACGTTTCAGTATCGTTATTATCCGAGCCTGAAACGTTGTAGCCGAGCGATAATAATATCTCGGCAAGGGGGCACATACCTGCGCCTCCGATACCGATAAAGTGTATGTTTTTAACCTCTTTTAAGAGTTCGTCTATAGTTTTCAAGAGAGAAATCCTCCAATTGACTGTAACATTGCAGTATATTATACACCTTTTTAATTAAAAAATAAACACTAAAGTTAATTAACATCAAAATTTTTTCGGCATATATTGGTTTTAGGTGAATTAGTATGCTTCCTGATAAGTTTTTTATACCCTATGCGGATGATGTAAGAATGTCTTTTGCAAAAGAATTTCTTGTAAGCAGGGGATATACCGCCGTTGATAATCCCGATAACTCGGATTTTGTCATTCTGCCGGTGCCGACAAAGCAGTATATGCTTGATGAAATGCAAGGCAGGCTTTGTTTTCACGCGGGCGGTATATGCGAATACGGCTTTGACTATATGAAAAATGAAAGCTACGTCCTTAAAAATGCTTTTTTAACGGCAGAAGGCGCAGTGTCTTATCTTGAATTAAATACGCCTTATTCACTTATTAATTCAGATATTCTGATTATCGGATACGGCAGGATTGGAACGGCGCTTCATAAGCTTCTCAGTGCATACGGAGCGATTATAACCGTTTGCTCTCGAAGCAAAAGCTCCGAAGCTCTGGCAAGGTTTAACGGCGCAAGGCATATCGGCTTTGATGAGCTTAAGAAAAGCAGCTCATTTGACGTAATTATTAACACTGTGCCTCATCCCGTTTTGAATGAAACGGAGCTTAAAGTGCTTAAGCAGTCCTGCATAATCCTTGACTTGGCCTCGTTTCCCGGCGGCGTTGACAATCACGTTGCCAAAAGCCTCGGTTTAACGGTTCTTAACGGCAGGGGAATGCCGTCAAAATTTACCGTTCAGACAGCGGGAGAATTAATAGGCGAGGCAATTATTGATATAATAGAGGAGGAATTTAATTGAAAATCGGCTTTGCGCTGACAGGCTCCTTCTGCACCTTTTCAAAAGCGATTGAATCGGTTAAAGCCCTTGTATTAAGCGGCTATGAGGTTTATCCGATTATGAGCGATATTGCTTATAATACGGACACGCGCTTCGGCACTGCGGAGCATTTTCGCAGTGAGCTTACCGAGATTACCGGTAACGGCATTATCCATAAAATTGAAGAGGCGGAGCCCATAGGTCCCAAAAAGCTTTTTGATATATTGTGCATAGTTCCTTGCACGGGCAACACGCTTGCCAAGCTTGCAAACGGAATTGCGGACACTTCGGTTACTATGGCTGCAAAAAGCCATTTGCGCAATAACAGACCTGTAATTATAGGCGTTTCAACAAACGACGCTTTGGGCGGAGCAGCCAAGAATATCGGCGCGCTTATGAATTATAAAAACTATTATTTTGTTCCCTTCGGTATGGACGACTGCGAGCATAAAACAAAATCAATGGTTTGCGATTTCGGACAGGTGCTTTCAACTGTTAAAAAAGTTTCGAACGGAGAAGAAATTATAAAGAAAATATTTTAATATTTATTGACATTTTCTTTAATTTTGATATAGTAATCTATAATATACAATTTAGTATATTAAATCGGGTTACAAAGAGGAAGTGCATAATTGGAAAAAATAATTGATTTAAGGAATATTACCGTGAAGTATGGGGACAATGTCGTCCTTGATAAACTGAATTTATCTATTAACGAAAAAGAGTTTATAACGCTGCTTGGTCCTTCCGGCTGCGGCAAAACAACAACTCTTCGCTGCATTGCGGGCTTTATTGAGCCTGACGAGGGCGAGGTTGTGTTTGAGGGTAAGGTTATCAATAATATCCCGCCGCATAAAAGAAAGGTTAACACCATCTTTCAGCGTTATGCTCTTTTTTCTCATTTAAACGTGTATGAAAACGTTGCTTTCGGCCCTGAAATTCAGAAGATGGACAAGGCTGAAATCCGCAAAACTGTTTCCGAAATGCTTGAGCTGGTTAACCTTAAGGGCTTTGAAAAGCGCTCAATCAGCAGCCTTTCGGGCGGTCAGCAGCAGCGTGTTGCAATTGCAAGGGCACTTGCAAATAAACCCCATGTTTTGCTTCTTGATGAGCCTCTCGGCGCGCTCGATTTGAAGCTTCGCCAGGATATGCAGAAGGAGCTGAAGGCAATTCAGAAGCGCCTCGGCATAACCTTTATTTACGTTACTCACGATCAGGAGGAAGCTCTTTCCATGAGCGACCGCGTGGTTGTTATGGACAAGGGCGTAATTCAGCAAATCGGCACGCCTGAGGATATATATAACGAGCCTGTTAACGCGTTCGTTGCAGACTTTATCGGCGAATCCAATATCGTTGATGCTACAATGATTAAGGATTATGTCGTTAAATTCGGCGGCGTAACCTTTGATTGCCTTGATAAGGGCTTTGAGCCTAATGAACAGGTTGAGGTTGTCGTTCGTCCCGAGGATATCGAAATCCGCCCGATTGGTTCAAAGGATACTCTTGCAGGCGTGGTTTCAGACGTTGTATTTAAGGGAGTATTTTTTGAAATATTCGTTAACGTTAACGGCTTTATCTGGCTTGTTCAGACCACTGAATTTCACAAGGTCGGCGAAACCGTAGGAATGTATATTGACGCTGATTCAATTCACGTTATGAAGCGCAGCGAATACAGCGGCGAATTCGGCGATTACTCCTTCTTCTCCGATGAGTTTGACCACATTAACGATGCTGATTATGATTGGGAGGCTGAAAATGAAGAATAGCCTTACAAGAAAGCTCGTTGATAAGCCGTATATTCTGTGGGCGGCGCTGTTTATCGTTGCGCCGCTGCTTATGGTTGTGTATTACTCCTTCACCAATTCATCCGGTGCTTTCACGCTTGATTATATCAAGGCTATTCCGCAGTATACTCCCGTAATCCTGCTTTCGGTTATTTACGGAGTTATTGCCACGGTTATATGCCTTGTCATCGGTTATCCCTTCGCTTATTTCATTTCAAAGCTTAAGGCTAATTCTCAGGCGATGATGGTGCTTCTCGTTATGCTGCCGATGTGGATGAATTTCCTTATCCGCACCTATTCGTGGATGACTATTCTCGGCGATTCGGGCGTTATCAACAGCATACTTTCCGCAGTCGGTCTGCTTAAAGAGGTTGATGATGAGCTTGTTCCGCTCCATATGCTTAACACCTCGGGAGCCGTTATTCTCGGTATGGTTTATAATTTCCTGCCGTATATGATACTTCCGATTTATTCCGTGCTCACAAAGATGGACGTTTCACTTATTGAAGCTGCTCAGGATTTGGGCTCGGGTAGGGCGCAGATAATGCGCAAGGTTATTATGCCGCTTTCGCTGCCCGGCGTTCTAAGCGGAATAACTATGGTGTTCGTGCCCTGCGTTTCAACCTTTTATATCACCCAGAAGCTCGGCGGCGGACAGGTGGTTCTTATCGGCGATATTATCGAAACGCAGTTCCAGCAGGCGAATAATTATAACCTCGGCGCAAGCCTTTCCTTAATTCTGATGGTGCTTATCTTTGCTTGCCTCGGTATTATGAATTATCTCGGCGCAGACGATGAAAAGGAAGGAGGGCTTATCGTATGATTAAATCAAGGCTTTCCTTCGGAGCGAAGATATATATTGCGTTAATTATATTTTTCCTTTATGCTCCGATTGTCGTTATGGCGCTGTTTTCCTTTAATTCAACGCCGAGCACCTATATTTTCAGTGAGTTTTCAACAAAGTGGTGGGGCGAGATGTTCAGAAACTCCGCCGCAATGTCTGCTCTGAAAAGCACGATTTTACTTGCCGTTGCAAGCGCAATCGTTTCTACCGTTATTGGCACGATGGCGGCAGTCGGTATATATAGTTATTCAAATAAGCGCCTCAAAAGCGTTGTTATGTCTGTAACAAATATTCCGATGATGAATCCGGAAATCGTTACGGGTATTTCAATGATGCTGCTTTTCGTTTTCTCCGCAAATCTGCTCAGAAAGGCAAACGCACTTAATTTCTGGTCGCTGCTTATTGCTCACGTAACCTTCTGCCTGCCTTACGTTATTCTTAACGTGCTTCCGAAATTAAGGCAGTTTGATATAAACATTTACGAGGCGGCTGTTGATTTGGGGTGCAAGCCCGTTCCTGCTTTCTTTAAGGTTGTTATGCCTAATATCACAAGCGGCATAATAACGGGGCTTGTTATGAGCTTTACTCTTTCGCTTGATGATTTCATCATTTCGTATTTCACAAGCGGTCCAAGTTTCCAGACCTTGCCGATTTATATTTTCTCATTAACAAAGAAACGTGTTAAGCCCGATATGTATGCACTTTCAACGCTCGTTTTTGCCGTTATTCTCGTGCTGCTTATTATGCTTAATATCGCACAGCAGAAAGCACAAAAGGGTAAGAGTGAGAAGAAATGAAAATTTTGAAAAAATCACTCATATTCCTTTTCTGCTTCATCCTCGCTTTCAGCTGCTTTGCGGTTTTGGCAAATGCCGACGAAGAGGATGAGGACGAGTATTTTTCTGAGGAGCAGCTTGAGTATTATAAAAGCCTCGGGCTTCAGGGTACGACGGTTAACGTCTATAACTGGGGCGATTATATTTCTGACGGCTCCGAGGGCTCAATGGATGTCGTATATGAATTTGAACGCCTTACGGGAGCAAGAGTTAATTACACAAACTTTGATTCTAACGAGAATATGTATTCAAAGCTTGTGGGCGGAGGCGTTTCCTATGACGTTATAACTCCGTCCGACTATATGATTCAGCGTCTTATTGATGAGGATTTGCTGCTTCCGATAAATTGGGATAACGTTCCTAACGCCGAATTGATTGCGGACGAATATAAAAATCTTTATTTCGACCCTGACCAGAAGTATTCGCTTTGCTTCAATACGGGTTCAACGGTGTTGATATATAACACTGCGCTTGTTGATGAGGAGCCCACGAGCTGGGATGTTCTCTGGGATGAGCAGTACCGCGATAAGGTGCTGATGTTCAATAACTCTCGCGACGCTTTTGCTATCGCGCAGGCAGTGCTCGGGCAGGATTTCAACACAACTGACGAGCAGGACTGGACTGCCGCCGCAGAGCTTCTTGCAAAGCAGAAGGATGCGGTTAATCCCGTCTACGTTATGGATGAGGTTTTCAACCTTATGGAGAGCGGGGAATACGCCTTTGCAACTTACTATGCGGGCGATTACGAGCTTATGGTTGAGAATAATGAGGATCTTGATTTCTGCTTTCCCGAGGAGGGCGTGAATATATTCTACGATGCCTTCTGCATTCCGACCTGCGCTCAGAATAAAGAGGGTGCCGAGGCGTTCATCAACTTTATGCACGAGCCACAGGTTGCCTTTGAAAACACGGAATATATTTATTACGCCTGCCCGAATACAACCGTAATTGAAAATGAGGAAAGCTCAATTTACGGCAGTGAGGCTATCTATCCCGATGAGCTTCCCGCACCGCAGTATTTTGAAAATCTGCCGCAGAATATTCTTGAGCTGCAGGCAACGCTCTGGACCTCGGTCAAGAGCGGAAATCTTTCTGAAGAAAGCCGTAATAAGAATAAAAGGATATACATTGAGTTTTCCGTGCTTGTGGGAATTACCGCTGTGGGAATCTGCGCTAAACTGATTTCAAACAGGCGTAAGAATAAAATTGAGGATTTATCGGATTTATATGGATAAATGCAAATATAAATTTAAATGTGCCGTCTTTGATCTGGACGGCACATTGATTAATACAATTGATGATTTGGCTGAGGCGTGCAACATTCTGCTGCGCCAAAACGGTGTTGAGCCGAATTGGAGTATTGATGATTATAAACGCTTCGTAGGCAACGGCGCAAGGCTGCTTGTTAAAAGAGCGTTTGATAATAAGCTCAGCGAGTCGGAGCTTGACGAGCAGTATGAGCGCTTTAAGCCGATATATGATAAAATAAAGCTTGATAACGCTTTCGCGTATGACGGCATTCCCGAGGTTATTGCAGATTTAAAAGCAAACGGCGTTAAGCTTGCCGTGTGCACGAATAAGCCGGATTTTGCCGCAAAGGGTATGGTTTCCGCCTTGTTTGGTGATAATACTTTTGATGCCGTTCACGGCGCACTTGACGCGCTTCCCAAAAAGCCTGACCCTACCGTACCGAAAGCAATGCTTGATGAACTCGGGTTATCTCCGTCTGAAACCGTGTGGATAGGGGACAGCGACGTTGACATTCAATCAGCCCGTAATCTTGGCTGCACGAGCGTTGCCGTAAGCTGGGGCTTCAGAAGCAGGGAAAGCCTTGTAGCGGCTGCACCCGATTATCTTTTGGATAGTCCAAAAGAAATTTTAAAAATTTTTAAATAGATGTTGACATTCTATTTTTAATCTGCTATAATCACTTTCGTTGCAAGCGAGAGTGGCGGAATCGGCAGACGCGCACGTTTGAGGGGCGTGTGGGGCGACTCGTACGGGTTCAAGTCCCGTCTCTCGCACCAAAAAAGCTTAGATACCATTTGGTATCTAAGCTTTTTTCATTGATAACGGGACTTGAAACGGTTCATTTGCGACCGCTCCCAGTGGGAGATGAAGGGAGTAATAAGAACTGCCGAACGGTCAAAATTTGTCGGCGCTTCAAGCCGAAACAAATTTTGGGCACCGTTGGTCGGATGACCGTTCCCTCTAAAACTCATTTTTCGATAGCCGGAGAGGAAAGTCCCAAACAATGCAGGGCTCAATACCCTGCATTGTTTAAAGGATAACGATAGTCTTGCAAGAAAGTCCCGTCTCTTGCATAATCAAAGCGAGGCTCGACACATCGCTTTGTTTAACATCTGTTATTATATTGTTCAGTTGTGAAAATTTTCTAATTAATCCAGTTTTGCGCATTAATAACCCCCAAACCTTTCGGCTTGGGGGTTTAAATGTTTGATATTATTTGAAAATACTAAAGTTAACAACAACTGCTGCAAAAACGATTGAAACCATTGAAAGCAGTTTGATAAGAATGTTTATTGACGGGCCCGAGGTATCCTTGAACGGGTCGCCGACTGTGTCGCCGACAACTGCAGCCTTGTGGTTTTCGCTGCCCTTGCCGCCGTATTTTCCGCTTTCAATATACTTCTTGGCGTTATCCCAAGCGCCGCCGGAATTAGACATATAAACAGCCATCAGGAAGCCGGAAGCGGTTGCGCCTGCAAGCATACCGACAACGCCTTTGTAGCCAAGCACCAAACCAACAACGATTGGAACTGCAACTGCAATAATGGTCGGAAGAATCATTTCCTTAAGAGATGACCTTGTGCAAAGGTCTACGCAGGATGCATAGTCGGGATCAGCCTTGCCGTCCATAAGTCCTGTAATCTCTTTAAACTGGCGTCTGACTTCCTTAACGATGCTCTGCGCAGCTCTGCCGACGGATTCCATAGTGAACGCTGCAAAAACGAAGGGAAGGCATGCACCGATGAATAAACCGATAAGAACGACGGGGTTCATAAGATTGAAATCACTTGTTTCACTGATTGACGGGTTAATGGTTTTAACCTTATCAATATATGATGCAACGAGCGCAAGCGCCGTGAGCGCAGCAGAGCCGATTGCAAAGCCCTTACCTGTTGCTGCGGTTGTATTACCGAGCGAGTCAAGAGCGTCTGTTCTTTCCCTTACCTCAGGCTCAAGACCAGCCATTTCTGCTATACCGCCAGCATTGTCTGCAACGGGACCGTATGCGTCAGTCGCAAGCGTAATGCCGAGCGTTGAAAGCATACCTACTGCTGAAAGCGCAATGCCGTATAAGCCGATGCCGGAGCTGTCAGCGCCGCCGGATACAAAATAACTGATAAGCACGCTGATTGCAACGATAACAATCGGAACAGCGGTTGATTTCATACCGAGGCCTATACCGCCGATGATAATAGTAGCAGAGCCGGTTTCGGACGTTGAAGCAAGCTTCTGAGTGGGTTTATAAGTATCTGAAGTAAAGTACTCGGTTGAAAAACCTATAAGAACGCCGGCAACAAGACCGGAAAGAATAGCGAAGTAAAGACCGAGATTTTCCTTGCCGAGAACGAGATACACAACGGGAAGTGCAATAACTGCGATGCCGATTGCGGAAAGGTTAGTTCCGCGTCTGAGCGCCTTAAGAAGCGCCTTTTGCTCAATGTTCTCACCGGTTCTAACGAAGAAGGTGCCGATGATGGACATAAGAATGCCGATTGCCGCAAGAAGCATCGGAACAGCCATAGGCTTAAATTCGCCGTTAAATGCGGAAACGCCGAGCGCTGATGCGGAAATAACGGAGCCAACGTATGACTCGTAAAGGTCTGCGCCCATACCTGCAACGTCGCCAACGTTATCGCCAACGTTATCTGCAATAACGGCGGGGTTTCTCGGGTCATCCTCAGGAATACCCGCTTCAACCTTACCAACAAGGTCTGCGCCTACGTCGGCAGCCTTGGTAAAGATACCGCCGCCTACACGGGCAAACAGCGCCATTGATGAAGCACCCATACCGAACGTAAGCATTGCGCCCGTAATCGCGCTCGGGTCAAGTTTAAATACAAATTTAAGCAGGAAGAACCAAACGGAAATGTCAAGAAGACCGAGGCCTACAACCGTGAAGCCCATAACCGAGCCTGCAGAGAATGCTACTCTTAAGCCCTTGTTAAGCCCCTCGCGGCAGGCATTAGCCGTTCTGCAGTTTGCTGCCGTCGCGATTTTCATTCCGATAAAACCGGATAAGCCTGAGAAAAAGCCGCCCGTAATGAATGCGAACGGAACGAACCAGGTTAAAAACTTGAATGCCGCCATTACGCAGAGAATGATGAACATTACCGCAAAGAAGCAGAGAACGACTGAATACTGCCTTTTAAGGTAAGCATTGGCGCCCTTGCTGATGGAGGCGGAAATTTTTGCCATTTTTTCAGTGCCCTTATTAGCTTTTAGAACCTTCTTTGCCATGAAAAGCGCAAAGAGCAAAGCGATAATTGAGCCTAAAAAGGTTAATAAAACTAAATATTTTTCCATAAAATAACTCCTTTCGGTTATTCAAGTTAATTATATCTAAAATTTACCAAATTGACAATAGTAATTTTAAAATATTGATAAAACATTATTAATGTGTTAAAATCATTTCATCAAATGAAAAGAGCACTTTTATGAAAATTGTAACCCCTTCCTTTTATAAGGACTTTAAATGTATAGCCTCAGCGTGTCCCGATTCCTGCTGTCAGGGGTGGGAAGTTGACGTTGATGCCGAAAGCCTAATTTATTATAAAACTCTGTCAGGTGAATTACATAACCGTATATTCAGCCTGCTTGATAAGGACGAATTCGACAACGATATTTTTCGCCTTGCCGAAAAGAAGCGCTGCCCGTTTCTGAATTCCGAGAATTTATGCGATATGCATATTGCAATCGGTGGCGAGCATACGCCCTACACCTGCCGCACCTTCCCGAGATTTATCAACGATTTCGGAGGAACGAGGGAGCTTGGCATTTCCTTTTCCTGTCCCGTTGCAAGCGATATGATGTGGGCGCTTGAGGAGGATTTTTCCTTTGCTCAGGAGATAAACGCCGAGCCGCCCGTGCTAAACGATATCGACGCTGAGTTATATTTCAGGCTTCTTTCGGAACGCAAAAGAGCTTATGAAATTGTGCTTGATAAATCAGTGCCGATAAACCAAAGAATAGCTAAACTTCTTAGCATCGCAAAGCAGCTTCAAGAGGAGCTGGACGATTATGAAGAGGGGAGCGAAAGCCTTGATTTTACCGAGGTTTTCAGAAATCCTGAGCTGATTAATGATGAGTGGGCTGAAAAGGTTAATAGCTGCAGCTTTGACAAGTCAGTTATCAATTCAAAGCCCTGTGAAAATATTGCAATGTATTTTCTTTTCAGGTATTTTCTGCAGTCAGTGTATGACAGGGACGTTCTTTCAAAGGTAAAAATGGCGGCGGTTGGCGTTCTGATTCCTGCATTTTTCGGAAATGACGCGTGGACAATCCACCTCTGGAGTAAGGAAACCGAGCACAGCGACGTTAATATGGAGCGCTATAAAAAGCTTCTCAGAACAGCTAATTGTCTTTCATATGATGAATTAATCAAATACTTCAAATAATAAAAACGCAGTTGCTTTTTTTGCAACTGCGTTCGATTTTTATAGATTTGATGCCTCGTAAGCAACGCCGAGAAGCGCCGCCTGATTTCCGAGCTTTGAATTAACAATGTTTACCTTGCGGAAGTTTTCCATAAGCTGCTTGTATATCTTGCGGTCAATCAGCTCAATGATGTAATCCTCGCTCATAATGCCGCCACCAAGCACAATGAGGCTCGGGTTAAAGGTATAGATAATGCTCTTTAAGCCAAGAATGATTTCGTCAATCCAAATATCAATAACGTGGCGTATTTCGGGATTTTCAAAATTTTCCTTGTCGAAAATCTCAAAGCCGTTCATATTTTCGCCCGTAGCCTTTTCAACTGCCTGTGTAAGCGCTCTTGCGGAAGCGTATTGCTTGTAGCAGCCCTCGCCGCCGCAGGTGCACTGCCTGCCTCCCGCATGGGTAATGAGATGTGCAAAGCCGCCTGCGCAGGAATTTGAGCCGGTGTAAAGCTCGTTGTTAATGTATATAGCGCCGCCGATACCCGTGCCGAAATTAAGATAAATAAAGCTTTCAGCGCCTCTTGCAGCGCCGAATTTCAGCTCGCCTAGCGCAGCTGCGTTAGTATCATTTTCAAGAAAGGTCGGAATACCCGTTTTGCTTTCAACAATTCTTTTAACCATCATACCGGTGTAATAGGGGATATCGTTTGTAGAAAAAACGACGATTCCGTTTTTGTTATCAACCTGACCTGCAGTGCTGATTGCAACTCTGTCAAGCCCGTCAAAGCCCTTGATTATCTCAATGATTCTGTTAATGATAACCTGACCGCCCTGCTCGGCGATTGTTGGAATTGAATGCTCCTCGGTGATTTCAAATTGCTCGTTACAAAGCGCATATTTTATGTTTGTGCCGCCAATATCAAAGGTTAAAATTTTCATTTTATCAACTCCTAATATAACTTAATTATAGCACACAAATATTTAAATTCAATATTTATTGAAAATTATTAAGTTTTGTGTTATTATGTGTTCATAAACGGAAAGAGGACATTACTATGGATAATCAAATTAACGATAACGAAAGGCTGGAAAGCCCTCTTGTTGTGCATAAAGCGTCGGATGCGTCTTACAAGGAAACAGCTAACGACGTTGACGTTGATATAACGCATATTGAAACGGAGGAGGCAACGCTTGAGCGCCACCGTTTTAAGAAGGAAAAAAAGAAGAGCAAGGCGCCTGTTGTTGTTTGCGTATTGCTTGTTATTGCTGTTTGCCTCTGCTCGTACTTCTATTTTGTTAAAGGTATTAATTTCAAAAAAACTAAGGATGATACAACGACTGTTCCGAGCTCCACTGCGTATTACACCCCTGATGAAAATAAATTTGAGGGTATTATTACCGTAAAGGGCAGCTATCTCTTCTTTGAGGGCGAGGAAATCAACGGGATTGAGGATTTGATTTCCGAAATCAAATATCTTGATGAGGGCACAAACTTTATTGTTCAGGATGAAAGTGCAGATTCAACCTTCCTAAACGAAGAGGTTCTTACAACCTTAACTAATTACGGAATGACCTATGAGGTAAAATACGTTATTTCAAGCGGGCTTATGAGCCAGTATGAAACCACAGCGGCTCCAGAAACTGAGGCGCCGACAGAGGCTCCTGCTGACGATGCGGCTGAAGCCGACGAGGCAGAGTAAGCCTATGGAAAAATTCGCATAACAGTTAAGAAAATTGCGCGCTACGATGATTTAATCAAGGAATATGAAAACCCGATTGAGCACGCCTGCTCAATGAAATTAGGGCAGGTTTTTATTGCAAACGGCTGGCAGAAGCCTGATGGCTTTTGCGAAAGCGCATGGGATTCGATATCTCCCTTCGTTATGACTCTTGCGCACGGGGGCGGCAATTTTTATGACGGATGGATGAAAAATCCGAAATCCGCAATGATTTCCTGCAACGACGGCTTTCGCCCCGTAAGCTTTTTGATAGAAGTTATTGAATGAAAAAAAGACCGAAGGCTTTCTTCGGTCTTTTACTATAAGCTGCTGTATGCTTCAACGGCTAATTTATCGCATCTCTCATTATAAGGATGTCCGTTGTGCCCCTTAACCCAGATGAATTCAACGCTGTGCCTTTCAAGCAGAGAGAGAAGCGTTTCCCACAAATCAACATTTAACGCAGGCTTTTTGTCTGCTTTTTTCCAGCCGTTTTTCTGCCAACCGTAAACCCATTTCAGATTAATTGCGTCGCAAACGTACTTTGAATCCGTAGTTAAAGTAACTTCGCAGGGCTCCGTGAGCAGTTCAAGCGCTTTGATTACGGCGGTAAGCTCCATTCTGTTATTTGTCGTCTGCGCTTCACACCCGCTGATTTCCTTTTCGTGCTTATTATAAACGAGAATTGCGCCCCAGCCGCCTTTGCCCGGGTTTCCGCTGCAGGCGCCGTCAGTATAAATTTCAACCTTTTTCATAAAGCATTCCTTGAATTTTATTAGTTTGGAATATTTTAGCATTATTTTTGGTAATAATCAATATTGATATATCTTAATTTCAAATTGCTTGACAAGTTAAGAATAATAATATATTATATATTCAACATTTTAGAACGGAAAAATTTATTATTAAAGGAGTTTTTATTTTTTTATGGCAAAACAAAATACACCTAAGAATAGGAGCACTGCGGGAAAACGGAATTCCACGAAGCGCTATTACACCTATCGTAAGGTTGATAAAAGCACGAGGCCTGCTCAGATTAAGCAGGCGGAGTCTGTGCGCGTTGCCTTTCTCGGCGGTATGAATGAGATTGGCAAGAATATGACCGTGTATGAGTACGGAAACGATATGTTTATCGTTGACTGCGGTCTTGCTTTTCCCGGCGCAGAGCTTCTTGGCGTTGATTCGGTAATCCCCGATTTCACCTATATTGAAAAGAATATCGGCAGAATAAAGGGGCTTGTTGTAACCCACGGGCACGAGGACCACATCGGCGGTATTCCTTATCTGTTAAAAAACTTTAACATTCCGATTTATGCAACGAGGCTTACAATTGGCCTTATCAAGGGCAAGCTTGAAGAGCACAAGCTGCTTGAAGGCGCTAAGCTTAACGAGATTAATCCTAAAGATAAAATTATGCTCGGCAGCTTCACGGTTGAATTTATTCACGTTAATCACTCAATACCCGATTCCGTCGGTCTTGCAATATCTACTCCCGCGGGAACGGTTATTCACACGGGCGACTTTAAGATTGACACAACTCCCGTTGACGGCGATATGATTGATTTGCCCACGTTCGCTAAATACGGCACTAAGGGCGTGCTTGCGCTGTTTCAGGATTCAACAAACTCCGAGCGTCCCGGTTATACGATGAGTGAAAAAACCGTCGGCGAATCCTTCCTGAATCTTTTTAGAAAGGCGGGCGGTCGCAGAATAGTCGTTGCAACCTTTGCTTCAAATATTCACCGTATTCAGCAGATTATTGACGTTGCAAAGGCACTTAAGCGCAAGGTTGCCGTTGTAGGCAGGAGCCTTGAGAATCTTGTTGAGGTCGGCTCTGAGCTCGGATATCTTAAGGTGCCCCGAAATATACTCATCAGCATTGATAATATTAACGATTATCCGGACGATAAGCTTGTAATTATCACAACGGGTTCTCAGGGAGAGCCTATGAGCGCGCTGACAAAGATTGCCCACGGCGAGCACAGAAAGGTTACTGCTTCACCGAATGATTACGTAATCATTTCCGCAACTCCGATTCCGGGCAATGAAAGAATGGTCGGCAATGTCGTAAATGAGCTTATGAAGCGAGGCGTTGAGGTCGTATATGAAAATATGTACGACGTTCACGTTTCGGGTCACGCCTGTCAGGAGGAGCTTAAGCTGATGATGGGCATTATTAAGCCGAAATACTTTGTACCCGTTCACGGCGAGCAGAAGCACTTGCAAAAGCATGCGGCGCTTGCTCAGTCTATGGGTATTGTAAAGAATAATATCTTTGTCGGCGATATCGGCAGTCATATTGAGATATCTGAAAGCGGCTTAAAAGAACTTGCTAAGGTTGAAAGCGGCGAGGTATACGTTGACGGTATAGGCGTTGGCGACGTAGGCAATATCGTACTCAGCGACAGAAAGCACCTTTCTGCTGACGGTATTATCATTATCGTTGCAACTATTGATTCGGAGTCCGGTATGATTGTAAGCGGTCCGGATATCGTTTCAAGGGGCTTCGTTTACGTTCGCGAAAACGAGGAGCTTATTGACGCTGCAAAGGGACTTGCAAGTCAGGTTATTTACGATACTTATAGCACTAAGTATCACGATTGGAACACAATTAAAACTCATCTGCGTGACGAGATTTCGCATATGATGTATGAAAAAACAAAACGCAGCCCGATGATTTTGCCGATAATTATGGAAATATAAGGCTGCGAGGAAAGGCAGGATAAAACTATGAAAGTTATTCTTAAACAGGACGTTAAAAGCCTTGGCAAAAAAGGCGAGCTCGTTAATGCTTCTGACGGATATGCAAGGAATTTCCTTATCCCCAAAGGGCTTGCGGTTGAGGCAAATGCAACCGCTATGAACGATTTTAACAATAAAGAGCAGGCAAAAAAATTCCACAAGGCAGAGGAAATCAAGGCTGCCGAGGAAGACGCTGCAAGGCTTGACGGCAAAACGGTTAAGGTTGCCGCAAGAGCGGGTGCAAACGGAAAGCTTTTCGGCTCCGTTACCTCAAAGGATATTGCAGAGCAGATAAAGAAGGATTTAAGCCTTGACGTTGATAAAAGAAAAATCAACGTTGAGGATATAAAGCAGTTTGGCACTTATGAGGCAGAGATTAAGGTTTATCAGGGCATAAGCGCAAAAATCTTTGTTCAGGTTACGGAAGCATAAATTTCTAAAGATGGGTGATTAAAATGCCTGATGTAAATAATTCATTAACGCCTTTGCCCTACAGTCTGCAGGCGGAGCAGGCAGTGCTCGGCAGCATTCTTGTTGACGGCGACTGTATGGAGAAGGTTGCAACAATTGTAAAACCAGATTATTTTTATCTTCCTCAGCACAGAGTAATTTTCGGTTCAATGATGACGATGTTCACGGGCTCAAGCGCAAGAATTGACCCCGTCGTTATTGCGGACGTGCTTGTAAAAGAGGGGCATTATGATACCTCGGGAGGAAGAGAGTATCTGTTAACGCTGCGTGACAGTGTTCCTTCAACTGCAAATATTGAAACTTATGCAAAGATTGTCGAGGAGCAATACTTCCTTCGCACGCTGATTCAGACCTCTCAGGATATTATTAATCAGGCTTCAAGCGGAGAGGCGGACGCTTCAACGCTGCTTAATTCCGCTGAGCAGAGGATTTACGATATCCGTCAGGGAAAGGACGTAAACGGTCCGCGTAAGCTGTCTGATGTTATTGTAAACGGAGTTTATGACAGGCTCGAAAAGCTCACGGGCGATAATAAGGATGAGTATAAAGCAATTCCTTCGGGCTTCGGTATGCTTGATAAATACATAACGGGTCTTAATAAATCGGATTTTATTCTGATTGGCGCTCGTCCTGCAATGGGTAAAACCTCATTTGCGCTTAATCTTGCGCAGAACGTTGCAGTTAACGCCGGCAAGAAATGCGTGTTCTTCAGCCTTGAAATGACTAAGGAGCAGCTTGCAGAAAGGCTTCTTGCTTCAAAAGCCGGTATTCCGAGCCAGAAGCTCCGCACGGGCGAGCTTTCTAAAGAGGAATGGGTAAGGCTCGGTAACGCTACGGGCGAGTTTATGCAGACGGAGCTTTATCTTGACGATTCCTCAAGCACGACCGTGCCTGAGATTAAATCAAAGGTTCGCAGGCTTAAGAACGTTGATATTATCATAATTGACTATCTCGGTCTCATTCAGTCCTCGGTCCGTAAGGAAAACCGCGTTCAGGAGGTTTCCGAGATTACGAGAAATCTCAAAATGCTTGCTAAGGATTTGAATATCCCCGTTGTCTGCTGCGCTCAGCTTTCAAGAGGCACTGAAGGCAGGGGTAAGAGTCACAGACCGCAGCTTTCCGACTTGCGTGAATCAGGCTCAATTGAGCAGGATGCGGATATCGTTATGTTCCTTTACCGCGAGGATTACTACAGAGGCGAGGTTGACGAGGACAAGCAGGATGATATTGACGCTAACCTCACCGAGCTCATCGTTGCCAAAAACCGCCACGGCGCAGTCGGCACGATTGAAATGACCTTTGACAAGGAATTTACACGCTTCAGAAGCGTTGAAAAGAAGTATGAAGAATAAAATCAGCAAAACTGTTGATAAATATAATTTAATCTCAAAAGGCGATAAAATCCTGATTGCTCTTTCGGGCGGCGCTGATTCCGTTATGCTTTCAGAATATCTTTTATCTGTTAAGAACGAGCTTGATTTAACGCTTGAAGCGGCGCATATTGAGCACGGAATCAGGGGTAAGGAAAGCGTAAGGGATATGAATTTCTGCATTGATTACTGCAGAAAAAATAATATCCCGCTTCATATTCTCAGGATTAACGCCGTTGACGAGGCTAAGGCGGCAGGACTTTCTGTTGAGGAATACAGCAGAAACAGGCGGTATGAGTATTTCAAAACGCTTTCCTGTGATAAGCTTGCAACCGCTCATAATGCAACCGATAATGCGGAAACCCTGCTTTTCAGAATTGCAAGAGGCAGCTCGTTAAACGGGCTGTGTGCTATTCCGCCGAAGAGAGATAATATAATCAGACCGCTTATAGAAGTAAACTCTGATGAAATCAGGAAATATCTTGAAGAAAACGGCATAGCCTATTGCATTGACAGCACTAATGCTTCAACGGATTACACGCGTAACTACATCAGAAGTGAAATTCTTCCGCGAATGCAGAAGCTTAATCCCGACTTCATTTCAGCTTCGTCAAGACTAACGGAGCTTGTTGCCGCAGACGAGGAATATCTTGAAAGCATTGCAAGCGCGGAATATGAAAAAGCCTGCAGCGATAATCAGTTAAGAATTGATCGTTTAAAAACTCTTCCCGATGCAATCCTCGGCAGAGTATTGGCAAAATATCTTAAAGAAAACTCGTTGCCGTATGACTATTACAAAATCGGTAATCTTAAAAGCTTGCTTGCGGCTCCGTCAAGATTTCAAATCGATAATGATTTTACGGCTGTTTCAAACAAAAGCACGTTGAGAATTGCAGAATTAAGCAATTGCAAAACTCATTATGCTGCCGAAATCAGTAAACTTTCTTTTGATGATTATTTAAAAATTTGTAAAAACGGCAGTAAAGCATTTGATTTTTGCTGCGATTATGATAAAATTATCGGCAGTGTCACCGTCCGCACAAGGCAAGAGGGGGATAAGCTTTCACCCGAGGGCAGGCATTGCACGAAAACTTTAAAAAAGCTCTTTAACGAGCTTGCAGTTCCTATTGAAATAAGGAACTCAATTCCCGTTGTTGCAGACGACGCGGGAGTTATCGGTATTTGCGGTTACTGCACTGACGAGCGCGTAAAGCTCGGCAGTGAAACAAAAGCTGTTTTAACCGTGAATATTCACACGGAGGAAAAGATTTAATGAAGAATTTTTCAAAAAATTGGAAATCGGCGATTTTCTATATTCTGTTTATAGGCTTGCTGATTGTTATGGCTCTGTATTTCGGTCAGTCGCAAAATAAGTCCGACGCCGTTTACAGTGACGTAGTTGCTCTTTTCAAAGAGGATAAGGTGCAAAGTTTTGAGCTTGATTTAACTTCCGGAGCGCTTACTTATAAAACCTTTGACGACAGCGAAACCGTCCATAATTACAGCGTGCCGAGCGTTACGTATTTCCTTGACGATATCAGGGACAGCGTTAATGAATATAACGACGAGCATCCCGATAACAAAATAACCTATAATTATAAAAAAAGCAGCTCAAGAAGCTGGGTTTACAGTCTGCTTCCGTCAGTACTGAGCCTTGCGCTCGGCGCCTTCATTCTCATTTACTTTATGAGAAGAATGAGCGGCGCTATTTCCAATGACACAAGCAGAACCCTCGGCTTCGGTAAGGTCAGAACTAAATCCTTAACTGATGATAATAAGAAAACCTTTGAGGACGTTGCCGGCTGCGACGAGGAAAAGGCGGAGCTTGAGGAGCTTGTTGATTTCCTTAAGGATCCGAACAAGTTTACTGAGCTTGGCGCACGAATTCCGAAGGGCGTGCTTCTCGTTGGCCCTCCGGGAACGGGTAAAACCCTGCTTGCAAAGGCTGTTGCCGGCGAGGCGGGCGCACCCTTCCTTTCCATTTCGGGCTCTGATTTTGTTGAAATGTACGTCGGCGTAGGCGCAAGCCGCGTTCGCGATTTGTTCCAGCAGGCAATGAAAAAGGCTCCCGCAATCGTTTTCATTGATGAAATTGACGCGGTCGGCAGGCACAGAGGTGCAGGCACGGGCGGCGGTAACGACGAGCGTGAGCAGACCCTTAATCAGCTTCTTGTTGAAATGGACGGCTTCGGCACCAACAGCGGCGTAATCGTTATTGCGGCAACTAACCGCCCTGACGTGCTTGACCCCGCGCTTCTCCGTCCCGGCAGATTTGACAGGCAGATAACCGTTAACAGACCCGATGCGCAGGGCAGGGAGGATATCCTCCGCGTTCATGCAAAGAATAAGCCCCTTGCTCCCGACGTTAATCTTAAGGACGTTGCAAAAAGCGCTATGGGCTATACGGGCGCTGACTTGGAAAACCTGCTTAACGAGGCGGCTCTGCTTGCGGCAAGACGTCATAAGAAAGCAATAACTATGGCGGAAATGACGGACGCTGCAGCACGCGTTGAGCTCGGCACCGAAAAGAAATCCCATAAGTATTCCGAGAAAGCTAAGAAGCTCACCGCTTATCACGAGTCCGGACACGCAGTAGTTTCATATTATCTTGAAACTCACGATCCCGTTAAGGAAATATCTATTATTCCTCGCGGTCTCGGTGCAGGCGGCTATACCGCTTATCAGCCTCAGGAGGAGAATTATACCTCCCGTCAGGATATGCTGGAATTCATTATCTCGCTTCTCGGCGGTCGTGTTGCAGAGGCGCTTGCGCTTAATGATATTTCAACCGGCGCTTCAAATGATTTGCAGAGAGCAACTCAGATTTGCCGCGATATGGTTGCAAGATACGGTATGAGCGATGAAATCGGTCCCGTAGTATTTGATAACGACAGCGGTGAGGTTTTCCTCGGCAGGGATTACGGGCACGTTGTTAATTACAGCGAACGCACCTCGTCAAGAATTGACGCTGAAATTGAACGCTTAATGCGCGAGGCTTACGATAAAACCGTTGAAATCCTTAAGGAGCATTTTGATAAGCTTGAGCTTGTTGCAGAAACGCTTATTGAAAAGGAAAAGCTCACGGGCGATGAGTTTAAATCGCTTATGGAAAACGGCAAGCTTGACGAACCCGAGGAGGCTTCTGAGGAGGCTTCCGGGGAAACTGAAGCTGTTGAATCAGAACAAGAAATTTCTGACGAAGCAGAAAACGCAGAAGACAATCAAAGTGAAGTTGATACAACTGAATAAAGCATTAGGGCGCAGAGCTTTATCTGTGCCTTTTTTGTCGCATATTTGCCCTATATTGTAATAATATAGGAAAATTCTTGACAAAAATACAATATCTTGTATAATAGTAATTTGTAATGTGAGTTGATATGCTTATTAATAATTAAAGCATTTTTTATTTGGAGGCTGAAATGGCAAAAGCAAAGGAATACGGAAACGAAAGTATTAAAGCGTTGAAGGGCGCCGACCAGGTCAGATTACGCCCTGCGGTTATTTTCGGCTCTGACGGTATAGAGGGCTGCCAGCATTCAATTTTTGAAATAATGAGTAACTCAATTGACGAGGCGCGCGAGGGCAGGGGAAATAAAATTGTTGTTACCCGCTTTGAGGACGGCTCCGTTGAGGTTCAGGATTTCGGCGCAGGTATACCCGTTGAGTATAATAAAGCTGAGGAGGAGTATAACTGGAAGCTCCTTTTCTGCACTCTTTATGCGGGCGGTAAATACGATAATAACGGAGATGCTAACTATTCATATTCTCTCGGTTTAAACGGTCTCGGTCTTTGTGCAACTCAGTTTGCTTCGGAGTATATGGATGCGGAAATTCACCGTGACGGTAATTGCTATAAGCTCCACTTTGAAAAGGGAATTAACAAGGGCGGACTTAAAACCGAAAAGTATGAAAAGCGCGATACGGGCACGAGAATTCGCTGGAAGCCCGATTTGGACGTTTTCACGGATATTAACATTCCCGTTTCATATTATCTTGATACTATGAAAAGACAGGCTGTTGTTAACGACGGCATAACCTTTATTTTCAAAAATCAGGTTGGCTCACGTTTTGAAACTACAGAGTTCTGCTATCAGAACGGCATTAAGGATTACGTTGCCGAAATTGCAGGCGAAACTGCTATTACGACACCGCAATACTGGGAATGTGACCGTAAGGGCAGGGACCGTGAGGATTTAAACGATTATAAGCTGAAAATCAAGGCGGCGCTTTGTTTCTCCTTAAAGGCGCAGCGTAAGGAATACTATCATAATTCAAGCTTTCTTGAGCACGGCGGTGCTCCCGATAAGGCTTTTAAGAGCGCTTTTGTTAATCAGATTAACGCTTATCTGAAAGCAAATAATAAGTATAACAAAACGGATTCAACGATTAATATTCAGGATGTTGAGGATATTATCATCTTCGTCGTTTCCTCATTTTCAACGCAGACCTCTTATGAAAATCAGACCAAGAAATCCATCACGAATAAGTTTATTCAGGATGCAATGACTGATTTCTTCCGCAAGCAGCTTGAGGTTTATTTCATTGAAAATAAGATGGATGCGGAGAAAATTGCGGAGCAGGTTCTCATTAATATGAGAAGCCGCGTTAAGGCTGAGAACACAAGGAAAACGCTTAAAACGACTCTGCAGACTAAGATGGATATGACCAACCGTATCCAGAAATTTGTTGACTGCCGTTCAAAGGACGTTAACGAAAGGGAAATCTTTATCGTTGAGGGTGATTCCGCGCTCGGTGCCTGCAAGCAGGCGAGGGACGCTAATTTCCAGGCGATTATGCCCGTACGCGGTAAAATCCTTAATTGCCTCAAATCCGATTACGATAAGATTTTTAAGAGCGATATTATCACTGATTTGATTAAGGTGCTCGGTTGCGGCGTTGAGGTTAAAAGCAAGGCGGCGAAGGATGTTTCGATGTTTGATATGGATGCGCTTCGCTGGAATAAAATTATGATTTGTACCGATGCGGACGTTGACGGCTTCCATATCAGAACTCTGATTTTGACAATGATTTATCGCCTTATGCCAAAGCTTATAGAGGCGGGCAAGGTTTATATTGCCGAATCTCCGCTTTATGAGGTAACCTGCAAGGACCAGACCTATTTCGCGTATAACGAAAAGGAAATGGATGATATTAAAGCTGAAATCGGTAATCAGAAATACACCGTTCAGCGCTCAAAGGGACTTGGTGAAAATGAGGCTGATATGATGAGCCTCACCACTATGAATCCCGCAACGAGGCGCCTTATCAAGGTTACTCCCGATGATGCGGAGGAAACCTCAATGATTTTTGATTTGCTCCTCGGCGATGACCTTGAGGGCAGAAAAGACTATATTTCAAATTTCGGCTATCTGTATCTTGATGCCGCAGACGTATCTTAAGGGAGGGTTTCAATATGGCAAAGAAAAAAAGAACTGCTCCTGAGAATACTAATAAAAACGCGCTTGCGGATAACGTTCATATTCAGGGTGCCGGCACGATAACCGACGAGCGTATCGTTGAAACCCTGAAGTCAAACTTTATGCCCTATGCGATGAGCGTTATTCTTTCCCGTGCAATTCCCGAGATTGACGGACTTAAGCCCTCTCACAGGAAGCTGCTATATACTATGTATAATATGGGGCTTCTCAAGGGCGGCACGATTAAGAGCGCAAATATCGTCGGCAGAACGATGCAGCTTAACCCCCACGGCGACGCTTCTATTTATGAAACTATGGTGCGCCTTTCAAAGGGCAATGAAAGCCTGCTTTATCCTTACGTTGAATCAAAGGGTAACTTCGGTAAGGCATATTCCCGTAATATGATGTACGCCGCCTCACGTTACACTGAGGCGAAGCTTGCGCCTATCTGCAAGGAGCTTTTTGACGATATTGATAAGGATACGGTTGATTTCGTAGATAATTACGATAATACTATGAAGGAGCCGCGACTGCTTCCCGTAACTTTCCCGACCATTCTTGCGAACGTTACGACGGGTATTGCCGCGGGTATGGCATCCTCAATCGCTTCCTTTAATCTCAAAGAGCTTTGCGAAACCACTATTGCCCTTATGAAAAATAAGGAGCACGTTATTTCGGACACGCTTATTGCTCCCGATTTTGTAGGCGGCGGATATATTATTTACGATAAGGCAGAGCTTGAAAAGATTTATGAAACCGGCAGAGGCTCGGTCAAGGTGCGTTCAAAATACGCTTATGATAAATCTTATAACTGCATCGATATAACGGAAATCCCGCCAACCACCACCTCAGAGGCGATAATTGACAAGATTATTGAGCTTGTTAAAACCAATAAGGTTAAGGAAATTTCGGATATCAGGGATGAAACCGATTTAAACGGCCTCAGAATTACGATTGACCTTAAAAGAGGAATTGATCCCGATAAGCTGATGACCAAGCTTTATAAGATGACCCCGCTTGAGGACAGCTTCTCCTGTAACTTTAACGTGCTTATTGACGGTAAGCCCGGCGTAAGGGGCGTTAAAGAAATCCTTAACGAGTGGGTGCGCTTCCGCCTTAACTGCATTTCAAGGCGCGTAAGCTTCAGCCTCAATAAAAAAAAGAAGCAGCTTCATCTTTTAAAAGGTCTTTCAAAGATTTTGCTTGATATTGACAAGGCGATTAAAATCGTTCGTGAAACCGAGTCTGAGTCAGACGTTGTGCCGAATCTTATGATTGGCTTCGGTATTGATGAAACTCAGGCTGAGTACGTTGCCGAAATCAAGCTGCGCCATCTCAACAGGGAATATATCTTAAAGCGCATTAATGAGATTGAAAGCCTTGAAAACGAAATTGCCGATCTGGAGCAAATCCTTGCAAGCGATCGCAGAAAGAAAACGATTATCATCAAAGAGCTTGAAGAGGTAATCAAGAAATACGACGCGGGCAGAAAATCCGAGATTATTTTTGAAACCACTGAGGATTATTCTGAACCCCTGGTTGTTGTTGAGGATTACCCGGTTACTCTCTTTATTTCTCAGGGCGGTTATCTTAAAAAGATTAAAACCGCAAATCTGCGTATGAGCGGCGAGCAAAAGGTTAAAGAGGGCGACGTCATCCTTGAGGAAGCCGAGTGCTCAAATAAGGACGAGCTTCTCGTTTTCACCACAAAGCATCAGGTTTATAAAGCCAAAGTCGATGATTTTAACGACACTAAGGCGTCCGTTCTCGGCGAATATCTCCCCTCAAAGCTTGATATGGAGGAGGGCGAAGAGGTTGCTTACGTTGCCGTTGTCAGCGAATATAAGGGTTATATGATTTTTGTTTTTGAAAACGGAAAGCTTGCAAAGGTTGATATCTCCGCTTATGAAACGAAAACCAACCGTAAAAAACTGATAAACGCATATTGCGAAAAGTATCCGCTTGCGGCTGCTCTCTATCTGCCTGAGGATACCGATATCGTGCTTTGCGCTAATAATTCGAGAAAGCTGTTGATCAATACGGCGGTCGTTCTTTCAAAAACAACCAAGAACACACAGGGCGTTAATATTATGACGCTTAAGAAAAAATCGGATAAGGTTGAATCCGTTCACATTTATCAGGAGGGCGAGTTTGAAAAGGCTTGGCGTTTCCGTCCCAAGAATTTCCCTGCGCAGGGCGCTTTACCGAGCGCAGGCGACGTGGGCGAACAGATAACCTTCTGATTGCTTAAAACTGAATAAAACTAATACTAACGCAAAAATAGCCCGTAAAAGATAAAAAACTCTTGCATTATAAAAATTTGTGTGCTATAATCCTTTAGTGCTATAATCTATAAGATTAAAAAGAATAAGTACGGAGGAATTACAAGATGCTTTGGTATCATTATCTTTTCGGTGCAGTTTTAATTATTGCATCAATAATCATTGTTGCAGTTGTATTGTTGCAGGAGGGCCGTTCGCAGAACCTTTCGGGCGCCATTGCAGGCGGTGCTGAAACCTTCCTCGGAAAATCAAAGGGCAGAACGATTGAGGCTAAGCTTGAAAAATTAACGAAGTGGCTCATAATCGGTTTCTTCGCCGTTGTTCTTGCGGCATTCCTGATTTTCCTGTTTATCGGTTAATGATTAAATAACCTTGCGTTATGCAAGGTTATTTTTTTTGGAGAATAAATGAATTACGTTATTTTTGATTTTGAGTGGAATAATGCTTATGATTATAAAACTCAGAAGGGTATGAACGAAATAATCGAAATCGGTGCGGTTAAGCTCAATTCTCAGTTTGCGGTTGAGGATAGCTTTAAGCAGCTTATCAAGCCTCAGCTTTCAAGAAGGCTTTCCGGCAGGGTTAAGGAGCTTACCAATATTTCAATTGCCGAAATGAAGGAGCAGGGGATTCCTTTTGAGGAGGCAATCCGAGATTTTTCACGCTGGGCAGGCTCGGCTGATACGGTATTTATGAGCTGGTCAAACAGCGATTTATACGTGCTCGTTTCAAATTTCAGCAGGTTTTTTCACACAACCAATATTGATTTTATAAAAAGATATATGGATGCGCAGCAGTATTGCCAGTTTTTTCTGAACGTGCCAAAGGGTTCACAAATAAGCCTTGCAAACTGTGCCGAAATACTTGCTCTTGATTTTCAGGATGAAAACCTTCACCGTGCGCTTGAGGATTGCATAGTTACTGCCAAGTGCATTAAAAAGCTTTATGATGTAAAGCTGATGCAGCAGTATATTACTGAGTGTGACGAGGACTTTTTCGGCAGGCTTGCGTTTAAGCCCTTCTGCATCGTAGAACCTGTTTCGGAATACTATAACGTTTATAAGGAACAGATTAATTGCCCGAATTGCTTAACCGCTGCCAAAATAATAGGCGAGGTTGAATGTATCAACAAATCCTTTAAAATGGTGTGCTCCTGCCCAAAATGTAAAAGGAAATTCTGGGCGTTTATAAGAGTTAAAAAAACCTATGACAGCATTTCTATCAATAAGCGCATCGTGCCGGTCGGCAAGCATCGCAAAATCAAGGCTGATTAATTTGGAAAATAATTCTTTATTTATTTGGAAATATATAGTATAATTATTAAATAAAGCATTTTAATGCTCGAATAACTTGTTTGGGAGGTATGAACGTGGCAAAAGATTATGATGATTTATTGCAATCCTTTATGAATAATTCTGCCAGAGTTTATAACGAGGACAAGAAAAAGCAGGAAGAGGCTGCAGCTTCCAAGCCTGCTGCATACAGCGAAAACGGCTTTAAGGATAAGGACGCTAAGCCCGCCGTTCGCACAAGAAAGCAGCCCGCGCCAAAGGAAAAACCGCAGGCGGCGGTTCAGACTGCCAAGAAAAAGAAAAAGAAAAAAATCAGCACTCCTGCATCAAGGCTTGCAAGGGTGATAATCGGCGCGCTTATGGTAGTCGCCGTTGTTGCAGTCGTTTGCTTTTCCGTAATCGCAATTTACGGCTACAGTATGGTTCACGGCGATCCCGTGTTTAACTTAACCGATGAAAAGTATTCGCAGAACCAGACCTCTTTTATCTATTGCTACGATAAGGATAATAATCTCGTTGAGATGACGAGGCTTCACGGCGAGGAAAACCGAATCTGGGTTAATCTTGACGATATGAGCCCGTATATGAAGGACGCTTTCATCACTACTGAGGACAAGCGTTTTGAAAAGCATAAGGGCGTTGACTGGACGCGAACCATCGGCGTTATCGTAAAGCGCTCAAATAACGGCCAGGGCGGTTCTACTATCACTCAGCAGCTTATTAAAAACCTGACTGATGAAAACGACGTTACAATCGTTCGTAAATTTAACGAAATTATTTCAGCCTTAAACCTTGAAAAGAATTATTCCAAGGATGAAATCGTTGAGGCTTACCTTAATACGATTTATCTTTCCGAGGGCTGCTACGGCGTTAAAACCGCTGCTGAAAAATACTTCGGAAAGGATATTTCAAATCTGAATATAGCCGAGTGCGCCTGTATTGCGGCAATTACGCAGTATCCGAGTAAGTATAATCCGCTTCGCCATCCCGATAATAACAGAACCCGCCAGCTCTGGATTTTAAAGGAAATGTATGAGCAGGGTAAAATCACCGAGGAGGAATATAACGAGGCTGTTGATTATGAAATGGTTTTCACAAACAGCGAAAACTATCAGGGCAGCCAGATTACCAATTCCGGTGATTCCGCAAATGAAAACGTAATTGATTCATATTATGTTGACTACGTAATTAAAACCGTTCTTGCTGATTTGCAGAAGCTCGGTTACACCGAAAAGAAGGCTAAAAACCTGCTTTACGGCGGCGGTCTTAAAATCTATACTGCTGTTGACGTTGACGTTCAGAATGCACTTGAGGACGTTTATGAAAACTATAAGCGTATGCCTGATGAAACCGTTCAGGGCGCGATGGTCGTTATGAACTATGAGGGCAGAGTGCTCGGTCTTGTAGGCGGAGCAGGCGAGTATCCCGGCGGTCTTGCACTTAACAGAGCGTTCCAGTCCCAGCGTCAGCCGGGTTCAACTATTAAGCCTCTTTCCGTATACGGTCCCGCAATTGAAAAGAGCCTTAATGACGATAATTGCAATATTTACTGGTCAACCCTGACTCCCGATAAGCCGCTTAAAACAGTTAACGGCAAGCCGTGGCCGACTAACGAGGGCGGTAAGTATTCCGGTAATAACGTAACGGTTCAGCGCGGTCTTGCCAATTCAATGAATACCATTTCGGCACAAACCCTTGATAAAATCGGCGTTAATTATTCGTTTGATTATATTACTGAGAAATTCCATATTTCAACTCTTGACGCAGTTGCAGACTGCGATTATGCTCCCATGGCAACGGGCTCGCTGACTTATGGCGTAACGGTGCTTGATATGACTGCGGCTTATGCTGCATTCGGAAACGGCGGTCATTATTATTATCCTTATTGCTATTATAAGATTGAGGATGCGCTCGGTAACGTTCTTATTCAGACCGATGCAGAGGCGACGAGGGAGGACGCTCTTTCCGAAAGCTCTGCTTGGATAATGAATAAGCTTTTGCAGACGGTTATGACTGAGGGCACGGGTACCTCCTATAAACTTTCCTCAATTCAGTGCTACGGCAAAACCGGTACCACCACGGCTTCTAAGGACCGTTGGTTCGTCGGCGGAACGCCCGAGTATATTGCAGCCGTTTGGTATGGTTATGATCAGCCCAAGGAAATCGTTTATCGTCTGTCTCCTAATCCGTCCGGCACAATCTGGAAAACCGTTATGGGCGAGATTTACGATGCAAAGGGCATTAACGAAAAATCCTTCCCCGATTATGACGGCATTGTCAGAAAGGCTTATGATCCGTCAAACGGGTTGCTTGCAAAGTTTTCAAGCGGCGCCGGCTATGGCTGGTATGACCCGAATAATCTCCCGCCTTACTCTTCAAATTCAGGCACAACTACTGAAAAAGCAGAGGATGACGAATCCGATTCGGCAGAAGGCACAACCGCTGCAACAACTGCGGCTGCTCAGCAATCTGATTCCGAGGGCAACTAAAAATTTAAACGGCATCATTTTGATGCCGTTTTTGAGGTTTATATGATAATTCTGTCTGTTGATTACGGTGATGCCAGAACGGGGCTTGCCGTATGCGATAAAAATGAAATACTTGCCTCTCCGCTTGAGGTTATTGCGGAAAGCTATCAGCCAAAGCTTGCAAAGCTGATTGCCGAAAAAGCTGCGGAGAATAAGGCTGAGCTTATCGTTATCGGGCTTCCGAGAAATATGGACGGAAGCTATGGCTATCGCTGCGATGAATGTCGAGCTCTCGGCGCTGTAATCGGCGAGCTTTGCGATATTCCCGTTGATTATCAGGATGAGAGGCTAACAACAGTAATTGCTCATGGCTATCTTTCGGATAATAACGTTAAGGGCAAAAAACGTAAGGCAAACGTTGACGCGGTTTCTGCTTCGGTAATTCTTCAGTCCTATATAGATAAAAGAAAGAATAATGCTGATTAAATCATCGTAAAATTTTATGGTGATTTTTTGGAAATACGTATCAAGTGCTTAAGGCTGAAAATTGATTTTTCTTTCATTTTGGTTATTTCCTTTGCGCTTCTTTACGGTTATCAAAGCGCCTTGCAGCTGCTTATCTTATCCGTATTGCACGAGCTCGGTCATCTTGCCGCGCTCGTTGCATTTAAGGCAAGGGTTTATGAAATATCGCTTTCATTTTTTGGCTTCGGCATAAAGTATAACGGCTTGCTTTCGTTAAAACAGGAGGCGGCAATGCTTTTCTGCGGTCCTCTTGTTAACCTATTTTTGTTTACCGTTTTCAGAGATAAAATAAATCTGCTTTTGTTTTTACTGAATATTATTCCCGTTTTTCCTCTTGACGGCGGAAGGCTGCTATTGCTTTTAATGCCGGATAAAGGAAAATATATTTCAACTTTATTTTTAATATTATTGTTTATTTTTTCCGTTGGCTTATTAATCAGGTATAAGATAGTTTCTTTAATACTGATTGCTGTTTATCTTTTGATTTTTAATTTGAGGTTTGTATGAAAAAATGTATTGAAAAGGCGTTGCAATACGTTCAGAAGCCGGCACGTTATGCGGGCGGCGAGCTTAACGCTGTTGTTAAGAATCCCAAAACGGTTGATCTACGCTACGCCTTTTGCTTTCCCGATTTATATGAAATCGGAATGAGCCATCTCGGAATGAAAATTCTTTATTCCATGGTTAATGAAAAGGATAATTATTGGTGCGAGCGCGTGTTTGCTCCCGATGGGGATATGGAAGAGCAAATGCGCCAAAATAACATTCCGTTATTTGCTCTTGAAAGCAGCGATTATATTAAGGATTTTGATATTATCGGCTTTTCTCTTATGTATGAGCTTTGCTACACAAATATGCTCAATATGCTTGATTTGGCGCAGTTACCGCTTCTGTCAAAAGAAAGGGAAAGCCTGACTCCGATTATATGCTGCGGAGGCCCCTGCACCTGCAATCCCGAGCCTATAGTGGATTTCGTAGATATCGTTTTTCTCGGAGACGGCGAGGAGTCAACAATGGAGCTGCTTACGCTTCTTGAGGAGTGCAAAAAGGCAGGCTCATCCAAACAGGAATTTCTGGTAAAGGCTAAGGATATAAAAGGCGTTTACGTGCCCTCGCTTTATGAAGACACTTATAATGAAGACGGCACTTTGAAAGAGCTTAAACCGCTCTGCGGTGCGCCGTCAAGGGTACAGAAATCGGTTGTTGCCGATATGAACACCTGCTTTTATCCGAAGGAATTCGTTGTGCCTTTTATCAGCATCGTGCACGATAGGGCAGTTGAGGAAATCTTCCGCGGATGTATCCGCGGCTGCCGTTTTTGCCAGGCAGGGTTTATTTACAGACCTATTCGTGAAAAAAGCGTTGAAACGATAAACGCACAGTCAAAAGCTTTGATTGAGTCAACGGGCTACGATGAGCTTTCGCTTTGCTCGCTCTCAACCTCTGACCACAGTCAGGTAAACGAAATGCTGAATTCGTTGATTGACTGGACGGTTAAAGACAAAATTAATCTTTCTCTTCCTTCGCTGCGCGTCGATAATTTCTCGGACGAGCTTGTGGAAAAGCTTAATAAAGTCCGCAAAAGCGGTTTGACCTTTGCACCCGAGGCAGGCACTCAGAGATTGCGTGACGTTATTAATAAAAACGTTACCGAGGAGGAGGTGCTCAACACCTGCACGAAAGCCTTTGATAACGGCTGGACCTCGGTTAAGCTCTATTTTATGATGGGCTTGCCGACTGAAACGATGGTGGATATTGAGGGCATTGCCGACTTGGGTATGCAGGTTATACACGCATTTTATAATAATCCGAACAGGCAGAAGGGCACTGGCGTTCAGGTTTCAATAAGCTGCGCTTCCTTTATTCCTAAGCCGCACACTCCGTTTCAGTGGGAGCCTGAGGATTCTATGGAAAACCTCAAGGCAAAGCAGGAGCATTTGCTTAAATCAATACCGAGTAAAAAAATCAAGGTGTCCTTCCACGAAACGCCGACCTCCTTGCTTGAGGGTGTGCTTGCAAGAGGAGACAGGCGCCTCAATTCAGTTATATATGATGCCTGGAAAAGCGGCTGTAAGTTTGACGCCTGGGGCGATAAATTCAATTACGATGCCTGGATTACCGCCTTTGATAAGAACGGCATAGACCCGTTTTTCTATACAAGGCGAAAGCGCGAATTCAGCGAGGTGCTTCCCTGGGATCATCTTGATTACGGCATTTCAAGAAAATTCCTTGAGCGTGAGAATATCAAGGCGCATAATAACGAAACCACTCCGCATTGCCGCATCAAATGTGCGGGCTGCGGTGCCAATATGTTAAACGGAGGGCATTGCGATGCGAGAGGTTAGACTGATATTTTCAAAAACAGACCGCTGTAAATACATAAGCCATCTTGATATTAACCGCTGTATGGCGCGCGCGCTTGCAAGGGCTGATATTCCGCTTTGGTTTACGGAGGGCTTTAATCCTCATCCGTATATGAGCTTTTCACTCCCGCTTTCCCTGGGCGTTGAAAGCCTGTGCGAAAGCGTTGATATCCGCCTCGTCGGAGAGATTTCAAATGATGAGATAAGAGAACGTATGAATAAAATGCTGCCGCCGGGCATCAGAATTCGCGAGGTGCTGGATGATTTTCGCGATGCTTCCGAGATTGCTTTTTCAGATTACGTTTATAAATTTGAATTTGCAGATAACGAGGCTGCGCTTGCAAAAATCAAGGTAGTGCTTGATTCGGATGAAATCTTAGCTGAAAAGAAAGCGAAAAAGGGCAAACGCCGCGTTATGGTTGAAACGAATATAAAGCCGTTTATAGATAAATATTCAATTTCAATCAGGGGAGAGGAGATTGTTTTAAACGTCCGTCTTGCCGCGGGAATTGAGAAAAACCTTAACCCGACTCTTCTGTTTGATACCATTATCAGGTTGATTGATATGGACTTCGAATGGCGCAGTATCAGCAGAATAAGGCTGCTTGATAAAGAATATAATGAGTTTAAATAAAAAAATGCTTGCATTTTTATTTATCTTATGATATAGTATACAAGCATTATTCCGTTGCAGCTCCGCAACGCGTTGAATGCTATGCGTTTAGGCATTTAAGCGGATGGTCCTCTTTCATTAATTGTTACGAACATCTGATAAATTTTAAAGGAGGAAATATTGATGGACGCACTTCAGATTATCGCACAGGACAGCATTAAGGAAACTCTTCCTGAATTCAACATCGGTGATACCGTTCGCGTTGGCGTTCGTATCCGCGAGGGTAAGAATGAAAGAATTCAGATGTTTGAGGGCACAGTTATTGCAATTAAAGGCTCAGGCGTTTCCAAGACCTTCACAGTTCGCCGTCTTTCTTACGGCGTTGGTGTTGAGCGTGTATTCCCGCTTCATTCATCAAATGTTGATTCTGTAAAGGTTATCCGCAAGGGTAAGGTTCGCCGCGCTAAGCTTTATTATCTTCGCGATAGAGTTGGTAAGGCAGCTAAAGTTAAGGAAGATATCTAAGTTAATTCTTTACCGCCTCAAAGTTTTGAGGCGGTTATCTTTTTTAGAAAAGTAAGTTTAGTTTAAAAACATTTTTATAATGGTGATTTCTATGTTTAATAGGCTAAAAAAGATATATAAGAGCATTTTAATGATTGAGCGCTTAAATAATACGAATAGAAACATTAGCGAAACGGTTAACAGAAACTCAGAAAATATATACAAAATTAAATCATCAATTGAAAAAACTGAAAAAAACATCAGCTTAATTAACAAAAAGGCAGATGAAATAATGTTTGCAAATATATTTCATGATACTGTTAAAAACAGTGAATGGTTAAATATTGGGCTTTCTTTTTCCGGTTACGCAATCGGTTACAATTTTGCTTATATTCTATATAGAGTGTTAAACGATCTTCAGCCTGAAAAGATTTTGGAATTAGGGTTGGGGCAGTCCACAAAAATAATTAACGAATATGTTAAGTATTTCGGAAAACAAATTAATATTGAATATCATGTTGTTGAACACAACAGGGAGTGGGCAAGCTTTTTTAAAAGAAGTGCTGATTTGTCAGATATGACTAATTTTCATTTTTTGGATTGCTATAAGAGAGATATGAACGGCTACATGGTAAATGCATATAAAGACTTTAAAGAAGAATTTAATAACAAGTCTTTTGAGCTGATTTGTATTGACGCCCCAAATGGTTATAATCAAGAATATTCTCGAATTGATATTTTTGATATATTACCTTCCTGTTTAGAAAAGCAATTCATAATTATTTTAGATGACTGTAATCGAGCTGGGGAGAGACGAACAATTAAGCTGCTTGAAGATGAATTAAGTAATAACAACATTGATTTTTCTTCATCATTCAAATATACAGGAAAGACTGATGTTTATCTATGTGTTTCAAAGAATTATGAATTTTTGTGCAATATTTAACAGCATTGTAAGGGGTAGAAATGAATAACGGCAATACTAAAGAATATAAAGCAGATATTCAAAAACAATATGTTCAGTGGTTTCCGGGCCATATGGCAAAAACCCGCAGACTGATTAAGGAAAGCCTTAATCTTGTTGACGGTGTGGTTGAAATCGTAGACGCCCGTATTCCGCTTTCAAGCTCAAACCCCGAGCTTGGCGAAATGATAAATAAAAAGCCGCGCATCGTTTTGCTCAATAAATGCGATGTGGCAGACGCTAAGGCAACTAAGCTCTGGATTGATTATTATAAAAAGCAGGGAATTTATGCCATTGCGGTTGATTGCAGAACGGGGAAGGGGCTTAATCAGTTTTTCCCCGTGTGTAAAGAGGCTCTTTCGTCTGTAATCAAGCGTAACGAGGAAAAGGGTATGAGCGGTAAATCGCTTCGCCTGATGGTTGTCGGTATTCCTAACACGGGCAAATCCTCGTTCATTAACCGAATGGCAGGTAAGAATAAAGCTGTGGTTGCTGACAGAGCAGGCGTAACAAGGAATAATCAGTGGTTCAACGTCGGTAACGGGTTTGAGCTTCTTGATACCCCCGGCGTTTTGTGGCCAAAGTTTGATGACCCGGCAGTAGGCGATAAGCTTGCATTTATCGGTTCCGTTAAGGATGAAGTAACGGATCTTGAAGCACTTGCGTGCAGATTACTTGACGTGTTAAATAAAACCCATCCCGAAATGATTGAGGAGCGCTATAAAATCAGCGGTTTTGAAGATTGCGAGGGCTGGGAAATACTTGATATGATAGGTAAAAAACGCGGCTTTCTTGTAAAAGGCGGCGAGATAAACTATGAGCGCGCCGCTGCAATTGTCTGCGATGAATTTAGGGGAGGAAAGCTCGGCAGAATAAGCCTTGAGCTGCCTGAATAATGGATTGGTTATTATATGAAAATGAGGCTCTTTCAAAGGGCTATAATGTAATATGCGGCGTTGACGAGGCGGGCAGAGGTCCGCTTGCAGGACCCGTTTATGCTGCTGCCGTTATACTTCCTAAGGGACATATAATTGAGGGCGTTAACGATTCAAAAAAGCTCTCCGAAAAAAAACGCGATATGCTTTACGATAAGATAATTGAGGAATGCGTTTGCTGGTCAATCGGCACTGCAAGCGAAAAGGAAATTGATAAAATCAATATCCTTCAGGCAACATATCTTGCAATGCGCCGCGCGGTTGAGGGATTATCGCAAAAGCCGGATATCGCGCTTGTTGACGGCAACAGAGTGCCTCCGCTTGACGATAACATTGCCGTTGAAACCATTGTTAAGGGCGACGGTAAATCAGCTTCAATAGCTGCGGCTTCAATCCTTGCAAAGGTTTCAAGGGACAGATATATGCTTGAAATGGCAGAAAAATATCCTCAGTATCAGTTTGAAAAGCACAAGGGCTACGGCACTAAGCTGCACTATGAAATGCTTGAAAAATATGGCGTGAGCGATATTCACAGAAAATCGTTTCTCAAGAGGGTTTTAAACAATGAATAATCTCGGAAAGCTCGCGGAAATCAAGGCTTGCGAATATCTGCAGAAGAAGCGCTACAAGCTGCTTGACGTCAATTATTCCTGCCGCTTCGGCGAGATTGATTTGATTATGAAAAAGGGCGGCTATATTTGCTTTATTGAGGTTAAAATGCGCGGTGAAAAATCAATTGCACAGCCTCTTGAATTTGTAGACAGCCGCAAGCAGGAAAGAATCATAAAAACCTCGCAGTTATATTTAATGCAGAATGAAACTGATTTGCAGCCGCGATTTGATGTTGTGGAGGTTTTTTGCAAAAACGGCGATATTAAATCAATAAAACACCTTGAAAATGCATTTAGTTTATATTAAAATATACAGCGAAATTTAGTTATCGGGAGATAAATTATGCTTTACACTTCTACAAGAGATAAATCAATCAGGGTTTCATCCGCTCAGGCAATTGCTCAGGGTATCAGCGATGAGGGCGGCCTTTTCGTACCCTGCGAGCTTCCTGAGTTTTCAATTGATAAAATTGCCGCTATGGCTTCTATGCCATACACTGAAAGAGCGAAAACCGTGCTTCGTGAATTCTTAACCGATTTCACTGAGGAGGAGCTTGAATACTGCGTTTCGGGCGCTTACAGAGCTGATAAATTTTCATCACCTGCAATTGCTCCCACCGTGAATGTTGACGGCAATAAGAATATTCTTGAGCTCTGGCATGGGCCGACCTGCGCTTTTAAAGATATGGCGCTTCAGCTTCTGCCTTATCTTATGACTGTTTCCGCTAAGAAAACCGCAGAGGGCAAGGAAATCGTTATTCTCGTTGCCACCTCGGGCGACACGGGTAAAGCTGCGCTTGAGGGTTTTAAGGACGTTGATAAAACAAGAATTCTCGTATTCTATCCCGTTGACGGCGTTTCACCTATGCAGAAGCTTCAGATGACAACTCAGGAGGGTAAAAATGTTGCCGTTTGTGCAATTAACGGCAATTTTGACGATGCTCAGAGCGCAGTTAAATCTATCTTTACAGATGCAGATATCAAGCAGACTCTTGCTGAAAAGAATATGATGTTCTCCTCTGCAAACTCCATTAACTGGGGCAGGCTTGTTCCGCAGATTGTTTATTATTTCTCTGCGTATTGCGATATGCTCAATATGGGCAAAATCAGCGCGGGTGATGAAATCAACGTCGTTGTTCCCACGGGTAATTTCGGCAATATTCTTGCTGGCTATTATGCTAAGCAGATGGGCGTTCCGATTAAAAAGTTAATCTGCGCTTCTAACTCAAATAACGTTTTAACTGATTTCCTCAAAACCGGAATGTATAACAGAAACAGGGATTTCTATACAACCACTTCACCGAGTATGGATATCCTTATTTCCTCAAATCTTGAAAGACTTTTATATCATATGAGCGGCGAGGATGATAAGCTTGTTTCTTCTCTTATGTCAAGCCTTTCAGCTGACGGCAAATACACCGTTTCCGAGGAATTAATCGGAAAAATTCAGGCAGTATTTGACGCGGGCTTCGCTTCTGAAGCTGATGTTGACGCCACAATCAAATCGCATTTTGATAAGTATAATTATCTTTGCGATACACATACAGCCGTTGCAGTAAAGGTTTATGACGATTACGTTGCCGCAACGGGCGACGATATTCCCACGGTAATTGATTCAACAGCATCGCCTTATAAATTCTCCAAGAGCGTTTTAACCGCAGTTCTCGGCGGCAATACGCCCGAGCTTGACGAATTTGATATGGTTGAAGAGCTTAATAAGGTTACGGGCGCTGCAGTGCCTGCTCCTCTTGCTTCGCTTAAATCTAAGCAAATCAGGTTTGAAAACGTATGCAATAAAGAGGATATGGCGGATATGGTTTTCTCTCTGCTTAACATTAATTAAATAAATAACGGCTCTGCTGATCAGAGCCGTTAAAATTTTAATTATTCAGCAACCCATATCCGAGCCCGGGGACTGATGACATTCAAAGGTTTCGCATTTAGTGTCAGAGGTTTTGGTCGCCTGACTGTTGCCAACCTTGATATGACCTGCGGTGCAGCAATCTTTTGTGTTGTGATAAACGCAGTTTTTAACCTCGCATTTAATTCCCTTAATTTCGTCCGTTTGAATCACTCCCTTCATATATATTTTTCCGCTTTTGATTGAATTTATTCAAAAACCTAAAAGGAGCAATTATGTCATTATTTGCTATTGCAGACACTCATTTGTCCTTCGGAACCAATAAGCCGATGGATACCTTTGAGGGCTGGCAAAATTATACAGAAAAATTGCAGAATAATTGGAATAAAATCATCTCTCCTGCAGATGATGTTATTATTGCGGGCGATATCAGCTGGGCAATGAATTTTGATGAGCTTCGCGCTGATTTTGATTTTATAAACAAGCTTAACGGAAATAAAATAATTATTAAGGGCAATCACGATTACTGGTGGAATACCGTAACTAAGATGAATAAATTTCTTGATGAAAATGGTTTTAAAACGATTCGCTTTTTGCACAATAATTCTTACGTCTGCGGAAATGTTTCGGTTTGCGGCTCACGCGGATGGCTGTTTGAAAGCGACGACGAGTTTGATGAAAAGGTTTTGAACAGGGAAGTGGCAAGGCTTAAAATGAGTCTCAATGCCGCCGAAAGGGAGGAAAAAATTGTTTTTCTTCATTATCCGCCTATTACTTCAAATTCAAGGTGTGATGAAATAATTGAGGTTTTGAAGGAGCATAATATCACGAAGTGCTTTTACGGACATTTGCATGGCGAGGCTGCACGGTATTCAATAGATGATACCGTTGAGGGTATTGACTTCAAATTAATTTCCTGTGACAGATTGAAATTTATTCCTTATTTAATTTTAAGATATTAATTTTTCTTGCATATTGCGGCTTTATGTGTTATAATGCGTATTCAGCAATAATATTAAATAATAAATAATTTTAAGGAGTTATAAAAATGGCACTTAAATCAGCTAATAAAATTGACACTAATACATATGAGCTTGAGGTTACCATTGACAGCGAAACCTTCAAAAAGGCTTGCACTCAGGCTTATATGAAGGAAAGAAAAAATATTCAGCTTCCCGGCTTCCGCAAGGGCAAGGCAACAGAGGGTATGATTGAAAAGTTCTACGGTGAGGGCGTTTTCTTTGAGGATGCGCTTGATATCGTTTATCCCGAGGCTGTAACTGCTGCGTTTGATGAGGCAGGCATTGAGGCTGTTGACGCACCTTATGACCTTGAGGTTCCCGTTATGAGCAAGGACGAGGGCGTTGAACTGAAAATGAAGGTTACAACCTATCCCGAGGTTAAGCTCGGCGATTACAAGGGCTTGGAAATCGAGAAGATTGAAACCGAGGCAACCGATGAGGATGTTGAAAACGAGCTTAAGTCCGTTCAGGAAAGAAACTCCCGCCTCATCGTTGTTGAGGATAGAGCTGCCGAGATTGGCGACACTGCTACGATTGATTTTGAAGGCTTTGTTGACGGTGAAGCTTTTGAAGGCGGTAAGGGCACGGAATATCCGCTTGAGCTCGGCTCAGGTTCATTCATCCCGGGCTTTGAGGAGCAGGTAGCAGGTCATAAGGTTGACGAGGAATTTGACGTTAACGTAACCTTCCCCGAGGAATACACCGAGGAGCTTGCAGGCAAGGAAGCAGTATTCAAGTGCAAGATTCACGAAATCAAGGCTAAGGAGCTTCCGGAGCTTGATGATGATTTTGCTCAGGACGTTTCAGAGTTTGATACGCTTGATGAGTATAAGGCAGACCTTAAGAAGCAGATTTCCGAAAAAAAGGAAGCAGACGCTAAAACCGAAACCGAAAACAAGCTTCTTGATTTAGTAGTTGAAGGCATTGAGGCTGAGATTCCGGAGGTTATGTTCACAAAGCGCCAGGATGAAATGCTTCAGGATTATGCTTACAGACTTCAGATGCAGGGCATTGACCTTAATACATATCTCCAGTATATGGGTCAGGATACCGAAAGCTTTAAGGCTTCGATGAGAGAGTCTGCTGAAAAGCAGGTTAAGGTTTCAATGGCGCTTCGTGCAATCATTGAGGCAGAAAAGCTTGATGCAACCGAAGAGGAGCTTGCTGCTGAGGCTGCAAAGCTCGGCGAACAGTACGGTATGGATGCAGAGCAGGTAAGAAAGGCTCTTTCCGATGCTCAGCTCGGTGAGGACGTTAAGAGAAACAAGGCTGTTGATTTAATCGTAAATCATGCAGTTATCAAATAATTAAGGATTGTGATTTAGATGGCATTAGTACCTTATGTTATTGAGCAGAGCGGTAACGGCGAACGCTCAATGGATATTTTTTCAAGACTTCTGAATGACAGAATTATCGTTCTTTCAGATGAAGTTAATGCAACCACTGCTTCACTCGTTGTTGCGCAGCTGCTTTTCCTTGAGGGACAGGACAGTGAAAAGGATATCAGCCTTTACATTAATTCCCCCGGCGGCTCCGTAACGGACGGTATGGCGATTTATGATACGATGCAGTACATTAAGTGCGACGTTTCCACAATCTGCATCGGCATGGCTGCTTCAATGGGCGCGTTCCTGCTTTCAAGCGGCGCTAAGGGCAAGAGAATCTGCCTTCCTAATGCTGAGGTTATGATTCATCAGCCGCTCGGTCAGACCAAGGGTCAGGCAACCGAAATTGAGATTGCTGCAAATCATATTATCAGAACTAAGCAGAAGCTTAACACTATTATGGCTGCAAACTGCGGCAAAACCGTTGAGGAGCTTGCAAGGGATACGGACCGTGATAATTGGTTAACCGCTCAGGAAGCTCTGGAATACGGGCTTGTTGATAAGGTAATTGATAAGAGATAATCGGAGTTTATTATGCCAAGAGACGATATGAGAGGTCAGGTTGCAAGATGCTCCTTCTGCGGTAAGTCAGAGCAGATGGTGCATAAGCTTATCGAGGGTCCCGGAGTGTTTATTTGCGATGAATGCATTGCGCTTTGTAATGACCTTATTGCGCGGTCTGCACCTGAGGAAAAGAAATCCGCGGGCGATAACGATATCGTGCTTCCCAAGCCGACTGAGATTAAGAAAAAGCTTGATGAATACGTTATCGGTCAGGACGAAGCTAAGAAAGCGCTTTCCGTGGCTGTATATAATCATTATAAGCGCATTTATTCAAATGCAACCAATGACGTTGAGCTGCAGAAAAGCAATATTCTTTTACTCGGACCCACGGGCGTCGGTAAAACGATGCTTGCACAGACGCTTGCGAAAATACTCAACGTGCCTTTTGCAATTGCCGACGCAACGACTTTGACTGAGGCAGGCTACGTTGGCGAGGACGTTGAAAACATTTTGCTCCGTTTGATTCAGGCTGCTGATTTTGATATTGAAAAGGCGCAGCGCGGAATTATTTACGTTGATGAGATTGATAAGATTTCCCGTAAATCGGAAAACCGCTCAATCACGCGCGACGTCAGCGGCGAGGGCGTTCAGCAGGCGCTTCTGAAAATCCTTGAGGGAACGGTTTCAAACGTACCTCCGGGAGGCGGCAGAAAGCATCCGCAGCAGGAATTCATTCAGATTGACACAACCAATATTTTGTTTATCTGCGGCGGCGCTTTTGACGGCATTGATAAGATAATTTCAAAGCGTATCGGCTCTAAAGCAATGGGTTTCGGTGCTAATATTGACAGTGAAGAGATTTCAGAGGAAAAAATCCTTCATCAGGCTATTCAGCATGATTTGGTGAAATACGGCTTGATTCCCGAGCTTATAGGCAGAATTCCCGTAATTACCGTGCTTGATAATCTTGATAAGGATGCACTCGTCAGAATTATGACCGAGCCGAAAAACTCAATCGTTAAGCAGTATTCAAAGCTCTTTGAGCTTGACGATGTTGCTCTTGAGTTTAAGAAGGACGCGCTTTCGGCGATTGCTGATATAACGCTTGAAAGAAATACCGGCGCAAGAGGACTCCGCAGCGTGCTTGAAAACGTGCTGAAAAATCTTATGTTCAACACGCCGAGCGACTATTCTATTGAAAAAATTATCATTACCGAGGATTGCGTGCGTAACGGCGCTGAGCCGATAATTCTTCGCAACCCCTCTAAAACGGCTAAGATTTTAAAGGCTTCTGATTTAAAGAATGCATAATTTTTAAAAGGCAAGATTTTTCTTGCCTTTTAATTATTTATATTATATAATAAAACATATTTTAGCTGATTAAAGCATTAATAATATACGGTGGTATTATGAGCTTGGAAGATATTATTACGAATAATACATATATTGATATGCCCGTTATTCCTCTCAGGGGGCTTGTCGTTTTTCCCGAGATGGTGCTTCATTTTGACGTAGGCAGAAAAAAGAGCATCAGCGCGCTTCGCGAGGCGATGAAATCAAGCCAGAAGGTGTTTATTGTTTCTCAAATTGACCCTGCTGTCGATGAGCCGACAATTGACGATTTATTTGAAGTCGGCGTTATCTGCGAAGTAAAACAGATGGTGCGAATTCCTAATTCCGATAATCTTCGCGTGGTTGTAGAGGGCAGGCAGAGAGCAAGAATAGTTTCATTTTCTCAGTCAAGACCGTTCGTTATGGGCTCTCTTGAGCTGCTGCACGAGCAGCCTGCGATTGATTTGAACGAGGAAGAGGCTTACTGTAAGGTGCTTAAGGAGGAATTTGAGCATTACGCTTCGCTTGTTCCGAAAATTTCAAATGACGTTAAGCTCAAGGTGCTTGCGATTAACGACGGCAGTAAATTAAGCGATTATATCTGCACTAATTGCTTTTTTGATTTCACCGATAAGCAGATTATTCTTGAGGAGCTTTCCGTTATTCAGAGGCTCGCTAAGCTTTTCCTGATTATTTCAAAGGAAAATGCAACTCTTGAAATTGAAAATGAAATCCACGAAAAGGTTCAGGACAGCATTGATAAAAATCAGCGCGAGTATTATCTTCGTGAGGAAATGCGCGTAATCGGCGAGGCTCTCGGTGAAAGCGATAATCCGATTGAAGAGGCTGAGGAGTACAGGGAAAAGATTGAAAAGCTTAATTGCAGTGATGAAATTAAGGAAAAGCTTTTAAAGGAATGTTCAAAGCTTGCAAAAATGCCCTCAGGCTCGCATGAGGGTACGGTTGTCAGAACGTATCTTGATAAATGCCTTGAAATACCCTTTGGCAAGTTCACAAAGGATTCAATTAATCTTGAAAAGAGCAGAAAGCTGCTTGATAAGGAGCATTATTCGCTTGATAAGGTTAAGGAAAGAATCGTTGAATCCCTTGCGGTATTCAAGCGCAATCCCGATTTTTCGGGGCAGATACTCTGCTTTGCAGGTCCTCCCGGAGTCGGCAAAACCTCAATTGTTAAAAGCCTTGCAAAAAGTATGAACAGAAAATACGTTCGCGTTGCCCTCGGCGGTATTCATGATGAGGCTGAAATAAGAGGACACAGGCGCACTTATATCGGCGCAATGCCCGGCAGAATTATTGATGCCGTAATTAAAAGCGGCGTTATGAATCCGATTATTCTGCTTGATGAAATTGATAAGGTCGGCAACGATTATAAGGGTGACCCTGCTTCTGCGCTTCTTGAAGCGCTTGACCCTGAGCAGAATTTCAGCTTTAATGACCATTATATTGATTTCCCGGTTGATTTAAGCAAGGTGCTGTTTATCACAACTGCTAATGATTTATCAACCATTCCCGCGCCGCTGCTTGACCGTATGGAGGTTATCGAGCTCGGTTCATATACGGTTGAGGAAAAATTCCATATTGCAAAAGAGCATCTGCTTAAAAAGGAAATGAAAAAGCATTTTCTTACGGCTAAGGAGATGAAAGTTTCCGATGATGCGATTTACCGTATGATTGAGGCTTACACAAGCGAAGCCGGAGTCAGGAAGCTTGAAAAATGCATCGCCACTCTTTGCAGAAAGGCAAGCGTTAAGCTTGAAGAGGGAGAAAAGTGCTGCAAAATATCCGCTAAAAATCTGGCTGATTATCTCGGTGTTGAAAAATATAACAGAGAGAAAATCAGCAAGGAAAATCTTGTCGGCACGGTTAACGGCCTCGCCTGGACGAGAGTCGGCGGAACGCTGCTTCCGATTGAGGTTTCGGTTATAGACGGAACGGGCAAGATTGAGCTTACGGGCAATCTTGGCGACGTGATGAAGGAAAGCGCAAAGATTTCCGTCTCCTACGTTCGTTCAATTGCCGATGATTTAGGTATCGACGGCGAATTCTATAAGAATAAGGATATACATATACACGCTCCCGAGGGTGCAATTCCGAAGGACGGTCCGTCGGCAGGTCTTGCTATAACGACTGCGCTCGTATCCGAGCTTACAGCAGTTCCGATTAAACGCGAAATTGCAATGACGGGTGAAATCAGCCTTAAGGGCAGAGCGCTTCCGATAGGCGGGCTTAAGGAAAAATCAATGGCAGCATATAAGGCGGGCTGCACCTCTGTAATTATTCCCGAGGAAAATGTTAAGGATTTGGCGGATGTTGCAGAAGAGGTTAAGTCAAACGTTAATTTTATTTCCGTTTCAAGCTTCACAGAGCTTATGCCTTATGCGCTTGAATATGTGCCTACTGCAGGCAGCAGCACAAAGAATATATTAAAGGATAATAAGCCTGCAAACCAGGCGGTTATAACTCAATAATATGAATTTTAACAAAGCAGAATTTGACAGGGCATTCGGCATTTCGGCGCAGCTTCCGAAATCCGATAAACCCGAGGTCGTTTTTTCGGGCAGATCAAACGTCGGCAAAAGCTCGCTTCTTAACAGGCTTTTCGGCAGAAAAAATCTTGCACGTGTGAGCGCAGTTCCCGGAAAAACAATCACAATAAATTTCTATAATGTTGATAATCAGCGCTTTGTTGATTTGCCCGGCTACGGGTATGCAAAGATTTCCAAGGCTGAAAAATCCCGTTTTGCGGAGCTTATGGAGGGATATTTTCAGGGTGAGAGAAATATTGCGCTTGTTGTTCAGTTAATTGATATGAGACATAAGCCGACTGCTGACGATTACGGTATGCTTGAATTTTTAAAGCAAAGTGAAATACCATATATCGTTGCGCTGACGAAAGCTGATAAACTGAAAAAAACACAATATAATCTTCGCTTAAAGGAAATTGAAACAGAGCTTGCCGATTATCCTTGCACCTATATTCCGTTTTCCTCGGAAACAGGGCAGGGCAGTGATGAAATTAAAGCTGAAATTGAAAAGGCATTTTCATCAGCAAATTAAAGGAGGATAAAATATGGCAAAAACACCTTTCTTAACAAAAGAAAAGGCGCAGGAGATTATTAAAGAATTTCCGACTCCTTTTCATATTTATGATGAAAAGGGAATCAGGCAGAATGTTGAAAACTTAAAGAAAGCGTTTTCGTGGAATGAGGGTTACAAGGAATTTTTTGCGGTTAAGGCAACCCCCAATCCGTTTCTGATTAATATTCTGCGTGAATACGGCTGCGGCTGTGATTGCTCGTCATTAACGGAGCTTATGATTTCAAAGGCTGTAGGCGCAGTCGGCGAGGATATAATGTTCTCATCAAACGATACGCCGCCGGAGGAATTTAAGCTTTGCAGTGATTTAGGCGGCATCATTAATCTTGATGATATCACTCATATTGAGATGGTTGAAAAGGTCTGCGGCAGACTTCCAAAAAAGATGAGCTGCCGTTTTAATCCGGGCGGCGTTGTGCATATGTCTAACGGTATAATGGATAATCCGGGCGACGCTAAATACGGTATGACCGAGGAGCAAATTTTTGAAGCTTTCAGGATTATGAAGGAAAAAGGCGTTGAGGAATTCGGGCTTCATTCCTTCCTTTGCTCAAACACTGTTACAAATGAGTATTATCCGATGCTTGCCGGTATTCTTTTCAGACTTGCCGTTAAGCTTAAGACGGAGCTTGGAGTGAAGATAAAGTTTATTAATCTTTCGGGCGGTATTGGCATTCCTTATCTTCCTGATGAAGAGCCTAATGATATTTTCGCAATAGGCGAGGGCGTTCATAAGGTTTACAATGAAATCCTTAAGCCTGAGGATATGGACGATATCGCAATATATACCGAGCTTGGCAGATATATGATGGCTCCTTTCGGTGCGCTTGTAACCACAGCTATTAACGAAAAGCATATTTATAAGGAATATATCGGAGTTGACGCCTGTGCCGTTAATCTTATGCGCCCGGCAATGTACGGCGCATATCATCATATCACTGTTCTCGGCAAAGAGAACGCTCCGTTAACCAATACTTATGACGTTACCGGCTCTCTCTGCGAGAATAACGATAAGTTTGCCGTTGACAGAAAGCTGCCAGAAATTGAAATGGGTGATATTCTTTTCATTCACGATACGGGCGCTCACGGATTTTCTATGGGCTATAATTATAACGGCAAGCTGAAATCCGCTGAGCTTCTGCTTAAGGAAAACGGCGAGGTTAAGCTTATCAGGCGTGCAGAAACTCCTAAGGATTATTTTGCAACCTTTGATTGCTTTGATATTTACAAAGACTTACTTTCGTAAAAATTACCAAATTGTTAAATCTCCGATTTATTCGGAGATTTTTCTTTACTTTCGGGCTTTAATGTGATAAACTAAATACAATATATGTTTTGAGGTGAAATTTATGTCCGGAAAAATTGAAAATGATAATATCAATTTCCTTTTCAGAGCCGTTCTTCAGCTTCAGGATATTGATGAATGCTATGATTTTTTTGAGGATTTGTGCACTGTGCAGGAGTTAAAGACTCTCGCTCAGAGAATTGTCGTTGCAAAAATGCTTTCCGAGAAAAGCGTTTACACGGATATCGTTGCCGCAACAGGCGCTTCTACTGCAACAATCAGCCGCGTTAACAGAAGCCTGCAGTACGGCTGTGACGGCTACGATAAGATTTTTGAAAGATTAAACAGTGAAGATGAGTTATAATTATTTCGCTAAGGTTTACGATGATTTAACTGAAAATATCAATTATAAGGTCAGAAGTGATTACATTTCTGACCTTTTTGCTGATTATAATATAAAGCGCGGCGCAACGCTGCTTGACCTTGCCTGCGGTACGGGTACTTTTTCTAAGTTGTTTTGTGACAAGGGCTTTGACGTAATCGGAATCGATTTAAGCTCTGAAATGCTTGAAATAGCATCTTTTAAGTGTAACGGTAAAGTTCCTCTGATTAAAGCTAAAATGCAGGAATTCAGCCTTGCAGAGCCGGTTGATGCCTGCATATGCTGCCTTGATTCCGTAAATCATCTTGAATGCCTTGAGGACGTTAAAAGCACCTTTAAAAATATTTATGATTCGATGAAAAGCGGCGGCGTTTTCATCTTTGACGTTAACACCGTTTATAAGCATAATTATGTTCTTGCGGACAACACTTTTGTTTTTGATGAGGATGAATATTTTCTCTCCTGGGATAATGAGCTATTAGCGGATAATAAGGTGCGTATGCTGCTCGACATCTTTGCATTGCAGGATAACGGCAGCTATAAGCGTTACTCTGAGGAGTTTATTGAAACTGCTTATGAAACAGAGGTGCTGTTGGAAGCTCTTGCACCGTATTTCAAGAATGTTAAGATATATGATGATTTAACAAAAAATGCACCTGATGAAAAGTCAGAACGTATATACTTTGTTTGTGAAAGGATTTAGCTTATGGGAATGCTTGTAAGATATATAACTGAGGACGGCAGTGCCTATGTTATTGCTGCCGATTCAACCGATATGGTTGCGGAAATGGAGCGTATTCATAAGACCTCTGCGGTTGTATCAGCCGCGCTCGGAAGGCTTCTTACCGCCGCCTCAATGATGGGCGCAATGCTTAAAGGCGATAACGATTCAATAACGCTTCGCTTCAACGGCGACGGTCCGACGGGTTCACTTATTGCCGTATCTGACAGTGGCGGTAACGCAAGGGGATACGTTCAGAATCCCATCGTTGAAATGCCGCTTAACGACAAGGGCAAGCTTGACGTTAAAGGCGCAGTCGGCTCAAGCGGTTATCTTTATGTTCTTAAGGATTTAGGGCTTAATGAGCCGTTTACCGGCGCAACGGAAATCGTCAGCGGAGAGATTGCGGAGGATATAACAAATTACTTTGCCGTTTCAGAGCAAACTCCCACCGTTTGTGCTCTCGGAGTTCTCGTTAATCCTGATTTGAGCGTAAGCTGTGCAGGCGGATTTTTAATTCAGCTTTTGCCCGGTTGTCCGGAAGAAACCATTTCTGCAATTGAAAAAGCGCTTTCTGATATTCCTTCAATTACTCAGATGCTTCAAAGCGGACTAACCGCCGATGATATTGCCAAAAGGGCAATGAAGGGAATGAATGTTGAAAAGCTTGATGAAAGTGAATTCACATATAAATGCAACTGTTCAAGAGAAAGGGTAGTAAAGGCTCTGCTTACGACGGGCAAGGAAGCATTGCAGGATATGGCTGATAGTAAAGAGGATACAAAGGTTGAGTGCCATTTCTGCGATAAGGTGTATATTTTCACTCCGGAGGAAATCCGTGAGCTTATAAAAAACGCCAATTAAATTTCAAAAAAGTGTTGACAATTATATTAAATTATAGTATTATTATTTTCGTTGCAACCGCAACAGATGGGAGCATAGCTCAGCTGGGAGAGCATCTGCCTTACAAGCAGAGGGTCACAGGTTCGAGCCCTGTTGTTCCCACCACGAAGCGGTTACACAATTGTGTAACCGCTGTTTTTTTTACAGGGCGAGAAACGAGCTCCAAGAGGCTCGCATCGTGAGCCGATTGGGAGAACAGTCCGGTGGACTGTTTGATAGCCAGAGAGGAGAGCCCTGTTGTTCCTACCATTTGGCCCGGTAGTTCAGCTGGTTAGAACGCCTGCCTGTCACGCAGGAGGTCGACGGTTCAAGTCCGTTCCGGGTCGCCACTGTGTGCTTCTGTAGCTCAGTCGGTAGAGCAGAGGACTGAAAATCCTCGTGTCGATGGTTCGATTCCGTCCGGAAGCACCATATTTGCGGATTTAGCTCATCCGGTAGAGCGCCACCTTGCCAAGGTGGAGGTGGCGAGTTCGAGTCTCGTAATCCGCTCCAACGGGCACTATTCATTAGTGCCCATTATATTAGGCACCATAGCCAAGGGGTAAGGCAGAGGCCTGCAAAGCCTTTATCCCCAGTTCAAATCTGGGTGGTGCCTCCAGAAAAAAACCGTTCCTATCGGAACGGTTTTTTAATGATATACGTTCCTATCGGAACGTATGATATACGCCTGCGGTGTATGAAGGAACGGATATTATATCATACTGCGAAGCTGCATATCATTACTTATTATTTCGTTTGTTATAATAATTAAGCTCTCGGTTATAAATAACCGAGAGCTTTTTGCATTAGTTATAAATTCTGATAATCTTGGACGGGCACTTTTCAGCGCAGGTGCCGCATTTGGTGCATTTTGAATAATCAATTTTTGCAATATTGTTTTCAAAAATGATAGCGTCACTCGGGCAATTCTTCTGGCAAAGCGAGCAGCCTATGCAGCCTGAAGTGCAGGCGTTTTTAACCTCTTTACCTCTTGCCTGTGATGAGCACTGAACTCTGTAAGTGCTGTCAGCAGGAATAAGCTCAATCAGATTGTGAGGGCAAACCTTGAGGCATTTGCCGCAGGCTATGCAAAGATTCTCATCAACAACAGCTTTTTTATCGATAATTCTGATAGCCTGTTGGTCGCAAACCTTAACACAGGAGCCAAAGCCGAGGCAACCGAATTTGCATGCATACGGGCTTGAACCCGGCATCTTTGCAGCGTAAACGCAATCGTCAATACCAAAGTATTTATAATCGGTTTCTCTGTTTTCACAGAAGCCGTCACATTTAACATATGCAACCTTGCGCTCCATTTCGCCGACTTCCTGACCCATAATCGCTGCAATTTTTTCAGCCACGGGTTTTCCGCCTACGGGGCATCCGGTAACGGGAGCCTCGCCCTTAGCGATAGCCGCAGCCAGTGCGTCGCACCCTGCAAAACCGCAGCCGCCGCAGTTTGAGCCAGGAAGTTCAGCCCTGACGGCAACTTCCTTTTCATCAACCTCAACCTTGAATACCTTTTCTGCAATTGAAAGGATAATACCGATTATAAGAGCGATAATTGCAAGTGCCGCAATCGCGGTAATAATTTCTGCTGTATTCATAGTCATCACTCCTCCTTATTTCGGTAATACGCCAAATCCGTAGAAGGCGATGGACATCAGGCAGGCGGTAAGAAGCACTGCCGGGGTTCCCTTGAATGCGCTTGGAAAATCATTCTTTTCTGTTTTTTCTCTGATACCCGCCATAATAACTATTGCAATGCAGAAGCCGACGGAAGTGCCGAAGCCTGCTACAAGGCTCGTTACAAAGTTAAAATCCTTCTGTACATTTGTAAGCGCTACGCCGAGAACCGCACAGTTTGTTGTGATTAGCGGAAGATATACACCGAGTGCCTTGTAAAGCGGAGGAACAAACTTCTTAAGGAAAAGCTCCACCAGCTGAACAAGAAAAGCGATAACCATAATGAAAACGATTGTTTTCAGATAAGTAAGATTGAATTTTACAAGTATTTTTGTGTAAAGCAGGGAAGCAACCATTGAGGAAAGCGTAATAACGAAGATAACCGCACCGCCCATGCCTGCCGCTGTTTTAACGTTTTTCGATACGCCGAGGAAAGGACAGATTCCGAGGAACTGGGAAAGAACAACGTTGTTGATAAGCGCTGTTGAAATCAAAACAAGAAATAAAGTATTAGCCATTATTCTTTGCCTCCTTTTCCTCAATTTCTTTCATACTGCAGTTAGCACAGTCGCCGTCGCACCCGCCGTCGTTGTTTACGTGGCGGTTTGCGCCCTTGAGCTTCAGCTTGTTTTGAATTGCGCAAAGCATTGCAAGTATAAAGAAAGCGCCGGGAGCCATAACGAAAATTGAAATAGGCTCGTAAGAGCTTGGCATAATTCTCAACCCGAAAATTGAGCCGCTGCCGAGAAGCTCGCGCACGATTCCAATTGTGGTTAAACCAATTGTGAAGCCGAGACCGATGCCCACGCCGTCAAAGATTGAAAGCAGGGGATTGTGCTTGTTTGCGTAAGACTCGGCTCTGCCGAGAATAATGCAGTTAACAACGATCAGAGGAATGAATATTCCAAGGCTGTCATAAAGCGATTTAACGTAAGCGTGCATAACCATTTCAATAACGGTTACGAAAGACGCGATAATCGTGATATACACGGGAACGCGAACCGCGTCGGGAATTATTTTACGCAAAAGGGAAATCATAAAGTTTGAAAGGATTAAAACGACCATCGTTGCCGCGCCCATGCCGAGACCGTTTTTGGCGCTCGTTGTAACCGCAAGAGTGGGACACATTCCGAGCATAAGCACAAAGGTCGGGTTTTCTTTTACGATACCGTTATAAAGTCTTTCAGCAATACCCTTCATAAATCTCACTCTCCTTTCAAAACATTATTATAAAATGAAATTGCTTCGTTAACAGCCTGTGTAACGGCTGTAGTTGTAATCGTTGCGCCGCTGATGGCGTCAATTTCGTTAATATCACGGTTAGCGCCCGTCTTTGAAAAAGCAATTTCAGTTGCCTTTAAGCCGGTAAACTGTGAGGCAAATTCATCCTCTGAAGCCTTTGCGCCGAGACCGGGCGTTTCGCTTGCGGAGATTACTGAAAATGCAGTGATTTCGCCGTCGTTTGTAATGCCGATAGCAATCTGCACGTCACCGCCGTAGCCGTTAGGCGAGGTTGCGTCAATAACGTGTCCGATTGTATTTCCGCTGTCATCCTTCGCCTCAAGCGCAGCGTTAATGGTTATATCTGCGTTTATAGGAGTATATGAATTCAGCAGAGCTTCAAGATTTTCAATTTCGGCAACGTCAGCTGCCTGAGAATATACGTTTTTATAAACAGCCGCTTTTGCATTTGCTTCTGCAACTGCAATCGGTTCTGCAGTAATCTGATTCAGCACCGCAAGAATTGAAACCGAAATTACCGCAACAACAAAGAGAACAATAATATTTTTCAATGCGCTTGATTTTTCTTTAGCCATTTTTCCTGCCCCCTCTGAATTTCATAATTTCCGAGCAACCGAACGGATGCGGAACGGTAACTTTTTCAATAAGCGGAACAAGAAGGTTGCCGATTATGATTGCATATGAAACGCCCTCTGCAGTTGAACTCAGAGTTCTGAATACTGCCGTAAGCAAGCCGATAATTACCGCAAATAAAATCTGACCGCGATAAGTAATCGGAGTCGTTACATAGTCGTTAGACATAAAGAATGCGCCAACGAGCAAGCCGCCTGAAAGAAGCTGAACCAAGAGATAATGGGCATCAAAGCCCTCTCCCTGGATAAGGCGTATAATTGCAATTATTGCAATCGTTGAAAGAATGTATGTAATCGGAACTCTCGGATTGATAACCCTTTTAATCATAAGGTAAGCCGCGCCAAGGAGAATCGCAATAACGCAAACCTCGCCGATACAGCCGCCGTGGTTACCGATAAGCAAATCCATAATCTCAACTTGCTCGCCATTTCTTACTGCCGCAAGAGGTGTTGCTCCCGAAACGCCGTCAATATTGAAATCGGTCATTCTCTGGGTAAAGGAAATCATAAGGAAGCAACGGCCTGCAAGCGCGGGATTCATAAAGTTCTGACCCAAGCCGCCGAACAGCATTTTAACAACAATAATTGCAAATGCCGCGCCGATTATTACCATCCACCAGGTTGCGGTAGGCGGAAGGTTAACGGCAAGGATTAAGCCCGTAACGAGCGCGCTGCCGTCAAAAACGGTAATCGGCTTTTTGGCAATATATTCATAGCCTGCTTCAAAAGCAATGCAGCTTATTGCGCTGACAAGCACGAGCATAAGAGAATTAAGCCCGAATTTGAAAATACCGAATGCAAGCGTGGGAACAAGCGCAATAGCAACGTCAAGCATTATCTTTTGCGTTGAGCTTTTATCCCTGACGTGCGGGGATATTGAAACGTTATACATATTAAATTATCCTCCCTTCGTCAGTTCTTTTTGGCGTTAGCTTCGCGCACCTGAACTCTGCCGAGCTTAAACATCTGCGTAAGCGGAATCTTTGCAGGGCAAACGTAAGCGCAGGAGCCGCATTCAATGCATTCCATACCGCCGAGCTTTTCAAATTCGGCAACGTTATTCTTTTTCATAGCCTGTCCCATAAGCTGGGGAACAAGGGACTGCGGGCAAGCCTTAACGCATCTGCCGCAGTGGATGCAATTGGTTTCCTTAGCGTCTGCAACGTCATCCTTGTCAAAAACAAGAATTGATGAGGTTGTCTTGACAGTGGGAACGTCAATATTGCCCATCGCAATGCCCATCATCGGGCCGCCTGAAATAAACTTAATTGCGTTTTCCTTTGCGCCGCCTGCAGTTTCAAGTATATATCTGTGATTAACGCCAAGCGGAACGTCAAAGTTTGCAGCCTTATTAACCGCTTCACCGGTAACGGTAACGATATTATGTATCAGCGGCATATTCTTATATACTGCTTCATAAATAGCAAATACCGTTCCGACGTTATCCACAATGCAGCCCTTATCTGCAGGAAGCATTTTTGAATGTATCTTTCTTCCCGTTACGGCATAAATCAGCTGCCTTTCGCCGCCCTGCGGATACTTTGTTTTAAGCGCGCAAACGTCAACCTTATCGTCAATTCTTGCGATTCTCGTCATAAGGTCGATTGCGTCCGGCTTATTATCCTCAATGCCTATAATTGCCTTTGCGGTTGGAAATACTTTAAGAATTGCCTGAATTCCTCTTAAAATTTCTTCAGGCTTTTCCAGCAACAGTCTGTAGTCTGAGGTAAGATAAGGCTCGCATTCCGCACCGTTAATAATAATTGTGTCAATATCATTTTTGTTTTTTGGTGAAAGCTTAACATAAGTGGGGAAGCCTGCGCCGCCGAGACCCACTATGCCTGCATTTTTAACTGCTTCAACGATATCCTCGGCAGACATATCTTCAAGATTTCTTTCAATGCCGAAGCCTTCAACGGTTTCCTCAAGTCTGTCATTTTCAATAACGATGCTTTCAACCTTGCTTCCGTTAGCAGTAAGCCTTTTTTCAATGGCTTTAACCGTTCCCGAAACGGAGCTGAAAATCGGAGCGCCGATAAAGCCGCCTGCTTCTGCAATCATCTGACCCTTAAGCACGCGGTCACCCTTACTTACCACGGGCTTTGAAGGTGCGCCGAGATTCTGGCTGAGCGGATATACCATAATATCCTCTGCATCAAGCTTAACAATGGGGCAATCCTTTGAAAGCTCTTTTCCGCCGTAAGGATGAACGCCTCTTTTAAAAGTTTTAAGCTTCATTTGTAAGTTATTCCTTTCCCAGAATGATATTTCTATTTTAACATAATAAACTGTAACAATCAATGAATATATTATTACAGAATAGATATTTTGATTAATTACCTAATATTGTTTTACAATTTGATTTTTTTACAAATTGTTCATAATTTTACTGATTTAATTTAATTTTTTTGTTGAAATTTGAATTTATTAATGTTATACTTATAACAGATTTTATAAGGAGGGTTCTGCCTTGAGTAAAGAATCAAAGCTTGCGAAGAAGGAAGCTAAGGCTGCCAAGAAAGCCGCAAAGGCTGAAAAGGCTGCTCAGAAGGCTGCCGCTAAAGCTGCAAAAAAGCACGCAAAGGATTATGATAAATTCGTAAAGAAAACCACCAAGGATAATGAAAAGGGCGCCAAGAAAGCTGCCTCCAAGGGCGTTGATTTTACGCCGGCAGTTATTCCTGCTATTGATGAGTATAAGTCAAAATCCGAGCTTAAAGCTATAAAGGCTAACGATAAGGCTTATGCAGCTTATGTGAAAAAGATTAATAAAAAGAACGCTAAGCTTGAAAAGAAGGCGGCAAAGAAGGGCAAACCTTTCGTTCCAATTGCTATTCCCGAAAAGGAAGAAGTTGTTCTTACCGAGAATAAGAAGAAAAAGATTATCAAGATGATTATCTTAATCCTCCTTATCTGGGTTATGATATACTTCATCATTATGTGGTTCCGCTATGTTCCGGTATTTAAGCCCGCTAATGATGAAACGACTGCAAGCGACGAGGTTAAGGTTTATGATTATGAGGCTTATTCCAATCCTCATGAAATCACGACTTCTCCTGCTTACAGCATTGCCGATGCAAAGCTCTTCCTTAAGCAGATTATTCATGATAACTATAAGGTTATCGGATATTCCTCTGACGTAAGCAATTCTTCAATCACTTATAATAATAAAATGGTTGTTGTTAATAATGCGGATTGCTATGTATTCAGCTGCTCGGGCAAAACGTTTGCAGTTTCAACAAAGCTTGCTTCTTGCTACGTTTATGAAAACGGCAAGTATGAGCCATTAACCTTTAATGACACTGATATTATTTTCAACTAATTATTAAGGCTCGGTTTTCCGAGCCTTTGTTTTTACAAAAAATCAAGGGTAAAGGCGTTTAACCTTTACCCTTTATCATTTAGTTTTTAAGACTGTGAAGCGGAGCAGGAATTTTTCCGCCGCGATTTATAAACTTGGCAGGGGAGTTAGCGTTAACCTTCATAACCGGTCCGGAGCCAAGCAGACCGCCGAATTCAAGCTCATCGCCGATGTTTTTTCCTATAGCAGGTATAACCCTTACTGCAGTAGTTTTGCCGTTAATCATGCCGATTGCCGCCTCGTCAGCGATAATTCCGCTGATTGTTTCCGGAGTTGTATCGCCAGGGATTACAATCATATCAAGTCCAACGGAGCAAACCGCAGTCATTGCCTCAAGCTTTTCAATGGTCAGCGCGCCGCATCTTGCAGCGTCAATCATACCTGCGTCCTCGGAAACGGGAATGAACGCGCCTGAAAGTCCGCCAACGCTTGAGGAAGCCATAACGCCGCCTTTTTTAACAGCATCATTCAGCATTGCAAGGCAGGCTGTGGTGCCGGGAGCTCCGCATTTTTCAAGACCGATTTCTTCAAGAATATGGGCAACGGAATCGCCGACTGCGGGAGTAGGAGCAAGTGATAAATCAACTATGCCGAAAGGAACGCCGAGTCTTTGAGAAGCCTCAACGCCGACGAGCTGTCCCATTCTTGTAACTTTAAACGCAGTCTTTTTAATTAGCTCGGCTATTTCATTAATACTGTAATCGGGATACTTTGAAACTGCCGAACGCACAACGCCCGGACCCGAAACGCCAACGTTGATTACGCAGTCGGGCTCTGATACGCCGTGGAATGCGCCCGCCATAAACGGGTTATCCTCAGGTGCGTTGCAGAACACAACGAGCTTTCCTGCGGCAATGCAGTTATCATCCTTTGTAAGCTCGGCAGCCTCTTTTACCTTCTGACCCATAAGCTTAACTGCGTCAAGATTTATGCCTGCCTTTGTTGAACCTATATTTACAGATGAGCAAAGATGCTGAGTCTGAGCAAGCGCCTGCGGAATTGAGTTAATCAGCTCCAAATCTCCCGCGGAAAAGCCCTTCTGAACGAGTGCAGAGTATCCTCCGATAAAGTTTACTCCGATTGTTTGCGCTGCCTTTTCAAGCGCAAGCGCATATTTTACGGGCTCTCCGCCGCTGACACCCGCAAGCATTGCAATCGGCGTTACTGAAACGCGTTTATTTATAATCGGAATACCGTACTGCTTTTCAATTTCTTCGCCCGTTTCTACAAGCCTTTCAGCCTTTCTGCAGATTTTTTCATAAATATTTGCGCAGGCTTTGTCTATATCCTTATCAGCGCAATCCAGAAGTGAAATACCCATTGTGATTGTTCTAATATCAAGGCATTCATCCTGAATCATTCTGATGGTTTCAAGAATATCAAATGTATTAATCATTGTTTATGCTCCTATATTCTGTGCATGGAATTAAAAATATCCTCGTTCATAACGTGAATCTGAAGTCCTTCGTTTTCGCCGAGCGAGGAAAGCATGTCTGAAAACTCTGCAAACGGAAGCTTGCATTCGCTGACGTCAGCCATCATAATCATGCAAAACATATCTTGAAGAATGGATTGAGTTACCTCAATAATATTAACGTCGTTATCCGCACAGATTGTTGAAACCTTTGCAAGAATACCAACCATATCCTTGCCGACTACTGTAATTACAGCCCTCATTATATATTACCTCCGTTATACATATACAAAATTTCAAAAAGATTATAGCAAAGAGATTATTTTTTTTCAAGAAAAATAATAATTTTGTTTTATTTTATATATAAATATGATATTATATAAAGCATTAAAGGTGATTATTATGATTTATTCTGATTTGTTTGATTTGCACACGCACTCCGTTCATTCGTTTGACGGCAATCACAGCGTTGAAAAAATGTGCAAATCTGCAATTGAAAAGGGAATAACGGCTATTACTATTACCGACCACTGCGATATTGACGGTGAAGGCACCGATTTCAATTTACTGTTTGAAAAGCAATTTGCCGATATTGCAGCCTGCAGAGAAAAGCTTTCAGATAAGCTTAAGATATATTCGGGTATTGAGCTCGGGCAGGGGATTTACAGGAAAGCTGAAGCAGAGGCGCTGCTTAATAAGTTTTCATTCGATTTTGTGCTTGGCTCAATTCATAACATTGAAAATAAGCAGGATTATTATTTTATTGATTATAATAACGCTGATGTTTATGAATTGCTTGATGAATATATTGATGCAATAACTCAGCTTTGTGAGTGGGGTAATTTTGATTCGCTTGCTCATTTGACTTATCCGCTTCGCTATATTGAGGGAAAATATAAAATTGATGTTGATTTAAGCAGATTTTCTGCTAAAATAGATAACATATTAAAGCTTTTAATAAATAATGAAAAAGCGCTTGAAATCAACACCTCTGAGATTAGCAGGGAGCTTGCGGACTTTATGCCCGCTGCAAAGGTTGTTTCAAGATACAGGGAGCTTGGCGGTAACTATATCACTCTCGGCTCGGACAGCCATTTTGCCGAAAGAATCGGCTCGGGCATTGAGCAGGGCTTAAAAATGGCGCAGGATTGCGGCTTTGAATATCAGACGGTTTTCGTTGAAAGAAAGCCGAAGCTTATAAAAATTAAGTAAGGAGCAAAATTATGGACAGATTATTAGGTCTTCTTGAAAACAATGCACGCCTTTCAAACAAAGAGCTTGCTTCAATGCTCGGAAAAACCGAGGCTGAGATTGAGGAGGCAATAAAGCTTTTTGAGGAAACGGGTGTAATTAAAGGCTATAAGGCGATTATTGATAAGGAAAAGGCAAACGTGCAGACCGTTACCGCGCTTATTGAACTTAAAATTCAGCCGCAGTTCAGCCGTGGGTTTGACTCGGTGGCTCACAGAATTGCTCAGCTTGAGGAGGTTGAATCCGTATTCCTTATGAGCGGTTCAATTGACCTCGTTGTTATGGTAACGGATAAATCCTTCCACGAGGTTGCAATGTTCGTCGCTAAAAGGCTTTCACCTCTTGAGGGCGTCGTTTCAACCGCAACTCACTTTATGCTCAGAAGGTATAAGGAAAAGGGCGTTTTCCTTGCTGACGATAATATTGACGATAGGGGGACTATTTCCCTTTGATAAATTATGATGATTTTTTAAATGAAAGCATTGTTAAGGTTAAGCCAAGCGGCATCAGGAAATTCTTTTCCATTGCCGAGGAAATGGACAATGTTATTTCATTGGGCGTGGGTGAGCCGGATTTCCTGACTCCGTGGCACATACGCTCCGTGGCAATTGATTATCTTGATAAAGGCTTAACAAGATATACCTCGAATTCAGGTATGCTACCTTTAAGAGAGGAAATATGCAGGTATTATACCCGCAAATATAACGTTGAATATGACCCTAAAACCGAAGTGCTCGTTACCGTAGGTGGTTCGGAGGGTATTGATATGGCAATAAGAACGCTCATTTCAAACGGAGATGACGTGCTTGTTGTTGAGCCCTCCTTCGTATGTTACAAGCCGATTGTTGAAACCTCGGGCGGCAGAGCAATTCCGCTCACCACTTATGCCGAAAACAAGTTTAAGCTCACGGCAGAGGAGCTTGAAAAGGCTATTACTCCTGATACTAAAATGCTTGTTTTTCCTTATCCGAATAACCCAACGGGCGGTATTATGAGGAAAGATGAGCTTCAGGCTGTTGCCGACGTTTGCATAAAGCATAACCTCATTGTGCTTTCGGATGAGATTTACAGCGAGCTTACATACGGTGATGAGGAGCACTGCTCAATTGCTTCACTTGAGGGTATGAAGGAAAGAACGATAGTTATTAACGGCTTTTCAAAAACCTATTCAATGACGGGTTGGAGGCTTGGCTATGCTCTCGGCCCAGCGCCGATTATAAAGCAGATGACCAAGTTTCATCAGTTCGCGATTATGAGCGCGCCTACGAATGCACAGTATGCTGCTATTGACGCTCTTAAAAACGGCGACGCTGATATTAAAAAAATGCGCGATGAATATGATATGCGTAGAAAATATGCAGTTAACAGATTTAACGAAATCGGGCTAACAACCTTTGAGCCTGAGGGCGCGTTTTATATGTT
>CAJOJV010000002.1 GCA_905234995.1 uncultured Eubacterium sp. | reverse complement strand
TGCGATAATTGCGACGTTATGATTATCAACGAAAACGGCGCTCTTGCTGCTGACGGCGAGGAGGGCGAGCTTTACGTCCGCGGCTCCTTCCTTGCGGGCGGGTATTATAATAATCCCGAAAAAACCGCAGAGGCGTTTGTGCAAAACCCGCTCAATTCTGCTTATCCCGAGATTGTTTATAAAACGGGCGATTTGGTTAAGCTCAATGAGCTTGGCGAAATTCTTTATATCACCCGCCGCGATTTTCAGATTAAGCATATGGGCTACCGCATTGAGCTCGGCGAGATTGAGGCGGCGGCAGGCGTTATTCAGGGGCTTAACGAGGTTGCCTGCGTGTTTGATGCGCCGAACGATAAAATCGTGTTCATCTATTCGGGCAAGAAGCTTGACGAGGGTGAAATTATCAAAGCCCTGCGCGAAAGGCTGCCCGAGTATCTGCTGCCGAACAGAATTATCAGAATGAAAAATATGCCGCATAATCAAAACGGCAAGATAGACAGAAAGCTGCTTATGCAGAATTTATAAAAAGTGAGGAAAATGAGATGGAAGAATTACTTGAAATTTTAAGAAGCTTAAAGCCCGGCGTTGAGTTTGACGAAAACACAAAGCTTGCGGAAAATAAGATTTTTGACAGCCTCGGTATGATTTCTCTTATCGCAGAGCTTTCGGATGAATTTGACGTTGAAATCGGCGCAATGGATATTGTGCCCGAAAATTTTGAAAGCGTTAAAACCGTTTGGAAACTTATTGAAAGACTTCAGGACGAGGATTAATTCTTAATGACCTACACATCGTTTGAATTTTTCATAATCTTTTTCGGGGCAACTTTTCTGCTTTATACGCTTGCCCCGATTAAATATAAAAAGTATGCGCTTCTCCTTGGCTCGGCGTTTTTCTATTTCGTCGCAACCAGGGGGCATATTTTTGCGCTTATCGCATCGGCACTGCTGACCTGGCTTGCGGGCTTGCTGATTCAGAAGCAGAATGATGAATTTGCCGCAAAAAAGAAGCTTGTTGAAAAGCCTGAGCGCAAGGCACTGAAAGCAAAATATAATAAACGCAAAGGGCTGATATGCACGGCGGGCGTTATTCTTAATCTCGCAATCCTGCTCGTGCTCAAGTATTCAAACTTCTTTGTTTCAACCTTCGGCGCAATCTGCAGAATAGAGGTGCCAGAGCTGAGTTTTATTCAGCCCCTCGGCATTTCGTTTTATACCCTGCAGGCGGTCAGCTATGTGGTTGACGTTAACCGCGGCAAGTATAAGGCAGGCAAGAATCCGCTTGATATTTTCCTGTATCTGTCCTTTATGCTGACTATCGTTGAGGGTCCCGTTGCGCGTTATGACCAGCTCGGCACTCAGCTCACCGGCGGCAAAAAGCTCTGCTTCAAGGATTTGCAAAAGGGCTTTATGCTCATTGTCTGGGGCTTATTCAAAAAGATTGTTGTTGCAGACCGTGCAGCGGAATTTGTTAATAACGTGTTTGATAACCCGAATAAGTATACGGGAGTCGTGGTAATCGCAGGTATACTGTTCTATACTCTGCAGCTGTACTGCGAATTTTCGGGCGTTATGGACGTTGTAACGGGTCTCGGCGAGCTTATGGGAATTAAGCTTCCCGAAAACTTCTCGCGCCCCTTCTTTGCAAAATCCATAAATGAATTCTGGCAGCGCTGGCACATTACGCTCGGCGCGTTTTTAAGGGATTATATTTTCTATTCAATCTCGCTTTCAAAGCCGTTTATGAAGCTGACAAAGAGTGCAAGGAAGCGCTTTAATCCCTATTATGCTAACTTGATTCCGACCGCATTTGCGCTGTTTTTCGTTTGGTTTGCAAACGGCTTCTGGCACGGCTCAGGCTGGAAATATATCGTTTACGGGCTTTACTATTACGTGCTGATGATGCTTGCGCTCTTTATGGAGCCGCTGTTTGAAAAGCTCTGCAAGTCGCTCAAAATCAACAGGGAGGCAAAGCCCTATGCGCTGTTTCAGATGCTGCGCACCTTTATTATCGTCAATATCGGTATGCTGATTTTCAGGGCGGACAGCCTTAAGGCGGCGTTCACAATGCTGCTTTCAATCCCTCAGCTCAATCTCGGCGCATTAAAGCCGGGCAGCGGCAACGGATTGGGGCTCGATTTAAAGGATTATGCAATTCTCGTAATCGGCACGGGCATCGTCTTTATCGTCGGTCTTCTGCGTGAAAAGAAGATTGATATCCGAGAAAGGCTTTATAAGTTGCCGTTCATCGTTAAGTTTATCGGCTATCTTATCGCCGCACTTATGATTATTATTCTCGGCGCTTACGGCGATAATTACGGCGTGGTTGATTTAATATATGCAAATTTCTAAGGTAATGGATTATGATAAAGAAACTGTTTAAGGAATATTGGCGCTCCTTCACAAAGCTGTTTGCTTTTGTGCTTGCCTTTGTGCTGTCGCTGTATTTTCTCTCAACCTATGTGTTTTCAAAAACGGGCGCGTTTGCTTATAATAACACTTATAATAAGGCGTATTCCTTCCTGTTTGAGCCTGAAAACACGATAGAGATTGCGGGAATAGGCAACAGCAATCTTTATTCCGCCGTCGTTCCTATGACGATTTATGAAAATACGGGTTATACCTCAACTATTATTTCATCTCCCCATCAAAGCACTCAGCTTTCCGAAATCTTTCTTGAGGAGCTTCTGGAAACTCAGTCGCCAAAGGTGTTGCTGCTTGAGGCGGATATGCTTTATGACGGGCAGACAACCTATAAGGCATCAAAGCAGAAATCGGAATTAAGCAAAAGAATCAACACTGCAACTCAGCTTTTATCTTCTGATTTTCTGCAGAATAAGATTCAAAGTGTTTTCTCCGTCTTTATTTTTCACGATAGATGGAAGAGCTTCAGCGTAAAGCAGTTTGTTAATAACGCTCGTGAAGAGCAAAGCTTTGAAACGATAGACCACGGCTATTATTTTAATGACACCGTGCGCCCCGCAAAAGCAAACGATGAAATGCAGCCGACTGATTTGGTTCAGGATATTGATTTTGATGAAAAGGCGTTTTTCAATGAAATTGTTAATACCTGCAAAGGCAAGGGGATAGAGGTCGTTTTGATTTCCGTTCCCACAACTCATTCCTGGTCGTATTATAAGCACAACGGCGCAGCGCAGCTTGCCGCCGAAAACGGCATTGATTATATTGATTTTAATCTGCTTTATGATGAAATCGGCTTTGATATTTCAAAGGATTTCAGGGATGCGGGGCACCACTGTAATTTCAGCGGAGCGGTTAAGGTCAGCAATTATCTTTCGGATTATCTTAAGGAAAAATATTCCGATATTCTCACAGATACCCGCGATGACGAAAGCTACGCCTTCTGGCGCGAAAGCAACGAGGCGTTCAAAAAGGAATACGATATCGCTTAATAAACACCGGACAGGGGACGGTTCCCTGTCCGACTTAATATATCTATTTGTAATAAAATTGTAATTGACTAAATGATATTGATAATATATAATAATAAAAATGTCTGAAAGGCTGTTTAAGTATGACGCTGTTGATTAAAAACGCCCGTGCTTATCTGGGTGGCAAAATTCAAAAGGCTGACGTTCTTATTGATAATTCAACAATCGCTTCTATCAGTGACTCCGTTTCCGAAAACGGTGCTGATTGTGTTTTTGATTTTCAGAATAAATATTTATTAATTCCGGGTTTCGTAGATGTGCACGTTCATCTCCGTGAGCCCGGTTTTTCTTATAAGGAAACCGTTAAGTCCGGCACGGCGGCAGCCGCCGCGGCAGGCTATAACGCCGTGTGCCCGATGCCAAATCTCAATCCCGCGCCGGATTGCCCCGAAAATCTTCGGCAGGAGCTTGATATCATTAAGCGTGACGCCGTTATTGACGTGCTGCCCTTCGCCACGATAACAAAGGGCAGAAAGGGCGAGGGCGAATGCGTTGATTTTGCTTCAATGAAAAAAGATGTAATCGGCTTTTCTGACGATGGCTGCGGCGTGCAGACAGAGGAACTTATGCGTGAGGCTATGGAAAAATGCGCTAAGCTTGATTGTATAATTTCTGCTCACTGTGAGGTTAACGAGCTGCTCCGCGGCGGGTATATTCACGACGGCGAATATTGCAAAGCCCATAACCACAAGGGCATATGCAGTGAAAGCGAATGGGCGCAGATTGAGCGCGATTGCCGCCTTGCGGAGGAAACGGGCTGTCAGTATCACGTCTGCCACATTTCAACTAAGGAAAGCGTTGAAATCATAAGAGCCGCAAAGGCAAGGGGAGTTCACGTAACCTGCGAAACCGCGCCGCACTATTTAACGCTGTGCGACGAGGATTTGCAGGAGGACGGCAGGTTTAAAATGAACCCGCCCCTGCGTTCCGCTGAGGACAGAAAGGCGCTGCTCGAGGGCGTGCTTGACGGCACGGTTGACGTTATTGCAACGGACCACGCGCCCCACAGCGCTGAGGAAAAAGCAAAGGGGCTTGCAGGCAGTGCAATGGGCATCGTCGGGCTTGAAACCGCTTTTCCCGTGCTTTACACAAAGCTTGTTAAAACAGGTATAATCAGCCTTGAAAAACTGATTGAAATGATGTGCACCCGCCCGCGTGAGATTTTCGGTATTGAGGGCGGAGAGATAAAGGCGGGCGCTCCCGCAAATCTCTGTGCAATTGATCTTGACAGGCAGTGGCTTGTTAATCCGAATGATTTTAAATCAAAGGGCAGGTCAACCCCGTTTGAGGGCTGGCAGCTTACTTCAAAAAATATTTTAACCGTGCTGAGAGGAGAGATTGTTTATGAAGCCATATAACAAAAAAATTGTGCTTGAAAACGGCGCAGAGTTTTACGGCTGGGGCTTCGGCGCAGACAGGGAAGCCATTAACGAAATCGTTTTTAATACCTCAATGGTGGGCTATCAGGAAATTATTTCGGACCCGTCATATACCGACCAGATGGTGTGTATGACCTATCCTCTCATCGGCAATTACGGTATGACGGATGAGGATTACGAAACCAAGGTTCCCACGATGGGCGGCCTGATTGTTCGTGAATATAACGATTTGCCGTCAAATTTCCGCTACACCAAAACCCTCTCGGAGGTTCTCGATGAATACGATATCCCCGCAATATCCGGCGTGGATACAAGAAAAATCACCCGCATCATCCGCGATGAGGGTAGCCAGAAGGTAATTATAACGGATGCCTCAACTCCGTATGAGGAGGCGCTCGCAAAGGTTAGGGCTTATCAGATTCCCACGGATATGGTCAGCCGCGTTTCATGTAAAAAGCGTTGGTATTCCAGAACTCCGAATCATAAATACGACGTCGTTGCGGTTGACTGCGGAATGAAGCTGAATATCGTTCGAAAGCTCAATGAAAAGGGCTGCAACGTAACCGTCGTTCCGTTTGATACCACCGCAGAGGAAATAATGAAAATGAATCCGGACGGTCTGTTTCTTTCAAACGGTCCCGGCAATCCCGAGGACGTAACCCCCGTAATCGAGGTCGTTCGTCAGCTCAAGGGGCAGCTTCCGATTTTCGGCATCTGCCTCGGGCATCAGATGATTTCGCTTGCGCTCGGCGCAAAAACCTTTAAAATGAAGTTCGGACACAGGGGTGGCAACCATCCCGTTATGAATCTTGAAACGGGCAGGATTGAAATCACCTCGCAAAACCATTCCTATGCGGTTGACGATAAATCGCTTGAGGGCACCGAGCTTGTGATGACTCATAAAAACCTGCTTGATAACACTGCAGAGGGAGTTGAAAGCAAGGCAAATAAAATCTTCTCGGTTCAGTATCACCCCGAGAGTGCGCCCGGTCCGCAGGATTCGGAATATCTTTTTGATAAATTTATCTCATTAATGGAAAAGGAGGGAAAGCAGAATGCCTAAGCGTACTGATATTCACAAAATTCTCGTTATCGGCTCAGGCCCCATCGTAATCGGTCAGGCTGCTGAGTTTGACTATTCGGGCACGCAAGCCTGTCTTTCCCTGCGCGAGGAGGGCTATGAGGTTGTTCTCATAAACTCCAACCCCGCAACCATTATGACGGATACCGATATTGCCGATAAGGTTTATATGGAGCCGCTCACCCTTGAATACGTTGCAAGAATTATTCGCCATGAGCGCCCCGATGCAATCCTTCCGTCGCTCGGCGGACAGACGGGTTTAAACCTTGCCGTTCAGCTTGCAAAAAAGGGTATTCTTAAGGAGTGCGATGTTGAAATCCTCGGCACCCGCTTTGAGGCAATCGAAAGGGCGGAGGACAGAGAGCTTTTCAAGCAGCTCTGCGAAAAGCTCGGCGAGCCCGTGCTTCCCTCTGATATCTGCGATAATCTTGAGGACGGCTTGAAAACTGCCCGCGAAATCGGCTATCCCGTCGTGCTTCGCCCTGCGTTCACCCTCGGCGGCACGGGCGGCGGCTTTGCAGATGATGAAGAGGAATGCCGCTTAATGCTCAAGAATGCGCTTGCGCTTTCTCCCGTTCATCAGGTGCTTGTTGAAAAAAGCATTAAGGGCTATAAGGAAATTGAATATGAGGTTATGCGCGATGCAAACGACACCGCAATAACCATCTGTAATATGGAAAACATTGACCCCGTCGGTATTCACACGGGCGATTCAATCGTTGTCTGCCCGTCGCAGACTCTCACAAATAAGGAATATCATATGCTGCGCGATTCTGCCCTTCGCATTATCCGCGAGCTTGAGATTGAGGGCGGCTGCAACGTTCAGTTTGCGCTTGATCCGCACTCATTCCAGTATTATTTAATTGAGGTTAATCCCCGCGTTTCGCGTTCTTCCGCGCTCGCTTCAAAGGCTTCAGGCTATCCGATTGCGCGCGTTTCCGCAAAAATCGCAGTCGGTATGCATCTTGATGAAATCCCGATTGCAAACACCCCCGCCTCCTTTGAGCCGACTCTTGATTACGTTGTTTCAAAGATTGCGCGCTTTCCGTTTGATAAATTCTCGGATGCTAACAATAGCCTTAACACCCAGATGAAGGCAACGGGCGAGGTTATGGCAATCGGCAGAACGGTTGAGGAAAGCCTCTTAAAGGCAATCCGCTCGCTTGAAACGGGCGTTTGCCATCTTTATAACAAAAAGTTTGATGATTTCACCGCGCAGGAGCTGCTCGATTATATCCGAATCGGCACTGATGACCGTATTTATGCAATCGCACAGCTAATCAGGCTTAACGTGGATTTAATTCATATTTATAATGCAACCAAGATTGATATGTTCTTCATCGAAAAGCTGAAGAATATCGTTGAGGCGGAGCGCGCCGTTAAGGAAAATATCGGCTCCGTTGAAGCGCTTCGCGATGCAAAGAAAATCGGCATTTCGGATAAGTATATCGGCATTTGCTGGAATATGACGGAGGCTGAGATTTTCCGCCTGCGTAAGGAAAACGGCATTTTCCCGGTTTATAAAATGATTGACACCTGCGCTTCGGAGTTTGATTCCTACGTGCCGTATTTCTATTCAACCTATGAAGAGGAAAATGAAAGCATCGTTTCCGATAAAAAGAAGATCGTCGTGCTCGGCTCAGGCCCCATCAGAATAGGGCAGGGCGTTGAATTTGACTATTCAACGGTTCACGCAATCTGGTCAATCCGCGAGGCGGGCTATGAGGCAATTATTATCAATAATAACCCCGAAACCGTTTCAACGGATTACACCACCTCCGATAAGCTCTATTTTGAGCCCCTCACGGTTGAGGACGTAATGAATGTGCTTGAGCTTGAAAAGCCGATGGGCATCGTCGTATCCCTCGGCGGGCAGACGGCAATCAACCTTGCGCCGCCTCTCGATGCTCTCGGCGTTCCAATTATCGGCACGGACGTTGAGGCGATTGACCGCGCCGAAAATCGCGATTCCTTTGAAAAGGTTATGGAATCCCTCGGAATTCCTCAGCCCAAGGGCGAGGCGGTAACCGATATTGAGGAGGGCGTACGCGTTGCCGAAAAAATCGGCTATCCCGTGCTCGTTCGTCCGTCCTTCGTGCTCGGCGGCAGAGCAATGCAAATCGTTTCAAATGAAAAGAATTTGCGCCATTATCTGCAGACCGCGGTTGAAATAAACACTGAACAGCCCGTTCTCGTTGATAAATACATTATGGGGCGTGAGCTTGAGGTTGATGCTATTTGCGACGGTACGGACGTTTTCATCCCCGGTATTATGGAGCACGTTGAAAGAACGGGCGTTCACAGCGGCGATTCTATTTCGGTTTATCCGACCTTCACGGCTGACGAAAGCGTTAAGCAGAAAATTATTGATTACACCGTAAGGCTCGGCAAGGCAATCAATATCGTCGGTCTTTACAACATTCAGTTCATCGCCGATGAGAATAACGACGTTTACGTAATTGAGGTCAATCCGCGTTCCTCAAGAACGGTTCCGTTCCTTTCAAAGGCAACCTCAATTCCGATGGCGCATATTGCCACGCAGGTTATATTGGGGCACTCCCTCAAGGAGCAGGGCATAACTGCGGTTTGCCCGCCGGAGAAAAAACGCTGGTACGTTAAGGCGCCCGCATTCTCGTTCTCAAAACTCAAGGGAATGGACACCTATCTTTCACCCGAAATGAAATCCACGGGCGAGGCTATCGGCTACGATAAATCCTTAACCCGCGCGCTCTATAAAGCAATTCAGGCAAGCGGGCTCAACGTTGCAAACTACGGCACCGTGCTTGCAACCATTGCAGATGCGGATAAGCCTGCGGCGCTTCCGCTTATCAGGCGCTTTTATGACCTCGGCTTTAATATCGAGGCAACCTCGGGCACGGCTGCATTCCTTAAGGAGCACGGCATCCGTACCCGCGTTCGTAAAAAGTTAACTCTTAACGGCAGTGATGAAATTCTCGTTGCGCTTCGTCAGGGGCATATCTCATATGTTATCAACACGATTGACGTTAATCACGGCGACAGCCATTCGGACGGCTCCGAAATTCGCCGTGCCGCAGTTGAAAATAACGTAACGATGTTCACCTCGCTTGATACCGTTAAGGTGCTTCTTGACGTGCTTGAGGAAATCACCCTCGGCGTATCAACCATAGACGCAGAATAATGTAGGGGGCGACGACCTCGGCGCCCCGCAAAAATAACAACACCGTAGGGTTGGATATCATCCGCCCGCAAAGGAAAAACTATGTCAATTCAGGGTATTTACACAATAAAATCAAACGAGCCCTTAACCTCGGACGTTTTTAAAATGGTGCTGGAGGGCGATACATCGGCAATTACTGCCTCGGGTCAGTTCATCAACATTCAGCTTGAGGGCAAATTCCTGCGCCGTCCTATTTCTGTTTGCGATTATGATGAAAGCTCAATCACAATCATATTTAAGGTCGTGGGTGAGGGAACGGAGCAGATGAGCAAGCTGCCCGCGGGCGAAACTCTTGATTGCCTCGTCGGTCTCGGCAATGGCTATGATATTTCAAAATCGTCGATGCCGCTCGTTATCGGCGGCGGCGTTGGTATTCCGCCTCTTTATAATCTCACAAAGCGCCTTATTGCAAACGGTCAGAAGCCTATAGTAATCCTCGGCTTTAACACCGTAAGCGAGATTTTTTATATTGACGAGTTTAAAGCGCTCGGCTGCGAGGTTCGTGTAACTACTGTTGACGGCAGCTTCGGCACCAAAGGCTTTGTAACGGATGCTATGGATGCGGATTACGATTATTTTTACACCTGCGGTCCTATGCCGATGTTCAAAGCAATTGAGTCAAAGGTGCAAACCTCGGGGCAGTACAGCTTTGAGGAGCGAATGGGCTGCGGCTTCGGCGCTTGTATGGGCTGCTCCTGCAAAACGAAGAACGGCTATAAGCGCATCTGTAAGGACGGCCCCGTGCTTGAAAGGGAGGAAATCGTATGGTAGATTTATCTGTAAACTTCTGCGGAATGCAGATGGATAATCCCGTTGTTCCCGCAAGCGGCACCTTCGGCTTCGGCAGGGAATTCAAGGATTTTTACGATATTAATATCCTCGGCTCCTTCTCCTTTAAGGGCACCACTAAGGACGCCCGCTTCGGTAATCCCACGCCCCGCATTGCGGAATGCAAAAACGGAATGATTAACGCCGTCGGTCTTCAGAACCCCGGCGTTGAAAGTGTAATTAAAAACGAGCTTCCCGAGTTAAAGAAGTTCTTCAATAAAAAGGTTATTGCAAACGTCAGCGGCTTTTCCGTTGAGGATTATGCTTACACCTGCGAGCTTCTTGATAAGGAGGAGCAGGTCGGTATTTTAGAGGTTAATGTTTCCTGCCCCAACGTTCACGGCGGCGGAATGAGCTTCGGCACGGATCCCGCTTGCGCCGCTGAGGTAACGAGAGCGGTTAAGGCGGTCACCACCAAGCCCGTCGTAATCAAGCTTTCACCGAATGTAACGGATATCGTTGCAATCGCAAAGGCTTGTGAGGAGGCGGGCGCAGACGGCATTTGCCTGATAAATACGCTTCTCGGTATGAGGATAGACACAAAGCGCAGAGCACCCGTTATTGCAAATAAAATGGGCGGCTTCTCTGGAGATGCGGTTTTCCCCGTGGCAGTTCGAATGGTTTATCAGGTTTCAAAGGCGTGCAATATTCCCGTTATGGGCTGCGGCGGCGTTTCAACTGCGACAGACGTTATAGAAATGATGATGGCAGGCGCAACCGCCGTTCAGGTCGGCGCGGCAAATCTGGTTAATCCCTATGCCTGCAAGGAAATAATTGAAGCGCTCCCCGCTGAGTGTGAGCGCCTCGGAATAGAAAAAATAAGCGATATTATAGGAGTGGTTGAATAATGGGTAAGGATGTAATTATTGCCTGCGATTTCAGCAGCGCGGCTCAGACCTTTTCTTTTCTTGATAAGTTTAAGGATGAGGAAAGAAAGCCCTTTGTTAAAATCGGAATGGAACTTTATTATGCGGAGGGTCCCTCAATCGTGCGCGAAATCAAAGCGCGCGGTCATAAGATTTTCCTTGATTTAAAGCTGCACGATATTCCGAACACGGTTAAAAAATCAATGGCGGTGCTTTCCGCTCTTGATGTGGATATGACAAATCTTCACGCTGCCGGCACAATTGATATGATGAAGGCTGCGCTTGAGGGCTTAACTAAGCCGGACGGCACCCGCCCGATATTAATCGCAGTAACTCAGCTCACCTCCACAAGCGAGGAGCGTATGCAAAACGAGCTGTTGATAAACGCATCAATTAACGAAACGATTATTAAGTATGCCGAAAATGCAAAGGCTGCAGGGCTGGACGGCGTTGTGTGCTCACCGCTTGAGGCGGGTATGGTTAAGAATGCCTGCGGCAGCGGCTTCGTAACCGTAACCCCCGGCGTGCGCTTTGCGGACGGCGAGGTGGGCGACCAGGTGCGCGTAACCACGCCCGAAAAGGCAAAGGAAACCGGCTCGGATTATATCGTAGTCGGCAGACCTATAACACAGGCAGAGGACCCCGTTGCGGCATATCGCCGCTGCGTTGCGGAATTTGTTGATTAGGAGGCAAATATGGAAACTTATAAACGTGAATTTATCCAATTTCTTGAGGGCGCAGGCGTTCTGAAGTTCGGCGATTTCACTGCAAAAAGCGGCAGAAAAATTCCGTATTTCATCAATGCAGGCGATATTAAAACCGGTGCTCATATTCAGAAGCTCGGCGAGTTTTATGCCAAGGCATATTTTGAAAAGCTCGGCAAAAAGCAGGCTGTGCTTTACGGTCCCGCCTATAAGGGCATTCCGATTGCGGTTTCCGTTTCCGTTGCGCTTGCACAGCAGGGGCTTGATGTGCCGTTTTTCTTTAACCGCAAAGAGGAAAAGGACCACGGCGAGGGCGGCGTTTTCGTTGGTTATAAGCCGGCTGCAGGCCAGGAAATCGTTATCGTTGAGGACGTTATAACCGCAGGCACGGCTATCAGGGAAAGTATGGAAATCCTTTCCTCACTCGATGCAAAGGTTGCCGCAGTTTTCGTTATGGTGGACCGTAAGGAAAAGGGAAAAACCGAAAAATCCGCTATGGCTGAGGTTGGCGAGGAATTCGGCTTCCCGGTTTATTCCGTTGTTGATGTTTATGATATCATTGAATACCTTGAGGAAGACGATAATAACCGCGAAAACGTTGAAAGAATTAAGAATTATCTTGCAATCAACGGAGCAAAAGAATAAAAGAAAGGACGGTTAGTAATGCGCCATCTTTTAGATACAACCGATTTATCCCTGCAGGAAATTGATGAAATGCTTTCCCTTGCAATGGATATTATCGAAAACAAAAAGAAATATTCCGCAGTCTGCGCGGGCAAAAAGCTTGCAACGCTTTTCTTTGAGCCCAGCACCCGCACGCGCCTTTCGTTTGAGGCAGCTATGATGGAGCTCGGCGGAAACGTGCTCGGCTTCTCGGAAGCAAATTCCTCCTCCGCTTCAAAGGGCGAATCCGTGTCGGACACTGTTAAAATCGTTTCCTATTATGCGGATATAATTGCAATGCGCCATCCCGTTGAGGGTGCGCCGCGCGTTGCCTCTTATAAATCAGAGGTCCCCGTTATCAATGCGGGCGACGGCGGGCACAGCCACCCCACGCAAACACTCACGGATTTGCTCACGATTTACCGCGAAAAGGGCGGGCTTGAAAATCTTACAATCGGCCTTTGCGGCGATTTGAAATTCGGCAGAACCGTGCACAGCCTTATTAAGGCAATGTGCCGCTATCAAGGCGTTAAATTCGTGCTAATCTCACCCAAGGAGCTCTCCGTTCCCGATTACATCAAAACCGATTATCTTGATGAAAAGGGCATTGAATATATTGAGGTTGAAAAGATGGAGGAGGTTATGCCTTCCCTTGATATCCTTTATATGACCCGCATTCAGCGCGAGCGCTTCTTCTCCGAGGATGAATATTTAAAGCATAAGGACGCCTTTATTCTTGATACTGCCAAGCTTGAAAACGCGAAGCAGGATTTAACCATTATGCACCCGCTTCCTCGTGTAAACGAAATCACCACTGCGGTTGATGACGACCCAAGGGCAAAATATTTCGAGCAGGCGCTCAACGGCAAATATATAAGAATGGCACTGATTATTACACTTTTGAGATGGGCAGGTGAACTTGATGAAGATTGATGAAATAGAAAACGGCTATGTGCTGGACCATATTTCCGCAGGTATGGGAATGAAGGTTTATTACGCTCTCGGGCTTGATAAGCTTGATTGCCAGGTTGCAATTATTCAGAATGCAAAATCAGTTAAGCTCGGTAAAAAGGATATCATCAAGGTTAACGAGCTGATTGATTTAAATTTCGACGTGCTCGGCTTTATTGATTCGGGCATAACGGTTAATATTATTGATAATTCCGTTGCTTCAAAGAAAAAGCTCAATATGCCGCAAAGGATAAAGGGCGTTGCAAAATGCTCAAATCCAAGGTGCATCACAAATGTTGAGGATAACGTGCCCTATGAATTCGTTTTAACGGATAATAAGGGAACTTATCGCTGTTTGTATTGCGAAACAAAAGCAAAAAGGTTATAATATAAATGGCATATTTGCAAATAATATAATAAAGGAGTAATAATTATGAAAAAGTATCTTGCAGAGCTTATCGGCACCTGCGTGCTTGTAACTCTCGGCTGCGGCACGGCAATGCTTGTCGGCTGTGATGCGGCAAACGGCGGCGGTTATATTTTAACTGCGCTTGCGTTTGGCTTAACAATCGTCGGAATGGCTTATTGCATCGGCAATATTTCGGGCTGCCATATTAATCCTGCAGTTTCACTCGGCGTTTTAATCAGCGGCGGAATGAGCGTTTCCGATTTCATCGGCTATGTAATTGCTCAGTGCATCGGCGGCTTCGCAGGCGTTGGAATTCTTGCTCTCATCTTCGGAGCGGGTAATGTTACCGATATGACGGGCGGCTTCGGCGCAAACGGCCTTGCAGGCGTAAACGGCAGCGTCGTTGCGGGTCTTGTTGTTGAGGTTGTTTTAACCTTTATTTTCGTTTTAACAATTCTCGGCGTAACCTCAAAGAAGGCGGCTCACGGTTCCTTTGGCGGTCTTGTTATCGGCTTAACCTTAACGCTTGTTCACATTCTCGGCATCGGTTTAACGGGAACCTCCGTTAACCCTGCGCGCAGCCTCGCTCCCGCAGTTGCAGCAGCAATAACGGGCAATGCAGAGCCTATCAAGAGTCTCTGGATTTTCATCGTTGCTCCGCTCGCAGGCGCAGCTCTCGCCGCTCTCGTTTATAAATTCCTTGAAAAGGAAAAGGCAGAAGCAAAGTAATTTGAATTGAAGTTTGAAGGGGAGGACCTCCGTGCCCTCCTGTTTTCGCATTAAAAGGGTCAGGCTTTTTATAACCTGACCTTTTCTTTTGCTATTATTTAATTCTCTCAACAATCTCCTGCGCCTCGGCGTAGATTTTTTCAATATCCGTGTCAATGAATTCGCCGTTTTCATAAAGGATTTTGCCGTTAATCATCGTCAGCTTAACATTTTCCTTTGAGCCTGAATAAACAAGGTTTTTGGTGATATTGTTAATCGGCTGCATATTCGGGCGCATTAAATCAATCACGATTAAATCCGCTTTCTTGCCGATATCAATGCAGTCGCAGTCGTTAAGTCCCATGCAGTGCGCTCCGCCGACGGTCGCCATTTTCAGTATCTCGTTCGCGTTGCAGGCAGCCGCGTCCTTCTTTCTGAGCTTCTGCGTTCCCGCAATCATAAACATCTCGCGGAACATATCAAGTGCATTGTTGCTGCTCGGGCCGTCAGTTCCGATTGCAAGGTTAATTCCCATTTCCTGCATCCTGCAAACGGGCGCAATACCCGATGCAAGCTTCGCGTTTGAGCCTGCGTTTACTATAGCCCAGACTCCGCGCTTTTTGTAAATCTCCAAATCCTCGTCGTTTATCCAGACGCTGTGGAAACCGCCGCCTCCGTGGTTGAAAAGCCCGAGCTCGTCAAAAAGCGCGGTCGGCGTTTTGCCGTAGCGCTCAAGGCAGCCCTGCACCTCGCTCTCGGTTTCGGAGGAGTGCATAAAAACGGGCGCCTCGTATTTTTCGGCAACGCCTGCAATCTCCTTCATTCTTTCAAGCGAGGTCGTGTATTCCGCGTGGAAACCAAGCCTGTAGCCTACAAGCTCGTTATAATTATTGTATCTGATATAATAATCCTCAAGCAGCTGAATGTTTTCCTTAAAATTATTAATCCCGCAGCACATAACGGTTCTGAAGCCCGCGTCAACGCTCGCTCTCGCCATATCCTCGGGAAAGTAGTACATATCAAAGCACGCCGTTATGCCGCTCGTCAGATATTCAAGAAAGGCAAGGCGGGAAAGCTTGTAAATGTCATCTCCCGTCAGCCTTGCCTCCATCGGAAAAATCATATCAAAAAGCCAGGGCTGCAGCGCCAAATCGTCCGCAAGGCTTCTTGCAAAGGTCATTGCGGAATGGGTGTGAGCGTTTTTAAAGGACGGCATTAGAAGATTGCCCTTAAGGTCAATCTCTCTGTCCGCCTTAAGGTTTGCGTTTTTGCCGATAAAGCAAATTTCACTGCCGTCAACCCAAACCTCGTCGTTCGTAATTTCAAAGCCGTTTTTCAGAGTTAAAACTCTGCCGTTGTAAAATCTAATCATTATTATATGCCTTTCTCAGGTTTTCGCTGAACGGGGGATATATAACGCCCCTGTCAGTAATAATCGCCGTAATCAGTTCGTTGTCCGTCATGTCAAACGCGGGGTTGAAGCATTTGGTCCGCGGCAGGGCAGAGGGGCGCTCAAAAAACATATTTTTGATTTCCCCGGGATTGCGCTCCTCAATAATAATGCCGTCGCCCGTTTCGCAGTTAAAATCAATCGTTGAGTACGGCGCAAGCACGTAAAACGGAATTCCGTAATGCTTTGCAAGCACCGCCACTCCGCTCGTGCCGATTTTGTTAGCCGTGTCGCCGTTAGCGGCAATCCTGTCCGCACCTACGAGCACGGCGTTAATAAGCCCTTTTTTCATAACGAGGCTTGCCATATTGTCGCAAATCAGTGTGGTGTCAATTCCGTGGTTTTCAAGCTCAAAGCTCGTCAGCCTCGCGCCCTGCAAAAGCGGCCGCGTTTCGTCAACGTAGGCGTGGAAGTTATATCCCTTTTCTTTTCCTAAAATCAGCGGACCAAGTCCCGTGCCGTATTTAGACGTGGCAAGCTCGCCGGCGTTGCAGTGGGTTAAAACCCCGTCGCCGTCCCTGAGCAGTGAAAGCCCGTATTCGCTGATTTTGCGGCACATTTCAATATCCTCGTTGTGAATTGCAATCGCCTCGTCAATGCCGCTGTTGCCGCTTTCAATCGCCGCCTTAACGCGCTTAACTGCCCAGCTCAGGTTAACCGCAGTCGGGCGGGAGGAAATCAGATATTCGGCGCTTTCCTCAAGATTATTTCCGTGGAAAAGCGCAATGGCATAGCCCGCAAAAATTCCGATTGCAGGCGCGCCGCGAACGGCAAGTCTTTTTATAGCGTCGTAGCAATCCTCAAGGCAGGTCATCTCAATATATTTAATTTCGTTAGGCAGCAGGGTCTGGTCAAGAATAAACAGCCTGCCGTTTTCATATTTTATGTTTTCAGTATTCATCTGCAATTCTCTCAATTGTGCTTCTTAAAAGCGCGTTGAATTTAACCGCCGTTTTCGCTGCGGTTTCGGAAACCTCTTCGCTCGTAATAGGTTGGTCAAGCAAACCGCAGGCAAGGTTCGTTATGCAGCTTATTCCGCAAACCTCAAAGCCGCAGTGCTTAGCCGCCTGCGCTTCAATCGCCGTGCTCATACCCACAGCGTCCGCTCCGAGGATTGAGCACATCTTTATCTCCGCCTTAGTTTCAAACGCGGGCCCCTGAAGCTGAATGTATACGCCCTTCTTTGTTTCAATGCCGTTTTTCATTGCACATTCGGTGATGATTTTGCAAAGCCTTTTGCTGTAAACCTCGCTCATATCGGGAAAGCGCACGCCGAGGCTGTCAATATTCTTTCCGCGCAGGGGAGAGGGCACGAGGCTTGAAATATGGTCCTCAATAATCATTAAATCCCCGATTTGAAAATCTCTGTTAATTCCGCCTGCAGCGTTCGTCAGTATAAGCTGCTTTGCGCCCATCAGCCGCAGAAGCCTAATCGGCATAACAGCCTGCTGTGGGGTGTAGCCCTCGTAAAGATGAACGCGCCCCTGCATAACGGCAACCCTTGCCCCGCCGATTTTGCAAAAAACGAAGCGCCCCCTGTGAGTAGGAGCGGTGGAAACGGGGAAATCGGGAATGTTCGCAAAATCAACCGCCGCCTCAATCTCGGCGCCGTCTGTAAAGCCGCCGAGGCCCGAGCCGAGAACCACTGCAATATCGGGCTCGAAATCCGTAATATTTCTGATATATTCAAGCTGTTTCTGAAGCATAACGCCCTCCGTAAAAATAATGTTATACCCATTATAATTCTTTTTAAATACTAAATCAACAAATCTTATTGCAATATTAATTATTTTTTGTTATTATATATTAGTTGAAATATCTTTCTTTCCTGGAGGGAAAAATATGAAAAGGATAGTTTGTGCATTAATGTGCGTTGCGCTGCTTGCAGTTTCCTTTGCAGGCTGTGCAAAGGCTAAAACGCAGCATTATGACGTTGTTCTTATCACTGACGGCGGTCTTGTAACCGACGGCGCATATAACGAAAGCGCGTGGAGTGGCGTTAAGGAGTACTGCGAGGAGCAGGGGCTTGCTTATCGCTACTACCAGCCGCCTCTCGAGGACGATGTGTTAACAACTGAAACCGCGCTTCGGTATATTGAGCTTGCCGTTAAGAACGGCGCCGCAATGATTGTTTTGCCGACCGATGCGTTTGAGGTTGCTGTTTATGAGGCTTCTCCGCTTTATCCCGAGGCTCAGTTTATCCTCGTTGACGGTATGCCGCACCCCGAGGGCTCTGATATTGACGCCTTCCTCGGTAACGTTATGACGATTGATTTCAATTCGCTTGAAAGCGGCTTCCTTGCGGGCTACAGCGCTGTTATGGCGGGCAACACAAATCTTGGCTATTTCGGCTCCGTTCAGTCCGAACCCTCAAGCCGTTACGGTGCGGGCTTCGTTCAGGGCGCAGGCTATGCCGCAGACGAGCTCGGTATTCCCGTTAAGCTTTCATATGCGGATTATGATTCACCCTATCTTGATTTTGATTATTCCTTCACTCTTACCGCTAATTACGAAAAGATTGAGGATATCGGCGAAAAATGCTTCGTAGTTAACGTTGTTAACGGCACGGGCACGGGCACTTACACGGAGGGCTCAAACGTTGCAATCACTGCCGCTCCCGCTCCCGAGGGTCAGATTTTTGACCATTGGGATTATCAGAGCGATACTGACGGCGTTAAGGATAAAAAGGTTAATCTTTCCGAAACCAAGAAGCCGGAAACTAATCTTCTCGTTGAAAAATGCGATTGCACGATTACCGCGGTTTATACCGATGCTCCTTCAACAACCTATCCCGTTATCGTAAAAACTGCGGACGGCTCTGCAGATTTCTCCGCGCAGTACATAATGGCAGGGGAGTCCTGCAACGTTAAAGCGCCTGCTGCCGAAAGCGGTTATGTGTTTGACCGTTGGGATATTCAGACTGAAAACGGCGGAGAGGTTGATATTGACGATGCGTTTGCTAAGGATACCTGGGTTCATATCAGCGATGAGGCCGGCGGCTTAACCCTTACTCCGATTTTTGTTGAAAGCGCTGAGCCCACCTTTGACGTTGCAGTTGTAACGGGCGAGGGCGGCAACGGCGAATCCGCGGGCACAGGCTCGTATATCACGGATGATACCGTTGAGGTTTCAGCTGCTCCTCCGCTTGCGGGATATATTTTCACCCATTGGTCAAATGCGGATGCTGACGGCTATAACGCGGGCATCAGTATGGAAAACGAATATTCCGCAAACACAAGCTATCAGATGGTTAACCGCTATCAGGCAGTCGTTGAAAAGATGTACGATAACGGCGTTTCAATCGTTTTTGCGGGCGGTAACGAGGATATCGGCGCAGTATCAGAGGCAACGAAGATTTATAATTATCCCAAGTACGCAATCGGCTCCGAGAATTGGCAGAACGGCTGGGAGAATTATTATTCCGTTGTAATTAAGGATTACGGCTCCGCCGTTAAGGCTTGCCTTTCAAATTATCAGGGCGGCTTTAACTACACGGGCACCTGTGCAAATAACGGTATTTATATGAGCTTTGTTGATAAAAAGTATCAGGCTCAGTATGATGCAGTATATCAGGCTCTTGCAAACAATCAGATTGTAATGACGAATGTTGCACCCGGCGCAGACGTAAGACTTGCGAATAATTCAAAATGCCTCTCTTTGGAATACTGGATTGTTATCACTTATGAATTTGATATAAACGTTGAATAATTATTTAAGGCTGCTTCGTTTGAGGCAGCCTTTTTTAACTCTACGCTAGGTAGGTTGTGTATTTCATCATCCCGCTTTATAATCATTTACGGAGGTGAAAATATGAATAATTACGTAACCGGGAAAATAATTAAGGAATTAAGGGAAAAGCAAAAGCTCACCCAAATGAATCTGGCAGATATTATTGGCGTCAGTGATAAAGCAGTAAGCAAATGGGAAACGGGGAAGGGCTTGCCCGATATTTCTCTGATTGAGCCGCTTGCGCAGGCGCTCGGCGTTTCAGTTATTGAGCTTATGAACGGCGAATATATAACAAACAGCAATAAATCCGCCAATGTGCTTAAATCCTGCTTTTCCGTCTGCCCGATTTGCGGCAATGTGATTTATTCCGTCGGCGAAAGCGTTAAATCCTGCTGCGGCATAAATCTGCCAGCACTTGAGGCGGAGGAGGATGAAAAGGGCATAATCAGCTGCGAGGTTATTGAAAACGAGTATTATGTTTCGGTAAACCACGATATGAGTAAATCGCATTATATTTCATTTGTCGCTTATGTAACGGGCGACAGATGCGAAATCGCCAAGCTCTATCCCGAGCAGAATGCCGAAGCCCGCTTCTTCAAACGCGGCAGAGGAATCCTCTATGCCTGCTGCAACAAAGACGGCTTAATTAAAAAACATATATAATATACAAATCGGAGCTTGCCGGGATAGTGACCGGTGGCTAGTGTACAGTTGTCGGGCGGTCAAAGCCCGCACCCAATTATAATTGGAGCAAAGCGACGATAACTGACCACTAATCACTGGCCACTGACCACTAAAAAAACAAGGTGCAAACAGCACCTTGTTTTTTTAATACTCAATTTGTCCCGTGAAAACGAGATTGCAGTCGCCGGTTAGGTAAACAGCATCGTCCGTGTAATTAACTATTAAATCACCGCCGCGCAGCTTAACGGTGATGTCCTCACCCTTGCTGCAGTAGCCGTTTTCAACCGCTGCAATAACCGCCGCGCACGCGCCCGTGCCGCAAGCCTCGGTTTCGCCGTTGCCGCGTTCCCAAACGCGCATTTTAATCGTGCGGCTGTTAACTATGCGCACGAATTCCGTGTTAACCCTCTCGGGGAAAATTTCCGCATTTTCAAACTGCGGCCCGATTTTTTCAAGCGGCACCCTGTCAACGTTATCAACGAAAACAACGCAGTGCGGATTGCCGACGGAAACGCAGGTGATATTATATTTATCGCCCGCGATTTTAGCCTGCCTGCCGATGATTTTATCTCCCTCAAGAAGCACGGGAATGCTCTCGGGCTTAAGCTCAGCCCTGCCCATATTAACGGTAACGGAGCTAACCTTGCCGTTGCGGGTGAAAAGCTGCAGCTCCCTTATTCCGCTTGCGGTTTCAACGGTGACGAAGTCCTTGTCAACCCAGCCGTTGTCATAAAGATATTTGCCCACGCAGCGAATGGAATTGCCTGCCATTTTGCCCTCGGAGCCGTCAAGGTTGAAAATTCTCATCTTCGCGTCTGCGATTTCAGAGCCTTCAATCAGCACGATGCCGTCGCCGCCTATGCCCCTGTGTCTGTCCGTAAACTCAATTGCAAAGCTTTCGGGGCAGGTAATAATGCCGCATTCGTTGTTGAAGAAAATATAATCGTCGCCCGTGCCCTGCATCTTGCTGAATTTCAGAATTCCTTTTTCGCTTCGCATATTGTTAATATCAACAAGCTCGGTGTTCGATTGCTTGTATCTGCTTGCAATAATATCTGCGAGCGCGTTTGCCGTGTCAAGCGAGGTTATCGTTGCAATGCCGAGCTGGTTTGCGCGGTTAAAGAGCTTAATATAATCGTCAATGCTCTTTTTGTCGCTCTTGCCGGTATAAACGATGTAATCAAGAATTCCGCTTTCAACAAGCTCCATAATGGAATTATCCTCGCGCAGCTTGTTAACTCTCTTAACCTCAATGCCGAGGCTTTCAATTGCCTTTGCGGTTTCGGGAGTTGCCCAGAGCTCTGCGCCCAGATCGTCAAGCTTTTTGGCAAGGTTAACGATTTCATATCTGTCCTGCTTGGTAACGGTGATGAGCACCGCGTGCTTGTCCTTCTTATGAAAATCAACCTTGAAGCCTGCGGAAACGAGTCCCTTGAAAAGCGCCTCGTTCAGATTTTTGCCGACGCCCAGAACCTCGCCCGTGGATTTCATCTCGGGGCCGAGCTTGCTGTTAACGTCGTTCAGCTTTTCAAAGCTGAAAACGGGCACCTTAACCGCATAGTAGGGCGGAATTCTGTAAAGCCCCGCCTCGTAGCCGAGTTCCTCAAGCGTTGCGCCAACCATAATTTTGGTTGCAAGCTCAACCATCGGAACGCCCGTAACCTTGCTGATATAGGGAATCGTGCGCGAAGCCCTCGGGTTAACCTCAATAACGTAAAGCTCGTTCTGATAGGTGAGGTACTGAATGTTAACGAGCCCCTTAGTTCCGAGCGAAAGCGCAAGCTTCGTTGAAATATCGCAGATTTTCTGCAGCATTTTATCCTGAATATTATAAGGCGGATAAACTGCAATGGAATCGCCGCTGTGAACGCCCGCGCGCTCAATATGCTCCATAATTCCGGGGATGAGCACCTTTTCGCCGTCCGAAATGCAATCCACCTCAAGCTCCGTGCCCATCATATATTTATCCACGAGCACGGGATTTTCAATGCCCTGCTTCAGGATGATGTCCATATATCTTTTAACGTCATCGTCCGTGTAAGCAATGGTCATATTCTGCCCGCCGATAACGTAGCTCGGGCGCAGCAGAACAGGATAGCCGAGCGAATTGCCCGCAGCTATAGCACCGTCAAGCGTCGTAACGGAAGTGCCCTTCGGTCTGAAAATGCCGAATTGCTCTAAGAGCTTGTCAAATTTATCCCTGTCCTCGGCAACGTCAATGCCCTCGGCAGAGGTGCCGAGAATGGTAATGCCGTTGTCGTCAAGGAATTTCGTCAGCTTAATCGCGGTCTGCCCGCCGAAAGCAACAACTATGCCTATCGGCTGTTCAACCTTGATGATGTTCATAACGTCCTCGGGCGTGAGCGGCTCGAAATACAGCCTGTCCGCCGTGTCAAAGTCCGTTGAAACGGTTTCGGGGTTGTTGTTGATTATGATAACCTCGTAGCCGAGCTCCTTGAGCGTCCATACGCAGTGAACGGAGGAGTAATCAAATTCGATGCCCTGGCCGATGCGAATCGGTCCCGAGCCGAGAACGATAATTCTTTCCTTTTCGCCCCTTGCAAGCTCGCGGCTTTCACAGTGATTGTCAAAGGTTGAATAGAAATACGGAGTCTCCGCGGCAAATTCCGCGCCGCAGGTGTCAACCATTTTATAAACGGCTTCCCTGTGAAAGGCAAGGGGAGAAGCGCTTATGCGCTCCAGCGCCTCGTCGGTGTATCCAAGCTTTTTGCCCTGAATATAAAGCTCGTTTGAAATCGGCGTGTTTGCGATTTTAGCCTCGTATTCCGCCAGATTTTTAAGCTTGTATAAAAACCACTCGTCAATCATAGTCAGGCGGTGGATTTCGTTAACGGAAACGCCCTCCTTGAGCGCCTTGAAAACGGTGAAAATTCTCAGGTCGTCCTGCTTTTTCAGCGCATCGTAGATGTATTCGTCTGCGGGCAGGGCAGGGTTGTTAAGAGTGTCAAGCCCGATTTCTGCACCGCGGATAGCCTTCATTATCGCCATCTCAAAGGAGGGGGCAATGCTCATAACCTCGCCCGTCGCCTTCATCTGAGTGCCGAGCTTTCTTGAAGCGTTAACGAATTTGTCAAAAGGCCATTTCGGCACCTTAACAACAACGTAATCAAGCGTCGGCTCAAAGCAGGCGCAGGTTTTGCCCGTGATGTCGTTTTTAATCTCGTCAAGCGTGTAACCAAGTGCAATCTTCGTTGTAACCTTTGCAATCGGATAGCCCGTTGCCTTTGAAGCAAGCGCAGAGGAGCGCGAAACGCGGGGGTTAACCTCAATAACGCTGTATTCAAAGCTTTCGGGATTGAGCGCAAACTGGCAGTTGCAGCCGCCCTCAATGCCAAGCTCGGTGATAATGTCAAGCGATGCTGAGCGCAGCATCTGGTATTCCTTGTCCCCGAGGGTTACGGCGGGGGCAATAACGATGCTGTCGCCCGTGTGAACGCCGACGGGGTCAAAGTTCTCCATAGAGCAAACGGCTATAACGTTGCCCGCGCAGTCCCTCATAACCTCAAATTCAATTTCCTTCCAGCCCGCAATGTATTTTTCAACAAGCACCTGGGTAATCGGGCTCATCATAAGCCCGCGTTTTGCAACCTCTTTAAGCTCTGCCTCGTCGTAAGCAACGCCGCCGCCTGCGCCGCCGAGCGTGAATGCGGGGCGCACGATAACGGGGTAGCCGATTTCGTTTGCAATCTTAACGGAGGTTTCAAGGTCGTTTGCAATGTCTGACGGCACGACGGGCTGATTGATTTTCAGCATCGTGTCGCGGAACATCTGCCTGTCCTCAGCCTTGTCAATCGCCTCAGCATCGGTGCCGAGCAGGCGAACACCGTGTTCCTTTAAAAACCCGCTTGCCGCAAGCTGCATTGAAATTGTCAGCCCTGTCTGACCGCCGAGTCCGCCGAGTATGCTGTCCGGTTTTTCCTTCTCAATAATTCTTTTAACGGTTTCCTCGGTCAGCGGCTCAAGGTAAATATGGTCTGCAAGCGCCTTGTCCGTCATAATGGTTGCGGGGTTGGAGTTAACGAGCACAACCTCAATACCCTCGTCCTTCAAAACGCGGCAAGCCTGAGCGCCCGCATAGTCAAATTCAGCTGCCTGTCCGATAACTATCGGTCCTGAGCCGATAACCAAAACCTTTTTTATATCTTTGTTAAGAGGCATTATTCATTACCTCCCATCATATCGATAAATCTGTCAAACAAAAATCTCGTGTCGTGCGGTCCGCTGCAAGCCTCGGGGTGGAACTGAACGGAAAAGGCGTTCTTTTCGGGATAATCAATTCCTTCGTTAGTGCCGTCGTTAGCGTTAATGAAGCTGATAACGCCGCCGCATTCCTCAATGCCCTCGTTGAGCACGGCGTAGCCGTGGTTTTGGGAGGAAATATAAGTCCTGTTCGTTTTCAAATCCTTAACGGGCTGGTTAACGCCCCTGTGCCCGTATTTGAGCTTCTCGGTTTTCGCACCCATTGCAAGCGCTAAAAGCTGATGGCCGAGGCATATTCCGAAAATCGGCTTTTTGCCTATAAGCTTTTTAAGCTCCTCAATGCATTCCTCATTATCGCTCGGGTCGCCGGGGCCGTTTGAAAGCATAATGCCGTCGGGATTAAGCTTAAGTATATCCTCAGCCTTCGTGTCATAGGGCACGATTGCAACGTTGCAGCCCCTCTTTGCAAGCTCGCGCGGAATATTGTCCTTTTTGCCGTAATCAAGTAAAACGACGTTATATTTGTGATTTTCGCTTGCAACAAGGCAGGGCTTAGAAACCGAGGTCGCCTTAACAGCCTCGGTAATTCTGTAATCCTCAATGGCTTGTTTGTCAAGCATATTCGGGTTGGAAACGATTGCCGCGTTCATAACGCCGCTTTCACGGATGATTTTTGTAATTTCTCTCGTGTCAACGTCGTAAACGCCGATGATGCCCTCGCTTTTAAGATATTCATCAAGCGTTTTGTCGCAGCGGAAGTTTGAGGGATTATCGCATTTTTCGCGCACGATGTAAGCGGAAACGTAGCTCTTCTTCGATTCCGCGTCGTCCTCAATAAATCCGTAATTACCAATAAGAGGGAAGGTCTGCAAAACGATTTGACCGTAATAGCTCGGGTCGGTAAGCGTTTCAATATATCCGCACATACCCGTGGTAAACACAAGCTCGCCGATGATATCTCCTCCCGCACCGAAGCGCTTTCCCTCAAAAATCTGCCCGTCGGACAGGCAGATGTAAACTTTCTCATTATCCATAAAAATCAACCTAAGGGCGGATTAATCCGCCCATATTTTTTAACCTAATAATTTTACTAAAACTGCTTTCTGAGCGTGAAGCCTGTTTTCGGCTTCTTCAAAAATCTCGTCTGCGTGCTCTTCAAAAACCTTTGCGGTAATTTCTTCCTCACGGTGAGCAGGCAGGCAGTGCAGCACCATTGCGCCCTCGTTTGCAACCGCCATAACCTCGTCGTTAATCTGGAAGTTTTTGAAAACCTTTTCTCTCTCTGCCTTTTCCTCTTCCTGTCCCATAGAAGCCCAAACGTCGGTGTAAAGCACGTCTGCACCCTTTGCACATTCAAGGATGTTGTCGCTGCAGGTGAATTTGCCGTTTGCCTCAGCCCATTTCATAAGCTCGGCGTCGGGCTTATAGCCGTCGGGGCAGGCAATAGCGCATTCCATTCCCATTTTGATTGCGCCCACGATAAGGCTGTTTGCCATATTATTTCCGTCGCCGATGAAGCAGAGCTTAAGCCCGTCAAAGGTGTGCTTACGCTCGCGTATTGTCATAAGGTCCGCAAGCACCTGGCAGGGATGGCAGTAATCGGTAAGTCCGTTAATAATCGGAATAGAGCCGTATTCAGCCAAATCCTCAACCTCTTTCTGCTCAAAGGTTCTTATCATAATTCCGTCAAGATAGCGTGAAAGCACTCTTGCGGTGTCCTCAACGGGCTCGCCCCTGCCAATCTGCAAATCGCGGTTTGAAAGGAACAGCGCCTGTCCGCCGAGCTGATACATTCCCGTTTCAAAGGAAACCCTCGTTCTCGTGGAGCTTTTCTGGAAAATCATACCCAGCGTTTTGCCCTTAAGATGGTGGTGCTCAATGCTGTGGTGATTTTCATATTTAAGCTGGTCTGCAAGATTTAAAACGTCAAGAATTTCCTTGGTGCTCCAGTCCTGTAATTTCAGTAAATGCTTCATTTTTCAATTGCCTCCTTAAGAATTTCAAGTCCCTTATCAAGCTCTTCACAGCTTATGTTTAAAGCGGGCAGCAGCCTTACCTTAGTCTTTGCCGTAAGAACAAGCAAACCGTTTTCAAGGCATTCCTTTGCAATGTCGCCCGCGGGCTTTTCTGTTTCAATGCCGAGCATAAGCCCCATACCGCTTATGCTTTTAACTCCCTTAACGGATGATAAATAATCTTTAATGTGTTGGCTCTTTTTGCATACCTCGTCAAGCAGCTTGTCGTCAATGCGGTTAACAATGCTGATTGCGCCTGCCGCTGCAATCGGATTTCCGCCGAAGGTGCTGCCGTGTGAGCTCGGTGTAACAATGTCCTCAAACTTCTCGTTAAACAGCACTGCGCCGATAGGCAGTCCGCCGCCGAGCCCCTTTGCCGTTGTAACGATATCGGGCTTGATGCCGAAATTCATATAAGCAAAATATTTGCCTGTTCTGCCGTTGCCCGTCTGCACCTCATCGCAAATCATAAGTATGTCCTTTTCATTTGCAATTTTCTCAATAGTGCCAATAAACTCAGGTGCCAGATTAAGCACGCCGCCCTCGCCCTGCACGCATTCAAACATAATCGCGCAAACGTCATCGGTTGCCATCTCGGTAAGCTGCTCGCAGTTGTTAGCCTCGCAGTATTTAAAGCCCTCAACGAACGGACCGAAATCCTTGTGAAAAACGTCCTGCCCGGTTGCGGAGAGGGTTGCAATCGTTCTGCCGTGAAAGGAGTTTACAAGCGTGATTATCGTGCTTCTGCCCTCGCCGTATTTATCGCTGCTGTATTTTCTTGCAAATTTAATTGCGCCCTCGTTTGCCTCAGCGCCGCTGTTTCCGAAGAAAACCTTTGCCATTCCCGTTTTCTCGCAAAGCAGTCTTGCAAGCTCTGCACAGGGAGCAGTGTAATAAAGGTTAGAGGTGTGCTGCAGCTTATTAAGCTGAGCGCTCACAGCAGCCTTCCATTCCTCGTCGCATATGCCGAATGCAGTAACTCCGATGCCTGAGCCGAAATCAATATATTCCTTGCCGTCCTCGTCAATCAGCGTTGAGCCCTTACCGCTTGCAAGCGCAACGTCAAAGCGTCCGTATGTGTTTGCAACGTATTTTTTATCTTTTTCTTTAGTATTCATATCGTATCCCACTGTCAGTTTAATGTGCTTGAAATCCTGAACATCGTGCCCATACCTTCGTCTGTAAGAAGCTCCATAAGAATGGAGTGGGGCACTCTGCCGTCAATAATAAACGCCTTTTTGCAGCCCTCTCGCAGCGCCTGAGTCATTGAATCCATTTTCGGAATCATTCCTCCGCTGATAACGCCCTCGCTGATAAGCGCAGGCACGTCGGAAATATAAACGCGGTGAATGAGGGTTTCGGGGTCGTCCTTATCGCGAAGCAGACCAACGACGTCGGTCATTGAAATAAGCGCCTCTGCTTTAAGCGCACCAGCAACCGCCGCGGCAACCGTGTCAGCATTAATGTTATAGCAGTTGCTCTCCTCATCAAAGCCGATTGTTGAGATTACGGGAATATATCCGTTTGCAAGGGTTTCCTCAACGATTTCCATATTCATCTCGATAATGTCGCCAACATAGCCGTGCTTCTCATCAAGCGGCTTGCATTTAATCATATTTCCGTCCATACCGGAAAGCCCGATTGCGTGCCCGCCGAGGTTGCCGATTTGGCAAACCAAATCCTTGTTAACCTTGCCTGCGAGCACCATCTGCACAACGTTTGCGGTTTCCTTTGTTGTAACGCGAAGCCCGTCAACGAATTCGCTTTCAACCTGCATAGCGTTAAGCGCTTTGTTGATTTCCGGTCCACCGCCGTGCACGAGCACAACCTTGATGCCGACTGTTGAAAGCAGCACCAAATCCTTCATAACGGCTGCCTTGAGCTCCTCGTTAATCATTGCATTGCCGCCGTATTTAACAACGATGGTTTTGCCCCTGTAAAGCTGAATATAAGGCAACGCCTTTGCCAGCACGTCAGCCTTCATTGCATTTGTAATATCCATTTTCTTCACATCCAATACAAATTATTCCGTTTTGGCTTCCCCTTGAGGGGAAGCTGTCGCATTTATGCGACTGATGAGGTGTTTTAAGTTCTGTAATCTCCGTAGTCTTTTTAAACTTTGGCAAAGCAGTATTCCACGGTTCGTCACTCATTATCGAACAGTCCACCGGACTATTCTCCCAAATTTTTTCAGCCTGCAACTTTAAAATTTGAAAACTCGTTTGCGATTTAACGCTAAAAATTAGTCTTATTTTTGGGTTAATTAAGTTCTGTAATCTCCGTAGTCTTTTTAAACTTTGGCAAAGCAGTATTCCACGGTTCGTCACTCATTATCGAACAGTCCACCGGACTGTTCTCCCAAATTTTTTCAACCTGCGGCTTTAAAATTTGGAAACTCGTTTACGATTTAACGCGAAAGCTGTTGCTTTCTAAAAGTCTACTTAAGTCCTGTAATCCCCGTTTATCTTTACGTAATCATATGTTAAATCGCAACCCCAAGCCATCGCAGATGCATCGCCCTCATTGAGGTTAACGTAAACCATAATCTCGTCGCTGCTCAGTATCTTTGCTGCCTCTTCCTCGGAAAAGTCAACTCCCGCGCCGTTTCTGCAAACGGCAATTCTGCCGAATTCGGAAGCCAAATCAACGTCAACCTTGTTGATGTCAAATTCAGCGTCTGCATAACCGATTGCGCAGAGCACGCGTCCCCAGTTTGCATCCTCGCCGAAAATCGCGCATTTGAAAAGGGTTGAGCCGATAACGCTCTTAGCAATAACGATTGCCTTATCCTTGGTTTCGCAGCCGCTGCATTCGCATTCAAGCAGCTTTGAAGCGCCCTCGCCGTCCTTTGCAAGCATACGGGTCAGGTTCATCATAACCTCGTAAAGCGCAGCCTTGAAGCTTTCAAAATCAGCGCCGTCAGCGGTGATTTCGGAATTATTTGCTTCGCCGTTTGCCATCACGCAAACCATATCGTTTGTTGATGTGTCGCCGTCAATTGAAAGGCAATTATATGTAACCTTAACGATTTCATCAAGCGCTTTCTGCAGCATCGGCTGAGCAATTGCCGCGTCCGTCGTAATGAAGTTCAGCGTGGTTGCCATATTCGGGTGAATCATTCCGCTGCCCTTTGCCATTCCGCCGATTGTGCATTTAATCCCGCCGATTTCAAATTCGCAGGCGTATTCCTTTTTAATGGTATCGGTGGTCATAATTGCGGTTGCCGCTTCCTCGTTGCCCGTGTAGGAAAGCTTTGCGGCAAGCTCGTCAATCTTATTCTCAATCGGCTCAATCGGTAAAACCTGGCCGATAACGCCCGTTGATGCAACAACAACCTCCTGCGGCTCAATGCCGAGCGCACCTGCTGCAAGCTCACACATTCTTTCTGCCTTAGCCTCGCCGTCCGCATTGCAGGTGTTTGCATTCTTTGAATTAACGATAACCGCCTTTGAAATACCGCCGCTTTTTTCAAGGTTTTTCTTTGTAACCAATATCGGCGCGCCCTTAACCTTGTTTGTGGTGTAAACACAGGCGGTGGAGCAGGGGGCGTCCGAAAGGATTAATCCCAAATCGTTTTTGTGGGCAGCGCTTTCATCTGCACTCTTTTTAATGCCGCAGTAAATTCCTGCAGCCTTAAAGCCCTTTGCGGCACATACTCCGCCGTAAATATAGCTCATAAATCAGTCTCCCAAAACAAGTGATTTCGTTTCCTCAACTCCGCAGGCAAGGTTAAAGCACTGAATTGCCGCGCCGCTTGCGCCCTTGCCCAAATTGTCAAATCTTGAGGTAATCACAATTCTTTCATCATTTCCGTTTATCCGGATTTCCAAATCGTCCCTGCCGTCAAAATTATTTGCGCCAAGCATATTCTGCTCAAAATCAGCCTCACGGATTTTAATCATCGGCTTGCCTTCGTAATGCGCTTTAAAGATTTCTCTCAAATCCTCAATGCCGCATTTTTTGCTCAGCTTATCCGCAAAAAGGGGAATGCTCACAACCATTCCGCATTTATAATCGCAAATCATCGGGGAAAAAATCGGTGTTCTCTCAATGCCCGTAATCGCAACCATCTCCTTGAGGTGCTTGTGCTGCTGAGTTAATGCATACTGACGGGGAGAGTCAAGCTCCGTGTCACGCTCTGCATCCTCATACTGTGCAATCGCCTTGTTGCCGCCGCCGCTGTAGCCCGAAACAGCAAAGCAGGAAAGGGGATAGTCCTTGTCAATAATTCCGTTTGCAATCAGCGGATAAACTATTGAAATGAAGCCGCTTGCATAGCAGCCGGGGTTTGCAATCAGCTGATTGCTTTCAATCCTTTCTCTGTGCTCTGCAGAAAGCTCGGGAAAGCCGTAAGCCCATTCGGGCAGCGTTCTGTGAGCGGTTGAAGCGTCAATGATTTTTGTGCGTTTGTTGTCCCTATCAAGCAGATTTACTGCCTCTCTTGCCGCGTCGTCGGGCAGGCAGAGGAAGGTAACGTCGCTCTCGTTAATGAATTTTTTAATCTCAGCGGCGTCCTTGCGCTTGTCCTGCGCTATTTCCATCAGCTCAATATCGTCGCGCAGGGAAAGCCTGTCCTTAATGCGAAGCCCCGTCGTTCCTGCCTGGCCGTCAATGAAAACCTTAATCATTTTTATACATTCTCCAAAAGCATAGAATAATTTAATGTAATAAAATTCTAACTTATTATACACCCTTGTTTTTTAATGTCAATAGAAAATGTATAAATATTTATAAATATACAAAAACATTGTATAAATATGCAAATATAATGTGCAAATATTCCATATACGGTTTAACAAAATATGCGTTTCTGACATAGAATAACAGGCATAATTATAATTTCTGATGATTCCGTACAGGTGGTGAAATATGACTTTAAAACAGTTTTTTAATTCGCTTAACGGCAAGCATATTGATGTTGACGGGCAGGGCAGCGCAACGAATAAATATCAATGCGTGGATTTAATTAAGGCGTATTGCAACCGCGTTTTCGGCGTTCCGGTTTCCTCTATGAACGGCTACGGAAATGCGCATTCTTATTATGATGATTTTTATAAGAAGTCTGTGCTTTACAATAATTTTTTCCGTATTGCCTATAAAAAGGGAATGAAGCTTCAGGCAGGAGATATCGTTGTGTGGTCGTCAAAATCAAACAAGTCGGGCGCGGGGCATATCGCCATTGCAACGGGTAAATATGATTCCTCGGAGTTTGAATCGTTTGACCAGAATTATCCGTCTGGCGCAGTTTGCCAGTTTGTTTATCACAGCTATAAATATGTGCTCGGCGTGCTTCGCCCGAAGAATCAGGCGGCGCTCGGCTTAACGCCTAAGTATAATGAATATCCTACTCCCGTCGAATGGAAAAACGGCAGCACGAAGGAAAAGGTGTTTGAAACGAGTCTGCTTAAAAAGAAGCTTGGCGTGCTTGCAAAATATGAAAAAGCCCGCTGCTACAGCAGGGCGGGCAATAGCTATCTTGTGGTCTATTCGCTTGACGGAACAGACGCGTATAAGGCAGGCTTTGTTAAGTACAGTGGCGGCGTAAAAAAGGCACCTCCCGAAAGCAGGCAGTATAAAAACGGCTCAACGAGGGAGCCCGTTTATTGCGATACGAATAAAACGAAAAAGGTCGGAAGTCTTGATAAATACGAGCAGTGCTATTGCCTCGGCAGGATAGACGGAATGTATCTCGTGCTCTATTCTGTAAACGGATCAACCGCTCAGAAATGCGGCTTCGTTTCGTATAACGGGGTGGATTAATTCAGGCATCTTATTAATATGCTTTCTGTAGGGGAGGGTCTCTGCGCCCTCCCGTATAGCGGACTTTCTGCTTGAAGTTAGGACTCAAACGGCGGACTTTCCTCTCCGGCTATCGAAAGGTCCACCGGACCTTTCTCCCAATCGCGGCACTAAACGCGCCGCTCTTGGAGGTCGTTTCAAGTCCGCAATAAAAAAATAAATGCATAAGGCAAAAGCCTTATGCATTTGTTTGGAGCTGATAGGCGGACTTGAACCGCCGACCTCATCCTTACCAAGGATGCGCTCTACCGCCTGAGCCATATCAGCATATAGTGGCGACCCGGAACGGACTTGAACCGTCGACCTCCTGCGTGACAGGCAGGCGTTCTAACCAGCTGAACTACCGGGCCACGGTTTGCAACTGTGTGCAAATGGTATTATACGGGATTGTTTGCGCAATGTCAAGTAAAAAGTATGTTGAAAAAAATAAAAAATATGATAAAATAGTTTTGCTATGAAAAATTATCACACACATACCGCACGCTGCGGCCACGCAAACGGTGCGGACGAGGAATTTGTTAAAGCGGCAATAGAGGGCGGATTTGATGAAATCGGCTTTTCGGATCATGCCCCGATGCTGTTTCCTTCTGAGCTGAATTATTATTCAAGCTTCAGAATGAAGCCTGAGCTTGCGCAGGATTACGTTAATTCCGTAAAGGCCCTGCGGGAACAATATGCGGGTGAAATTAAAATCAATCTCGGCTTTGAGCTTGAATACTATCCCGCTTTATTTGAAAACGAGCTTGAATATCTTAAAAGCTTCGGCATTGATTATCTGATTTTAGGGCAGCATTTTACGCTTAACGAATTTGAACCCGCCGCCTTTTACTGCGGCTCAAAAACAAGCGATGCAGCCATATTTAATCAGTACATCAAGCAGGCGATTGAGGGGCTTGAAACGGGCAAATTCACATATTTTGCCCATCCTGATTTAATCAATTTTATTGGCGATGAAGATTATTATAAGCAGCAGATGTACGGGCTTTGCAGGCGTGCAAGGGAGCTTGGCATTCCGCTTGAGTTTAATATGTACGGCTTCATTGATAACCGCAATTATCCTAACGGTGCGTTCTGGGAGCTTGCTGCCGAGGTCGGAAATGACGTTGTTATCGGGCTTGACGCTCATTGGCCCGAGCTTTTCACAATGCGCGAGGTTTTTGCGGATATGCGCGCGTATCTTTCAAAGCTTGGCATAACGCCGATTGAAAGCGTAAATTTAATAAAACCTTAATAAGCAGGAGAGCCGTTCTTCTGCTTTTTATGTTTACTAACTGCACAAAATGTTTTCTCTAAATATGTAAAAAGAATACATTGAAATGAAGCCCCGTTTGCATTATAATATATCTGTTAAATTTATCTTTTGAAAGGAGAGTTTTTATGAAACCAACCTTTACCGCTTCTGCGGATACTCATAAGTATATGCTTAACGGCATACGCTATGTTTGTGAGAATTTTAAGGACCGTTCACCCGGCAGCCACAGTGAAAGAAAGGCTCAGAAATATCTTAAGGGCGAGCTTGAGCAGTGGGCAGACCGCGTTGATATGGAGGATTTCCCCGTGCATCCCGCGTCGTTCTTCGGCTGGATTCCGCCCGCCGGTATTATCGGAATTATCTCCGTTATTCTTTATTGGCTTTGTCTTAAGCACGTTTCATCGGGTTATGCGCTGCCCGTTATTGCAGTTATATTAACCCTGCTTGCAACCTCCTGCCTTTTATTCCAGTTTTTGCTTTATAAGCCCTATGTTGATTTCCTGTTTCCGAAGAAAACCTCGCGCAACGTTATGGCTTTCCGTAAGCCGAGCGGCGAGGTTAAAAGAAGAATTATCTTCGGCGGTCACACTGATGCCGTTTGGGAATGGACCTATTCTCTCCACGGCGGCTTAAAGAGCCTTGCCCCCGTTATGGCGGGCTCAATCGGCGGCTTGCTGTTCGTAACCGTATTTGATATCGTCTGGCTTATTTCTGCTTTTGCGGGCAATACTTACACAAATATTTTCTGGCTCATTATGGGCATTATTCAGCTTATTCTCATCCCGTTCTTCATTGCAATTCTCTTCTTCATCAATTGGAAAGTAATTGTTGACGGCGCTAACGATAATCTCACTGCGGATTACGTTGCAATGGGCGTTCTCAAGGAAATGGCAGATAATGATTTCCGCTTTGAAAACACGGAGGTTTGTTGCTTCCTTGCGGGCTCGGAGGAGGCGGGTATCCGCGGCTCCGCTGCTTATGCAAAGGCGCATAAGGATGATTTAACGGACGTTGAAACCGTGTTCATCGCGCTTGATACTATGCGTGAAATTGAGCAGCTGCAGATATATACCAACGGCTGCACGGGCACTCAGAAAAATTCAAACGCCGTTTCTGAGCTTATTTATCAGGCAGGCGTAAAATGCGGCATTGAAATGCCCGAAACCGAGCTTTATCCGGGCGCTATTGATTCCGAAAGCTTCAGCAGAAACGGGCTTCTTGCTTCGGGCTTCTGCGCCGTAAACCATGACCCGAAAACCTATTATCACACCCGCCTTGATACTCCGGATAATATGAGCGAGGAATGCATTAATCTTTCGCTTGATATCTGCATTGAGGCTGCAAAGCTTTATGATGAGGCAGGCGGTATTGACGCTTTCCGCGAGGGGGGCGCAAAGCGCTTCAAGCACGGTCACAACAAGTTTTAAATTAATTCGAAACGTTATAGTTTCCCAAAATCGTAGGGGCGGATATTATCCGCCCGCTCGTTTTATAAAGGAATTATTATGGAAGCTTTAAAGGATTTGCACATCCATATTGAACGCGGACCTTATACCGTTGAATGGATAGAAAAATTCATAAACCATGCAATTAAAATGAATTTATCCGAAATCAATCTGCTTGAACACTCAATTAGGATAAAGGAATTTCACCCCTGCTTTAAGGAAGCAAGGGAGTATTCCGCCTATCAGGAAAATTGGTTTAAGGGTAAGGAAAGCTCCGCTCACGGTTTTGAGGAATACCGCGCCCTGATAAATGAAATCAGGGGCAGGGAATATCCGATTAAGGTCAATTTCGGGCTTGAAATCTGCTGGTTTGAGCAGCATGAGGATTATATAAGAAGCCTTGTGTCGGACGGCTTTCTTGATTACCTCCTCGGCTCGGTGCACTGGGTTGATAACTGGACCTTCAATCAGCGCAAATATCAGTGGAAAAACAAGGCTTATAATCAGATTTATAAGCGCTATTTTGAAATGGAAGGCTCCCTGATTGAAAGCGATATTTTTGATATTATCGCTCATCCCGATTTAATCCGCTGCCACGGCTTATATCCCGATTATGATTTAACCGAAACCTATCATAACCTTGCAAAAAATGCCGTAAAGCATAACGTGGCACTGGAAATGAACACCACCCGAGGCAAGCAGCTCGGCATTAACGAGGCGTTCTTTAATGCCTCAGTGGAGGAGGGCGCAGCCTTTTCAACCGGCTCGGACGCTCATCGCCCCGAGGACGTCGGCAAGGGCATAAAAGAAACCACGCTTTATATTCAGCGCAGTTTATAATAGTTGACGAAGTCAACCAAACCAACAACTGACCACTGGACACTGCCCACTGACCACTCGACTATTGCCCGAAAACTGCATAGCGCGGATCCTCAAAAAGGGGAATGAACGGCGGATAAAAAGTAAACAGAGCAAAGGAAGCGCCGATTGCGATTATCAGTAAAATGCTGATAATATCGCCTGCTGCGGAGGCTTCCTTTTCATTTTTTATAACGGTGTAGCTGACTAAATATGCAACGCCCACGCCTATGAAAAATGAAAGGATGTTAAGCAAATCAGGGCTTTTGCCGACCGCGCCGTTATATATGTAATACATTGCAACGGTGGCAAGCATACCTGATATTATTCCGATAAGCTTTGCACGAAAAAAGCCTTTGGGTTTATTAAGCAAAAAGAATTCAGACGCGGCATATATAATATACGGGAAAAACAGCAGCTTTAAATGCTCCCAAACGCTTTCGTTAACTGAGCAAAACAGCCCCACCACCGTATTATAGCCGCTCAGCTCATAGAGAAAATGTGCAACGGAGCCGACGATGCCGGTGAAAACGAACCCGATAATCTCATATTTAAACAGCTTTTTGTTCATAGTATCACCTAAAATATTCTATGTTTTAAATTTGTGAATTATTTTGGGTTGACTTTTTATTTAGTTTTTGTTATATTATTTAGGCAGAGCAAGACGAATCTACCATTTTAAACCGTATTTAGATTTGTTTTACTCTGCCTAAGCACCAATCGGTGCGTTAACTTGACAGAGATGTTCAGTGACCTGCAGATGTACTCAAGCTGGTGACGAGGCGCCCCTGCTAAGGGCGTAGGGTGGGTAACCGCCGCGAGAGTTCGAATCTCTCCATCTGCGCCAAAAAAAAGAGAAGCACTTACGTGCTTCTCTTTTTTTGCTTGATGGGAGAGATTGCGAAGCGAGTTTCCGAAAATTAAGCCTAACAGGCGAAAATTTTCGGGAGAAACCTCCGGTGGAGGTTTCGATAAAGAGCGGGAATCTCTCCAAGCGCCTTTGGTGCTTAGAAGCTATGCAACAGCGCAGTTTTAACAAATTATCATTATTATCAATATCAATCGTGAATATCTCCAATAATATGTTTAAATATTTATATATATTTACAAATATTTAATTTTACTTGAAACATTTGCCTAATTTAGGTATCATATTATTATAAAACAAACAAGGAGGTAGTGTATGGAACAGAAGGTTGATCTTTCTCTTATCGGCGGTGTGCTTGATGAGTATGCGGCTGTTGAGGGTTCCCTCATCACTATTTTGCAGAAAACGCAGGAGATTTACGGATATCTTCCAAAAGAAGCTATCATTGAAATCAGCGCAAGAACGGGCATTGCCGAGAGTGAAATTATGGGCGTTGCAACCTTTTACACTCAGTTCAGGCTCACACCCGTCGGCAAGTATCTCATTATGCTCTGCCAGGGCACGGCTTGCCACGTAAATTCAAGCGAGCTGATATTGCAGACGATTAAGGAGGAGCTCGGCATTGACGACGGTGAAACAACCGAGGACGGCCTGTTTTCACTTGAGTGCGTTGCGTGCCTCGGGTGCTGCTCGCTTTCTCCCGTTATGATGATTAATGATGACACTTACGGTTCGCTCACACCCGATAAGGCGATAAAAATATTAAGAGAATTAAGGGAGGCTGAATAATGCGTATTGTTGTTGGACAGGGCTCCTGCGGTATTGCGGCAGGCGCGGAGAAAGTCAGAAAAGCGCTCCTTAATGAGGAATTAAACGGTTCGTCCCTCAGCATTGCGGGCTGTATCGGTATGTGCTATCTTGAGCCCATCGTTGATATTTATGCGGACGACGGTGAGGTTAAAAGGCTTGTAAAGGTAACTGCCGATGATGCGGGCAAAATTGCGGAATATACCTGCACGGGCGATGAAACCGTTATCAGCGATTTGCTCGTTTCCGAGGATGACAGGCAGTTCCTTGAAAAGCAGACGAGGATTGCGCTTCGCCGCTGCGGTATCATCAATCCCGAGGAGCTTGATGAATTCGTTAACGCAGAGGGTTATGCAGCGCTTAAAAAAGCAGTCTGCGATATGACGCCTGAGGAGGTTATTGAAACCATTAAGGTTTCGGGTCTTGCCGGCAGAGGCGGCGCAGGCTTCCCGACATGGTTTAAATGGAATGCCGCAAGGCAGTCCGAGGGTGAGGTTAAGTATCTGATTTGTAATGCGGACGAGGGCGACCCCGGCGCGTTTATGGACAGAGCGGTTATTGAATCCGACCCCCACAATCTCATTGAGGGTATGCTCATCGCCGCTTATGCTATCGGCGCTCAGCACGCTGTCGTATACGTTCGCGCGGAATATCCGCTTGCAATTAAGCGCCTCGAGCGTGCAATCGAGCAGGCAACTGCCGCAGGCTATCTCGGCGATAATATTTTCGGCACGGGCTTCTCGTGCGATATGACCATTAAAAAGGGCGCGGGCGCTTTCGTTTGCGGTGAGGAAACCGCGCTTATTGAAAGCCTTGAGGGGCACAGGGGTATGCCGAGGCTTAAGCCTCCTTTCCCGGCACAGTCGGGCTTCTGGCGTAAGCCTTCAAATATTAATAACGTTGAAACCTTTGCCAACGTCGGATGGATTATTCTTAACGGCGGCGAGGCGTTTGCCGCAATGGGCACAGAGGGCTCAAAGGGCACGAAGGTGTTTGCCGTAACCGGTAAGGTTAAGCGCAGCGGGCTTGTTGAAATCCCGATGGGTAAAACTCTACGCGACGTTATCTTTGATATCGGCGGCGGTATGAAAGGCGATAAGGCTTTCAAAGCCGTTCAGATGGGCGGCCCCTCAGGCGGCTGTATTCCTGCAGAGCTTATTGACACCGTTATCGACTATAAGGCGCTCGGCGCGACAGGCGCAATTATGGGCTCCGGCGGTATGGTCGTTATGGATGAAAGCACCTGTATGGTCGGTATGGCTAAGTTCTTCCTTGATTTCACGGCAAAGGAAAGCTGCGGTAAGTGCATACACTGCCGTATCGGCACAACCCGTATGCTCGAAATCCTCAAAAGGATTACGGAGGGTAAGGGCAAGGAAGGCGATATCGAGCTTCTTGAGGAGCTTTGCTACGGTATTAAGGACGGCGCGCTCTGCGGCTTGGGTCAGACGGCGCCTAACCCCGTGCTTACCACAATTAAGTATTTCCGCAATGAGTATGAGGCACATATCAATGAAAAGAAGTGCCCCGCGGGCGAATGCTCGGATTTGATTGAGTATTTCATAGTTCCCGATAAATGCAGGGGCTGCACGCTCTGCGCAAGAAATTGCCCCGTTGATGCAATCACTGGCGAGGTTAAAAGCCCGCATACTATTGACACTGCTAAATGCATTAAGTGCGGCAAGTGCTTCAGCTCTTGCAGATTTGATGCAATAATCAAGAGATAAGGAGGGAGCAGAATGATTAATTTAACAATTAACGATAAAAAAATAACTGCTCCTGAGGGCAGCACAATTCTTGAAGCGGCGCGCGCGAACGGCATATATATTCCCACGCTCTGCTATGATGAGGCGGTTGAGGTTTACGGTGCCTGCGGCGTTTGCGTCGTTGAGGCTGAGGGTATCCCGAAGCTGCTCCGTTCCTGCTCAGCTAAGGTCAGCGAGGGTATGGTCGTTCATACCGAAAGCGAGCGCGTTGTTAAATCAAGAAAAATTGCAATGGAGCTTCTTATGTCCGCGCACGACGGTGACTGCATCGCTCCCTGCGAGCTTGCCTGCCCGGCACACACGGATTGCCAGGGCTACGTCGGCTTAATCGCAAACGGCGAATTTGAAGCTGCATTAAAGCTTATCAAAAACAGAATATCTCTGCCCGCTTCAATCGGCAGAGTTTGCCCCCATCCCTGCGAAACTGCCTGCAGAAGGCAGAAGGTTGAGGAGCCGATTAATATTGCTCAGCTCAAAGCCTTTGCCGCAGACCTTGATTTAAAGGGCGAAAGCTATATGCCCGCAGTTGCAGCAAGCACGGGCAAAATGATTGCCATCGTAGGCGGCGGTCCCGGCGGCTTGACTGCTGCTTATTATCTCCGTCAGCTCGGCCACGAGGTAACCGTGTTTGATATGATGGAAAAAATGGGCGGTATGCTGCGCTACGGTATTCCGCAATACAGATTGCCCAAAGAGGTGCTTGATGCCGAAATCGCGCTGATTGAAAAGCTCGGCGTAAGAATGGTAAATAATGTTAAGTTCGGCAGGGATATAACCCTGGAAATGCTTCAAAGCGTTAACGACGCGGTTATTCTTGCACCCGGCGCTTGGAAATCAAGCTCTATGCGCGTTAAGGGCGAGGATGCCGAGGGCGTTTTCGGCGGCATTGATTTCCTACGCAGCGTTATTCAGGGCAATCCCATTGATATCGGCAGCCGCGTTGCAGTATGCGGCGGCGGTAACACCGCAATGGATGCCTGCCGCACGGCGGTAAGGCTCGGTGCAAAAGAGGTTTACGTTATTTATCGCCGCACAGAGGCTGAAATGCCCGCCGAGGAAATTGAAATTAAGGAGTCTAAGGAAGAGGGAGTTATTTATAAATTCCTCACCAATCCTACGGAAATTCATTCCGAAAACGGCAAGGTTGTCGGTATGACTCTGCAGCTTATGGAGCTCGGCGAGCCTGATGCAAGCGGCAGAAGAAGACCCGTTCCGATTGAGGGCAAAACCGAATATCTCCCGCTTGACAGCGTGATTATGGCAATCGGTCAGAAGCTTGACCCGTCCGATTTCGGCGTATTCGCTCTTAATGACAGGGGCAATATCGCCGCTGATGAGGAAAGCTTTGCAACTAATATTGACGGCGTATTTGCAATCGGCGACGCAACGAATAAGGGCGCTTCAATTGCCGTTGAGGCAATCGGCGAGGCTGACCGCTGCGTAAAGGTGGTTGACGCTTATCTTAAGGGCGAAACCTACGTTGAGGAGCATCCGTATCTCAGCAAGAGGGAGGATGACCGCGTTGACGTTTCGGACCGCGAGGTTAAACCGCGCACCGTTGCTTCGGTTCTTCCTGCAGATGTAAGAAACAAGAATTTTGACGAGGTTTCACTCGGCTTAACCGTTGAGGAAGCCCAGAAGGAAGCAAGCCGCTGCCTTGAATGCGGCTGCCGCGAGTATTTCAAGTGCCGTCTTCTTAACGTTGCGCAGCGCTATGATATCAATCCCGAGCGCTTTGCGGGCGATATGCCGCAGAAATATACGCACGATGAAAACGCGTTCATTGAGCGCAACGTTTCAAAGTGTATTCTGTGCGGACTCTGCGTTCGCTCCTGCCGCGAGGTTATGGATATTCACGCAATCGGTCTGCTTGGCAGAGGCTTTAAAACCAGCGTGTCTCCTGCGTTCTCGCTTCCGCTTGACCAGACTAAGTGCACGAATTGCGGCCTTTGCGTTAAGCTTTGCCCGACGGGCGCGCTCACTGAAAAGTCAACCCTCAAAAAGCAGGTCCCGCTTGAGGAGCAATACACTCCGGAAACCTGCACGGTGGACGGCAAGGAATGTCAGGTGCTCGTTTCCCGCTATAACGGCAAGGTGCTTCGCGTAATTCCCAATGATGAAAACGCCAGAAGCGTCAACCGCGAAGCTCTCATAAATATGTTTACCAAATAATAAAAAAAGAAGCAGCCCAAAAGGCTGCTTTCTTTTTATGGCAAAGGTATATAAGATTAATACGATGCAACCTTTTTTAGGGGGTTGCAGTTTTAATTAGCTATAAATGCTTTTTCAATATAGAGCGCCGGTCGTATAGTAAAGTCCTTGTGATAAACATTTCTTGAATGACAGTAAATTTTGCCGGAACCGGTTATTGCTTTTGGATATATTTCAAGATGTGACAAGTACTCATCCTCGATTTCTAAGCAGTAACCTGCGGATTTATTGATACTTGGGAGTATCCAGTAAGGGGAACAATCTGTACCGTGTTCAACAACAGCATTTTGCGCCAATGCGTATGGCGTTGGAGAGGCACATAGTGTGTCTTGATTTAACAACTGTTCAATCTGTTCTTCAGATAGTATAAAGACCTTATTATCACTATTGCCTTCAATTTCTGTTGTTATTATAGTAGTAACTAATATTCTTTTTTTCTCCCGTTCGTTAAATGCAGTTTGATAAAAATCTTCATTTAACCATTTTTTTAAATCGCTGAATTCCCAAATCAATTTTTTATGGCTTTTTTCAATGTCATTATAATCCCAATCAGTGATGTATCCCATTACATCAATAGCGTATTTGCTAAAAACGAGAATCCTGTCTTTATATTCCTTTAAAACAATCCACTCAATAGGCTTTATTATGTTACTATCATAATAATATCTGCCGAATGTGATAGTGTCTCCGGATTTCAATTCTGTTTTGCGAGAGTTTTTAAACATTTTAAGATTATTCATAAGAACTCCTTTCTTTTACGGTAATAAATAATAGCTAATAAGCATATTTAAAATACATGATTGTTTTCTCAAATTGCGATAATCAAATAATTATGTTTTTCACTACAATAAAACTATTAAAGAATACTTTTTTCAATAAAATTATAAAACAGTATATATAAAATGGCAATGCTTTTTTATCTATAATGATAACACTTGCCGATAGAAACATTAATAAATAGCTAATGCATTCAAATTGAAAAAACGACTTGGTATCAACCGAGTCGTTTTTTCTTGGCGGAGAGGATGGGATTCGAACCCATGTGGCTTTTGGCCAAACGGTTTTCAAGACCGCCTCGTTATGACCGCTTCGATACCTCTCCGTATCTGCTCAAATATATTATCATAGCAAAAAATACTTGTCAAGCATTTTTTATTTATATATTTATTTCAATAAAAAACGGTCTTGCCTTTGCAAGACCGGATTTTAATATTTGCTTGGGATAATGCGTGGGATTGTGCCGGGAGTTATGCTGTGGGTTCTTCTTCGCTCGACGCAGCTTCTTCCTGAAGCTTTGCAAAGCATTCGCTGCAATAAACGGGACGGTCGTCCCTGGGCTCAAACGGCACCTTGCATTCTTTTCCGCAGCTTGCGCAAACAGCGTCGTGATAAACTCTCGGTGCTCTTGCAGCAGCCTTTCTTGCTGCGCGGCAGTTTTTGCATCTCTGAGGCTCGTTTTCAAAGCCGCGTTCTGCGTAAAACTCCTGTTCGCCGGCGGAGAAGATGAATTCATTGCCGCAGTCCTTGCAGACTAAAACTTTGTCTTCATACATACTTCTTACCCCTTATTTTATTTTACCCCCTAAATTATTTCTTAAAAGAAACCGATTAATTCCCAAAAGAAACTTCTTTAAGCTTTTTCCTGATTCTTTGCATAGCGTTGTTGATTGCCTTTTCATCCTTGCCGATTCGGCTTCCGATTTCACTGTAGCTGTGGCCTGAAATATAAAGCCTTAAAACCTCGTTTTCAAGCTTTGAAAGATTTTTATCCAGCTGTTCAATCAAAAGGGAAACGCTTTCCTGAGCAAGAAAGTCATCCTCAGCGCTGAGCATCGCCGCCTTAGCGTCAACAAATTCCTCTTCAAGAGGAACGACGTTGCCCGTGGGCACGTCCTTTTTTCTGTTCACCTTGCGCAAAGCGGTTTTAATGGAATTGTAAACACAGGTATAACAGTAAGATGAAAAGGCGGCGCCTTTTGCAGCATCGTAAGACTTAACTGCCGCAAGAATACCTATTGAGCCCTCCTGAACCAAATCCTCATGCTCAATGGGGGAGTTAATCCATCTGGCAGCAAGCGCTTCCGCGGTTGACCTGTATTTGCTTATAATGAAGTTAAGTGCTTCATCGTTTCCTTTTTTTGCAAGAGAAAGGATTTCATTTTCTGTTAAATTATTTAACATTATAAATCCTCCGTCTTTCTTACGTTACATAATATAATAATTTAAAAATATTGTCAAGATTTAAAAATATACAAAAATTGGCGAATTTTTATACATTGAAGCGAAATTCAACTATATCGCCGTCTTTCATTATATATTCCTTGCCTTCGCTTCTCACAAGCCCTTTCTCCCTGCAAGCGGAAAGTGAGCCGTTTTCTGTTAAATCTGCAAAAGAAACAACCTCAGCCCTGATAAAGCCGCGCTCAAAATCCGTGTGAATTTTGCCCGCTGCCTGCGGTGCCTTGGTGCCCTCTTTAATAGTCCAGGCGCGAACCTCTTTTTTGCCCGCCGTCAGGAAGGAGATTAATCCGAGCAGGTGATAGCTTTTCTTGATAAGCCTGTCAAGCCCGCTCTTTTCAAGGCCCATATCTGCAAGAAACATTTCCTTCTCGTCCTCGTCAAGGGTGGCGATTTCCGCTTCCATTTCAGCGCAAATCGGAAGCGTTTCGGCGCCCTCTGCAGCGGCGATTTCCTTAACGATATTGAAGTTTTCGTTGCTCTCAATGCCGTTTGCAAAATCATCCTCGCTCATATTGCAGGCGTAGATAACGGGCTTGATTGTAAGCAGGGAAACCTCTTTGAGGAATTCCTCCTCATCCTCGCTTATATCAACGCTTCTGGCGGTTTTGCCGTTCTGCATTTCAGCGTAAAGACGCTCTAAAAATGCAACCTCTGCGGCAAGCGTTTTATCGCCCTTCATTGCCTTTTTGCGGCTGTCAATTCTCCTTGAAAGAATTTCCAGATCCGAAAGCACAAGCTCAAGATTAATTGTTTCAATATCCCTTGCGGGGTCAATGCTGCCGTCAACGTGAGTAATATCCGTATTCTCAAAGCAGCGCACAACGTGAATGATTGCGTCAACCTCTCTTATGTGGCTCAGGAATTTATTGCCGAGCCCCTCGCCCTTAGAGGCGCCCTTAACGAGCCCCGCGATATCAACAAATTCAATCGTTGCGGGAGTGAATTTATCGGGCTCAAACATTTCCGCAAGCTTATCAAGCCTTTCATCCGGCACGCTGACCATACCTACGTTCGGCTCAATCGTGCAGAAAGGGTAGTTTGCGCTCTGTGCGCCTGCGTTTGTTATTGCGTTAAAAAGTGTGCTTTTGCCTACGTTCGGCAAACCGACTATTCCAAGTTTCATTGTTAATTCCTTTCGGGAAATGAGAAAAATTACAATTGATAGTATATATCATACGGAAAGATTTAGCAAGCAAAAAATATATTCTTGACTTTGTGTGCTTAAAGTAATAAAATAATCAACATATAATGTAAATATTTAATCTTAAATATATATGGAGAGGATTTTATGGAATTAAACGGTTCTCAGATTGTTCTTGAGGTATTAAAGGAGCAGGGAGTAGATACCATATTCGGCTACCCCGGCGGAACTATTCTTAATATCTTTGATGAGCTGTATAAGTATGGCGACACTTTTAACCATATCTTAACCGCTCACGAGCAGGGCGCGTCCCATGCGGCGGACGGTTATGCCCGCGCAACCGGCAAGGTCGGCGTTTGCTTCGCAACCTCAGGCCCCGGCGCAACAAATCTTGTAACGGGTATTGCAACGGCTTATCTTGATTCTGTTCCCGTTATTGCAATTACGGCTAATGTTGCAAACAGCCTTATCGGAAGAGATACCTTCCAGGAGGTTGATATCTGCGGTATTACTATGCCTATCACGAAGCATAATTTCTTTGTTAAGAATATTGAGGATCTGGCTCCCACGATTCGCCGCGCATTCAAGATTGCAACAAGCGGAAGGAAGGGCCCCGTGCTCATTGATATTCCGAAGGACGTTACCGCCGCAAAATGCGAATACAGTCCCGAGCCTGCTCAGGTGCCGGACGAGCCGATTAAGCCTTCACAGGATTGCGTTGACAGAGCGCTGGAAATTCTTAAAAGCGCAAAGAAGCCGCTTATTTACGTCGGCGGCGGCGCAATTCTTTCAGACGCTGCGGGCGCTTTGATTAAATTTGCGGAAAAGCTGGACGCTCCCGTTGCTTCAACCCTTATGGGTCTCGGCGCATTTCCGAACGGCCATCCGCTTCATCTCGGCCTTATCGGTATGCACGGCAGATTTGAATGCAATAAGGCTGCTCACGATTGCGACGTGCTCGTAACCTGCGGCGCAAGGTTTTCGGACCGTGTTGCAGGCAACAGAGCTATGTTTGCGCCCAATGCAGAAATTGTACATATTGATATTGACCCCGCTGAGATGGATAAGAACGTCGTTTCAAACTATCACCTTAAGGGCGATTTAAGCGAGGTTTTGCCTATGCTCACCGATTTGCTTGAGCAGGCAGACCACAGCGACTGGAAGAATGAAATCGAGCAGTCCAAGAGACCGTTTGTTCAGAATCAGATCGGCGATTACGTTAATCCGCAGACTCTTATTGAGTATGTTGACAGCAAAACAGCTGAGGATACATTGGTTGTAACAGACGTTGGTCAGCATCAGCTCTGGGCTGCACAGTTCTATAAGTTCAAGCAGCCGAGAACTCTGCTCACCTCGGGCGGCCTCGGCACTATGGGCTATTCAATGGGCGCTTCAATCGGCGGTCAGATCGGCTGCCCGGATAAAACGGTTGTTATGTTTGCGGGCGACGGCGGCTTCCATATGAACCTTGCAGAGCTTGCAACTATGGCGTCTTATAATGTTCCCGTTAAGGTGTTTATTATGAATAACGCCGTGCTCGGTATGGTACGCCAGTGGCAGAAGCTGCTTTACGGCAACCGCTTTGCTGATACCGATCCGCACAGAAAAACGGATTTCGTTAAGGTTGCAGAGGCTTTCGGTGTTAAAGGAATGAGGATTTCCACTAATGATGATATTGCCGCAGTTGTTGACGAGGCACTTGCTTTTGACGGCCCCGTGCTTATAGATTGCAGAGTAAGCCCCGATTCAAACGTATTGCCGATGATTCCTCCGGGCGGTTCGGCAGCGGATACTATTGAAAAAATTTAAGGAGGCTGCACAATGAAAGAAAGATTGGTTTTATCGGTACTCGTTGATAACGTCAGCGGCGTGCTTCAGCGTGTTGCAAGCCTTTTCTCAAGAAGGGGCTATAACATCTCCTCGCTCACGGTTAGTGAAACGGAAAATCCGCTTTTCTCAAGAATGACGATTGAGGTGTTCACGGAGCCCGAAAACTTCCGCCAGATTAAGCGCCAGCTCATTAAGCTTGAAATCGTTAAAAAGGTTTCGCAGCTTAAGGAGGACAGCGCCGTTTCCTCGGAGCTGCTTCTGATTAAGGTTAAGGCGCACGGCATTGACGTTAAAAATGCGCTTCTTGCTTTCAACGTTAAATACGGCGCGCGCGTGCTTGACGTTTCGCTTGATACGATTACTCTTGAATTCACAGGCACGAGCGAAACTATTGACGAGTTTATCGAATTAATTGAAAAAGACTTCGGCATCGTTGAGCTTGCAAGAACGGGTATAACCTCACTTGAAAGAGGGGCAGGCTCCTTCACGGAGGACGTATAATTATTATTGAAATCAGGTGATACAAATGGGTATGACGATGACTCAGAAAATCCTTGCGGCTCACGCAGGGCTTGACAGCGTTGTTGCGGGTCAGCTCATCAATGCAAAGCTCGATATGGTGCTCGGCAATGATGTAACCTCACCCGTTGCAATTAATGAAATGAATAAATTCGGCATTGATAAGGTGTTTGATAAAACAAGAATTTCACTTGTTATGGATCACTTCACGCCGAATAAGGATATTCAGTCCGCGCAGAACTGCAAGCAGGTGCGCGAATTTGCAAAGAAAAACGATATTCTGCATTATTACGACGTCGGCAATATGGGCATTGAGCATGCGCTCCTTCCCGAGCAGGGCATCGTAACCTGCGGCGACTGCATTATCGGCGCGGACAGCCACACCTGCACCTACGGCGCGCTCGGCGCATTTTCAACCGGCGTCGGCTCAACGGATATGGCGGCGGGTATGGCAACGGGTATGGCTTGGTTCAAGGTTCCGTCCGCCATCAAAGTTGTTGTAACGGGCAAGAAGAATAAGTACGTCAGCGGCAAGGACGTCGTGCTTCATCTCATTGGTGAAATCGGCGTTGACGGCGCGTTGTATAAAAGCCTTGAATTTGTAGGCGACGGTATTAAGATTCTCTCAATGGACGACCGCTTGACCATTGCAAATATGGCGATTGAATGCGGCGCCAAAAATGGCATTTTCCCCGTTGATGAGGTTACTCTTGATTACGTTAACGGTCGCTCACAACGCGAATATAAAGTGTTTGAGGCAGATGCAGATGCTGAGTATGACAGCGTGATTGAAATTGATTTGAGCACGCTTCGCCCGACCGTTGCATTCCCTCATCTTCCGGAGAATACGAAAACCATTGACGAGGTCGGCGAGATTAAGATTGACCAGGTTGTTATCGGCTCCTGCACGAACGGCAGGATGCAGGATATGCGCGAGGCTGCCGAAATCCTTAAGGGCAGAAAGGTTGCAAAGGGCGTGCGCGTAATCGTAATCCCCGCAACCCAGCAGATTTATCTTAACTGCATTAAGGAAGGCCTTGCGGAGATTTTCGTTGAAGCGGGCGCAATCGTTTCAACTCCCACCTGCGGTCCCTGCCTCGGCGGTCATATGGGTATTCTTGCCAAGGGCGAGAGAGCGGTTTCAACCTCAAACAGAAACTTTGTCGGCAGAATGGGGCACACGGAGTCGGAGATTTATCTTGCTTCTCCCGCAGTTGCCGCCGCTTCTGCAATCAAGGGTTATATTGCTGACCCTGAGAAAATTTAGGAGGTGCGCAGTATGAATGCAAAAGGAATTGTGCATAAGTTCGGCGATAACGTTGACACGGACGTTATCATCCCTGCACGCTATCTTAATAAGAGCGACGATGCTTGGCTTGCCTCTCACTGTATGGAGGATATTGACGCCGAGTTCGTCAGTAAGGTTAAGCCCGGCGATATAATGGTTGCAAAGGCGAATTTCGGCTGCGGCTCATCAAGAGAGCATGCACCGATTGCAATTAAGGCAAGCGGTATTTCCTGCGTTATAGCTTCAACCTTTGCAAGAATTTTTTACAGAAATGCAATCAACATCGGTCTTGCTATTCTTGAATGTGAGGCTGCAGCAAATGAAATCAGCGAGGGCGATGAGGTTTCCGTTGATTTTGAAACCGGTGTAATAACGGATATTACTACGGGCAAAACCTATCAGGCACAGCCGTTCCCGCCGTTTATTCAGGATATTATTTCCAAAGGAGGGCTCCTTAAATCTCTGGAGCAGTAAGAAATGACACTTGAAATAACTGATGAGGTGCTTCGCAAATGCGGCGGCGGTTCCTCTGAATACTGGTTTTCCTATAATGATTATTCAATAAAAAATATCAGCGATTTTAATGCTGAGGATAAGCCCGAGAATATGGGGCAGATTGAGTACTACGTTTCCCTCGGCATTATTCCGTTTATTCATATCGGCAATGAGGAAATGTTAAGAGCCTTCGTCCGCGAAAAGGGCTCCGAGAAGCTTATTAACAGCCTTCGTGCCGTTAAATCAGAGGATTTTATGGATAAGTTTTGGAAATGCTATAACGTATATCCCGAGCTCAGCGAGGGTATTGATGATTTTGCCCAAAGCTATATCGCCAAAAAGCTCTGCGCCTGGTGCGATGAGAATAACATTTCTTATGAACTCAAAATATAATTATGCTTTATCAGGCTCCCCTGTGTAAGGGGAGCTGTCGCATTATTGCGACTGGGCAATTGTTATCAGTTTATTTGCATATATGCGGTTATTATGTTATAATATATAAATTAGATTTGTCGGTTTAGGAGAATTGCGTTGAATAATTCGGGCGATGCAAAGTCAATAAAGGAAGCGCTGGAGCAAAACGGCATTTACACGGGGCTCACCTCGGGCACCTCAATGGAGCCGCTTATCCATCATCAGAGGGATACCGTTATCGTCGTTAAGCCGAAGGGCAGAATGGAAAAATACGATATACCCGTATATATTCTGCCGAGCGGTAAATACGTTATGCACAGGGTTATTGAGGTTTATGACGACCATTATCTCATCGTCGGCGATAATCTGCGCAACAGGGAATACGTTACCGACGATATGATTATCGGCAAGCTCGTTGCCTTTTATAAAAACGGCAGGCGCTATATTGATTTGGAAACGAATAAGGGCTATAAGCTCTATTCAAAAATCTGGGTGGCGTTGCTGCCCGTAAGATTTTTCGTGCTGATACCCAACAGGGTTTTCGGCAGGATTAAAAGACTGATTAACAGAATTATCAAGAGAGGTTAATTTCTTGGAAAATAAAAGAAATTTCGGAATTAAAAAATCGGATAAGTATGCAATTAAATGGCTGATGAAAGTGGGCAAAAGCCAGCTTTATAAAATCGTTTTGATTCTCATTTCAAACGTAATCTGGGCAAGCCTTTCCGTCGTTTTTGCCAATTTTTCAAAGCATATTATTGACGGCGCAGTCGTTTATCACGATATGCGTTACGTAATTAAATATGCCATTGCGCTTTTCTGCATAATTATGGCGCAGCTTACCTGCAATCTGTTTTCAAACAGCTTTTCGGAAAGATGCAAGGGCAGGCTTGATATAATCTATAAAAGGCATCTGCTCACTCAGATAATGAAAAAGGATTATTCCTCGGTTTCCGAATATCACACGGGCGAGCTGCAGAACAGAATGTTTAACGACGTGCTCGTCGTTACCGAGGGTATGACGAGCATTCTGCCGAACTTTGCGTTCTATGTAGTTAAGCTGCTGTGCGCGTTCGTTTATCTCGTTATCATAAACAAGATTTTTGCGCTCGTATTTTTAATCGGCGGAATTCTCGTTTTCTGCGTGCTACGTATGTTCAGGGGCACGCTTAAAAAGCTGCATAAAAACGTTCAGGCAACGGAGGGCAAAACCCGCTCCTTTATTCAGGAAAGCATTATCAATCTGCTCGTTGTCAAGGCCTTCGGCGTTGAGGAAAAAATAGACGCTGAGGCTGAGGAGCTGCAGGAGGTTAACTATAAGGCAAGGATGAAGCGCCGCTTTATGGCAATCGCTTCAAATGCGGGCGTTTCAACAACCTTTAATGCAGGCTACGTTTTTGCGCTTGCCTTCGGCGCGTTAAAGCTGCTTGACGGCAGTATGACCTACGGTACCGTCACGGCAATGCTTCAGCTCGTAAATCAGGTGCAGGGTCCCTTTGCAAGCCTTTCAAGCATTTTGCCGAGATATTATAATATGATTGCCTCCGCAGAGCGAATGATGGAAATCTGCAATCTTCCCGATGAGGAGGAGGCAAATGCAGAAGATATTGACACGGATAAAACCTATAACGCGCTTTCCGCAATTTCCTTTAATAATATTTCGTTTAAGTATGACAGGGATATTATTCTTGACAATACCTCGCTCACGGTTAAAAAGGGCGATTTCGTGGCAATTATGGGTATTTCGGGCATCGGCAAAAGCACGTTGCTCAAGCTGCTGCTCGGCGTGTTCAAGGTGCAGAGCGGCTCGGTTGAGCTTAAGCTCGGCACTGAAAGTATTTCGGTTGACCGACATACGAGGAAGCTCTTTGCCTACGTGCCGCAGGGTAATATGCTGCTGTCGGGCACAATCAGGGAAAACCTGACCTTTATTAACGATAACGTTACGGATGAGGAAATTGATGAGGCAATCCGAATTTCCTGCGCAAAGCAGTTTATTGACGAGCTGCCGCTCGGCATTGAAACCGTTATAGGCGAAAAGGGAATGGGGCTTTCCGAGGGGCAGATTCAGCGCCTTGCAATCGCGCGCTCGCTCCTTTCAAAATCACCCGTTATTCTGCTTGATGAGGCAACCTCTGCGCTTGATGAGGAAACCGAAAAGCAGTTTTTGATGAATTTAAAGCAGATGAAAAACGTCACCTGCATTATAGTAAGCCACAAAAAGGCGGCGCTTGAAATCTGCAATAAATACGTCCGCATAGAAAACTCAAAGATTATAAGCGAGGAAAAATAATGCTCTTAACCGAGTTCGGCGAAAAACTGAATAGGGAAATGCCGCTTGCGGAATATCCGCGTCCGCAGTTCGTGCGAAGCAGCTATTATAACCTCAACGGCAAATGGCGCTGCGAATTCACAAAATCGGGCGAAATTCCGTCTTCGTTTTCGCAGGAAATCATAGTTCCGTTTTCACCCGAGGCGCCGCTTTCGGGCGTTAACAGGGTTTTAACTCCCGATGAATTTCTTCATTATGAAAGGAAATTCACCTTGCCCGAGGGCTTTAATAAGGGCAGGGTGTTCATAAATTTCGGCGCGGTGGATCAGATTGCGGTCGTTTATCTAAACGGCGCGCAGGTCGGCAGGCACGTCGGCGGCTTCACGCCGTTTACGTTTGAGCTCACTGATTATCTTGTTGACGGCGAAAACACGCTAAATGTCTGCGTTAAGGATTATTCCGACACCCGCGAGCATTCGCGCGGCAAGCAGCGCTTTAAAAGGGGCGGAATATGGTACAGCCCGCAAAGCGGTATTTGGCAGACTGTCTGGCTTGAAAGCACGCCGCAGGTATTTCTGCAGCGCGTTAGAATTACGCCCGATTATGATAAAGAGCAGGTCAGCTTCGAATTTTTCGGCACTGATGACGTCGTTACCTCTGTGTATGACGGAGGCGAGCTCGTTGCCGAAACGAGGGAAAAAACAATTAAGCTGCCCGATTTCAAGCCGTGGTCGCCCGAAAGCCCGTTCCTCTACGACGTGGTATTTACCGCCTGCGGAGAGCGCATAAAGTCATATTTCGGTATGTGCAAATTCTCCGTCGGCAAGGATGAAAACGGAATTGAAAGGCTGTTTCTTAACAACAAGCCCTATTTCCATAACGGGCTTCTTGACCAAGGGTATTACCCAGACGGCTTCTTAACTCCGCCCTCAAACGAGGCTATGGAGTTTGACGTGAAAACGGCAAAGCGCCTCGGCTATAATATGCTGCGCAAGCACATTAAGGTTGAGCCGCTATTGTGGTATCACTACTGCGATAAAAACGGCATAATCGTTTGGCAGGATATGGTTAACGGCGGAGGTCAGTACGGCTCCGAAATCAGCGTGCTGCCGTTCATCGGAGTTAATCTTGACGATACTAATTATAAAACCTTTAAGCGCACGGACGTCGAGTGCAGGGATAATTATTATAAGGAGCTTCGCGAAATGCTTGACGCGCTTTATAATTGCCCGTGCATCGCGCTCTGGGTGCCCTTTAACGAGGGCTGGGGGCAGTTTGACAGCGCTAAGGCGTATGATTTAATAAAGGCATATGACGGCACCCGTACCGTTGATTCAGCCTCGGGCTGGCATGACAGGGGTGTGACGGACGTAATTTCAAAGCACATCTATTTCACACCGATTAAGGTTAAAACGGGCGAGAAGCCCTATGTGCTCTCCGAATTCGGCGGCTTCTCTCTGCGCATTAAGGGGCACACCTTTAACGATAAAATGTTCGGCTATAAGATTTATTATTCAAAGGAAAGTCTCACAAAAGCGTATAAGCGCCTGTTTGAGAAAACGATTATTCCTCAGCTTGAAACGGGGCTTGCCGCAACCGTATATACTCAGCTTACGGACGTTGAGGACGAGCTTAACGGCATAATGACCTATGACCGCAAGCTCGTTAAAATCGATGAGGAAACGATAAAAGCAATAAACGAAAGGGTTAAATTATGAATCAGTTAGAGATTAAGGAAGGCGTTAAGGCGCTGATTAAAACGAATATGGGCGATATGGAATTCGTGCTTTTCCCGGAGGTTGCTCCGAAGGCGGTTGAAAATTTCACAACCCACGCTAAAAACGGCTATTATGACGGGCTCATTTTTCACCGCGTAATTCAGGATTTTATGATTCAGGGCGGCGACCCGAACGGCACGGGCACGGGCGGCGAATCCATCTGGGGCGAAAGCTTTGAGGATGAATTTGCGCTTGACGCACGCAATTTTTACGGCGCGCTTTCAATGGCAAACGCGGGTCCGAACACAAACGGAAGCCAGTTCTTTATCGTTCAGGCGAAGGACGTTCCCTCGTCGCTCCTTTCTCAGATGGAAATGCTTACCGATAAGGGCTATCCCGAGGAGGTTATTGATAATTATAAGAAGGTCGGCGGCACGCCGTGGCTTGATTTTCATCACACGGTATTCGGTCAGCTCATTAGCGGTGAAAAAACGCTTGAGAATATTGCCGCAGTTCGTTGCGGTATGGGCGATAAGCCTGTGCACGACGTTGTAATTGAAACAATTGAAATCACGGAATAAATGATTGCTTTAAGCGCTCCCGAATTTTTTCAGGGGCGCTTTTATTTTTGACAATTTATTTGTTTTCGCCGCGATATAATCTTATTGCGGTGATGGGAATGACAATCATTTATGCCGATGTGCTGTTTATAATCAATTTCTTTATAACCTTTCTGCTGCTGCAGCTTACTGAAAAGCTCTGCAAAAGAAACGAGTGCCTCTGGCGAATGGTGCTTTCCTCGTTTTTCGGCGGGGCGTATTCGCTCGTTATTCTTGTTGATGAGCTTTCGCCCGCAGTAACTTATCTCGGCAGGCTCGCCGCCGCGTTAATAATAATTTTAATTGCTTTCAGTTGGCAGGGCGTTAAATGCCTGATAAAGGAAACCGCAATTTTCTTTCTTGCAAATTTCATTCTCGTCGGTTTGGTCGTCGGGCTGTGGCTGATTTTTCAGCCCGCGGGCGTTGTTATCAATAATTCGGTGGTATATTTTAACGTCAGTGCAAAAACGCTGCTCCTTTCCGCTTTGATTGCTTATGTGATTTCCGTCGTTGCGCTTCGCATTTACAATAATAAGCTTGCAAAAAATCAGCTTTACAGCGTTACGGTTAATTATAACGGGCAGCAGGTGCGCTTTTTCGCCCTTGCAGACAGCGGCAATAATCTGAAAGAGCCGTTCTCCGATTATCCCGTAATCGTTGCCGATAAATCGCTTTTTGAAAATGCACAGTGCAGCCGAGTCGTGCCGTATTCAAGCATAGGCGGCGAGGGACTGCTGCAGGCGTTTAAGCCTGATAAAGTGCTCGTTTCAACCGCAAATAAAAGCTACGAACTAAGCAACATCTATATTGCACTAAGCGAAAACGTCAAACGTGGGGAATACAGGGGAATAATAAATCCGCAAACAATTCTTTTATCCGAAAATGAGGTGCGCTATGCTAAATAAAATCAAGCAATTCTTATTAAGATTATTCAAAAAAGAATGCCATTACATAAACGGCCCCGAAACCCTGCCTCCGCCGCTCACAAAAGAAGAGGAGGAAACTGTTATGGCAGAGCTGCGCGCGGGCGATGAAACGCACAGGGAGCTGCTGATTACTCATAATCTGCGCCTTGTGGTCTATATCGCAAAGAAGTTTGAAAGCGCAACCGCCTCAACGGAGGATTTAGTTTCAATCGGCACGATAGGGCTGATGAAAGCCGTTAAAACCTTTAATCCGGATAAAAACATCAAACTTGCAACCTATGCCTCCCGCTGCATTGAAAATGAAATTCTGATGTATCTGCGCAAGGTCGGCAATGCAAAATTTGAGCTCAGCTTTGACGAGCCCCTCAGCATTGATTGGGACGGCAACGAGCTAACCCTGCGCGACGTGCTCGGCAGCGAGCCGGATGAAATCTCAATGGATATTGAATACAGCGATGAAAAGGCACTGCTTTTAAAAATAATTCACTCCCTTCCCGAAAAGGAAAGGGAGCTGATGAAAAAGCGCTTCGGCATTCTCGGCGAGCAGGAGCACACGCAAAAGGAGCTTGCGGATGAAATGGGCATTTCGCAAAGCTATATTTCCCGCCTTGAAAAGCGCATAATTGAAAAAATCCGCACCCAAATGCAGCGCGAATTTGTTTAAATATGTAGGGCAGAAAACCGCCCTTTAATCATTCCTCAATCATATCGTGAGTGAAAAACAGGCTGATGCACCATACCGCCGCAAGACCGACAAGGGCATAGATAATCCTTGCAAGCACTGCGTCCTGCCCGCCGAAAATCCAGGCAACCAAATCAAACTTGAAAAGCCCGATAAGTCCCCAGTTAATGCCGCCGATAATCGCAAGCACCAGCGCAACTCGATTTGCTATTTTCAATTAAATCATCTCCATAAAATAAAGTCGTTAGTATGATTGCCATACTAACGACTTTTTATTCATTGTTAATTTTAAATTTTTGTCACGATAATTTCGCAGCTTCCGCTAATTCTGTAATTTCCGTAATTTGCAGGCACGAAAAGGCTTGAGCCTTTTTTGATTTTTATGCCGTCTGCTTCGCCCTCGCCGTCAATGACAAGTATGTGGTTAAAGCTCTTTTCGTCTGCGCTGAGCGTGATTTCGCCGTCAACGTCATAATGCCAAACTGTGAATAAATCGCATTCCGTCAGCAGTTGCCTTGCGCCGCCGCTGATTTCCTCCTTCTCGCCGAAAGGCTTAATCTCGTATTTTGCAGGCTCCGTTTTGGAAACGTCAACTGCCTTTTTGATGTGCAGCTCTCTCGGCTTGCCGTCCTTGCCGATTCTGCCGTAGTCGTAAACGCGGTAGGTGGAATTGCTGTTCTGCTGAATTTCCGCAATCAGCGTGCCCTTGCCGATGGCGTGCACGGTGCCCGCCTCAATGAAAAACAAATCGCCCTTTTTAACGTTAACCACGTTAAGCACGTCCATCAGTGTGTTGTTTTCAATCGCAGCCCTGAATTCCTCACTGCTGATTTTATCCTTGAAGCCGTAAACGAGCGTAGCGTCGTCCGTTGCATCAAGCACATACCAGATTTCGGTTTTGCCGAATTCGCCCTCAACCCTTGCGGCATATTCGTTATCGGGGTGCACCTGAATTGAAAGATTGTCCTTCGCGTCAATAAGCTTTATAAGAACGGGGAAGTAGGGGAATTTATCCGCGTTCGCGCCGAGCACCTTTGCTCTGCCGTTTGCTTCGATATACTCCTCAAGCGTTTCGCCGTCAGCCTCGCCGCCGATAATCGTGTTTTTGCCGTCCTTATGGCAGGAAAGCATCCATCCCTCGGCAACGGGGTCAACGTCGGTTTCAAAGCCGAAATCATCCTTCAGCCTTGTGCCGCCCCAAATGTAATCCTTGAATACGGGTTTTAATTCCAAAATTTCCATCACAAAAAACCTCTTTATCAAAATATGTAATTATAATATCAAAATTTTTCTTCACATTCAAGTAAATAAATGGTAAAATATTATCTGTTAATTATTTTTAGTTTAAAGGTTAATGAGATGGCAGTTGTAAGCGTTCAAAATTTAACACTTGCCTTCGGTGAAAACACGCTGTTTTCAAACGTTTCATTTGAAATAAATGAAAAGGACCGCGTGGGCTTCATCGGCTCAAACGGCGTAGGCAAAACCTCTCTGTTTAAGATTTTAACGGGGGCATATGAGCCTACCGCCGGCGATGCCTTTATCGGCAAAAACGTTAAGCTCGGCTATATGGAGCAGCACACCTGCTCGGAAAACAGAACCGTGTGGGAGGAGCTTATTTCCGTTTTTTCGGATTTGATTGAAACCGAAGCGGAGCTTGAAAGAATTGCCAACGAGCTCGTTAATAACCCGAGCGCCGAGCTGATTGCAAGGCAGGATTTGCTGTCAAATCAGTTCAATCAAAACGGCGGGCTCACTTATAAAAGCTTAACCCGCTCCGCACTTACGGGCTTAGGCTTCGCCGAAGCGGAGTTCGGTATGCCAACCTCAAAGCTTTCGGGCGGTCAGCGCTCAAAGCTGATTTTGGCAAAGCTGCTGCTTGCAAAGGCGGATTTGCTCCTGCTTGACGAGCCTACCAATCACCTTGATATCAGCGCGGTTGAATGGCTTGAGGGCTTTCTTTCAACCTTCAACAAGGCGTTCATCGTTATCTCGCACGACAGATATTTTCTTGATAAAATCACCGATAAAACCATTGAGCTTGAAAACGGAAAAATCCGTTCCTATAAGGGCAATTACTCCGAATTTCTGAAAAAGAAGCAGGCAGAGCAAAAAGCGATTGAGGAAAAATACGAAAACGATATGCGCGAGATAGAGCGCCTTGAGGAGATGATTACCCGCTTCCGCCAGTGGAACAGAGAAAAGAGCATCAAGACGGCGGAGAGCAAGGAAAAAACCCTTGAAAAGCTCAAAGAGCAACTCGTCGTGCCGGACAGTAAGCAGAAAACCATCCGCTTTGATTTCACGCCGAAAGCCGTTTCGGGCGAGGAGGTTTTAACCGTTACGGATTTGTGCAAAGCCTTCGGCGATAAGGAGGTTTTCAGCAACGTAAGCTTTGATATCGGCAGGGGAGAACGCGTGTTTCTCGTCGGAGATAACGGCTGCGGAAAAACAACTCTGTTGAAAATACTTACGGGCGATTACACGCAAAACTCGGGCGGATATAAATTCGGCGCAAATCTGTTCACGGGCTATTTTGACCAGGTGCAGGCAAAGCTTGATTTGAATAAAACCGCGATTGAAGAGGTGTGGTCCGCCTTTCCCGCGATGACCGAAACCAAGGTGCGCAACGCTCTTGCGGCTTTTCTTTTCAAGGGCGACGAGGTTTATCGTCCGCTGCGCGATTGCTCCGGTGGCGAAAGGGCAAGAATTGCGCTGCTCAAATTAATGCTCGGCAAGTATAACTTCCTGCTGCTGGACGAGCCCACCAATCATCTTGACGCCGCTTCGCGAGAGGAGCTTGAAAACACGCTGCTTGATTACAGCGGCACGATGCTCATCGTTTCGCACGACAGATATTTTATAAACAAGCTCGCAACCCGAATTCTCGAGTTAACCCCCACGGGCGTTAATAAATATCTCGGCAATTACGACGATTATGCAGAGCACCGCTTCGTTGCCGCTCAGGAAAAGAAGCAGGAGGCTAAGCCTAAGGTTAACGAGTATAAGCTCAAAAAGGAAGCTCAAAGCAATCTGCGCAAGTTGAAAACGAAGCTGTCCCGTCTTGAAAGCGAAATTGAGGATTTGGAAGAGGAGATAGGTCTCCTCAGCGAGCAGCTTAATAATAATCCTCCATATGAGGAATATCTTAAAATCAACGCTCGGCACGAGGAAAAATCAGAAGCTCTCTCCGCCCTTTATGAGGAGTGGGAGGAAACCTCTCAGCAGCTGAGCGAATTGGAATAAACTATGTCAAAAGCAATCATCATCGGCGGCGGCGCTTCAGGCTTGATGGCAGCCGCTCAAAGCGCAAAAAAGGGTAACGAAACCGTTATAATTGAGAAGATGCCTCGCTGTGCCCGCAAGGTTTTAATCTCAGGCAAGGGCAGGTGTAATCTTACAAACGCAACCTTTGATTTGGAGGAGCTTATCGGCTTCGTCCCGAAAAATCCAAGGTTTCTTTACTCTGCCTTTTCCGCCTTTATGCCGTATGATACCATCGCTTTTTTTGAGGATTTGGGCGTTAAAACGAAGATTGAAAGGGGCAACAGAGTTTTCCCTGAATCAGATAAGGCGGTTGATGTCGTTGATGCGCTTGTTAATAATGCAAAAGCAGCGGGCGTAAAGTTCATTCACGGAACCGTTAAATCCTTTGAATTTGATGAAAACAGGATTTCAGCCGTGCTTCTTGAGGACGGCAGCAGGCTTGAATGCTCAAGCGTTGCAATCTGCACCGGCGGCAAAAGCTATCCCGCAACGGGCTCAACGGGAGACGGATATATCCTTGCCCGTCAGGCAGGGCACACCGTAACGGAAATTCAGCCCAGCCTCGTGCCGCTCGTCTGCAGCAATAATTTCATCACAAGGCTGCAGGGCTTAAGCCTGCGCAACGTCGGCGTTAAGCTTTATCAGAACGGCAAGCTGCTTTATGAGGATTTCGGCGAAATGCTGTTCACTCATTTCGGAGTGAGCGGCCCCGTAATTCTCTCAGCCTCAAGCCATATCCGTAATTTCAAAAACGGTCCCTGCACAATAAGCATTGATTTAAAGCCCGCGCTTGATTTTCAGGCGCTTGATAAAAGAATTCTGCGCGATTTTTCAGAGGAAAGCAATAAAGATTTTATAAACTCGCTTTCAAAATTATTGCCAAAAAAGCTCATTCCTGTTATAGTTTCCTTAAGCGGAATTGAGCCTTCAAAAAAGGTGAATGAAATCACCAGAGAGGAACGGCATTCCCTCGTAGAGCTTATAAAAAATCTCTCGCTTGACGTAACCTCGTTTTATGATATTGACGCCGCAATTATAACAAGCGGAGGGGTTGACGTTAAGGAGATTGAGCCGAAAACGATGAATTCAAAAATCATCTCAAACCTCTTTTTTGCAGGCGAGGTTATTGACGTTGACGCTTATACGGGCGGCTTCAATCTGCAGATTGCCTTTTCAACGGGCTATCTCTGCGGAAACAACTTATTTTAGTTAATCGGAAATGTTTTCATTTCAAAAAAATATGTAAGGAAAAATGATTATGATTAACGTTGCTATTGACGGACCTGCAGGCGCAGGCAAAAGCACTATTGCAAAGGCTGCTTCAAAGGAGCTCGGCTTCATTTACGTTGACACCGGCGCGCTTTACCGTGCCGTGGCTCTTAACGCAGTCAGAAACGGCGTTATTGACGATGACGCCGAAATTATTAAAATGCTTGAGGACACGAAGGTTGAGCTTGCATTTGACGAAACGGGAGCGCAGTGCGTAATTCTTAACGGGGAGGACGTTTCCTCCTTAATCCGCACTCAGGAAATCTCCATGGGCGCCTCAAACGTTTCCAAAATTCCGGAGGTTCGCGCATTCCTTCTTGAGCTGCAGCGCAGCATTGCCCGCACCAATAACGTTATTATGGACGGCAGGGATATCGGCACCGTCGTGCTGCCAGACGCTCAGGTTAAGATTTTTCTTTTCGCTTCTCCGGAATGCCGCGCAGAGCGCCGCTATAAGGAGCTTGTTGAAAAGGGCGAAAGCGTAATTTTTGAAGAGGTTCTGGAAGACGTTAATAAGCGCGATTATCAGGACAGCCACAGAGAAATCGCACCCCTTAAGCCGACCGAGGAATCCGTTATGGCGGATACCTCAAAGCTCACGCTTGAGGAAAGCATAGCCCTGATTATCGGCATAATTAAGGAAAAGGGAGGTCTTCAGTAATGATTGATTTTGATTATTCCGTTGTTAAGCATTATAAGTTTTACGGCTTCGTAAAAAAGTGCATCGGTCCTATTTTTAAGGTGCTCTATCCCGTTGAGTTTGAGGGGCTTGAAAATATCCCGCAGGATAAGGACCATAAATACATAGTTGCAATTAATCACACCTGTATGGCGGACCCTCTTTTTGCTTCGCTTCCGAAGCAGATGCCTTCGCTTCACTTTATGGCAAAGATTGAACTTTTCAAAAATCCCGTTGTCGGCTGGGTAATTATGCATCTTTACGGCTTCCCGGTTAACAGGGGAAAGGGAGACAGCGCTAAGGCAATTGAGTACGGCGAAAAGATTATTAACGAGGGTCACGTAATGGCGCTTTGCCCCGAGGGTAAGCGTATTAAGGACAAAAACGGCGTGCCTCAGAAAGCAAAGTCAGGCGTTGCAATTATTGCTCATAACACGGGCGCTGACGTGCTTCCTGCCTGTATTTATGCAAAGGGCAAGGTTAAGCCTTTTAAGAAAACAAAAATGCTTTACGGCAAGCTTCTCACTAATGAAGAGCTCGGCCTCAATAAGACTGAGGTGTCTCAGGAGGAAATCAGGGCTGCTGCCGATAAGGTAATGGATAATATTCTCGCTCTTTGGGAAGGTGCTCATAATGCAGATTAAGCTTGCAAAAACCGCGGGCTTCTGCTTCGGGGTTGACAGAGCTGTTAATCTCGTTTATGACCTCGTTGAAAAGGGCGAAAAGGTGTGCACTCTCGGCCCCATAATCCATAATCAGCAGCTTGTTGATGATTTGCTTGAAAAGGGCGTTGAGGCAATTGAAAGCCCTGCTGATTGCAAAGAGGGCTATAAAATCGTCGTTCGCACACACGGGGTTGAAAAAGAGGTTATTGAGGATATTGAAAGCAGAAATATTCCTTATATTAACGCAACCTGCCCGTTCGTGCTTAAGATTCACAATATCGTAAAAAAGCAGCCGCCAGAAGCAATAACCCTTATCGCGGGTGATGAAAATCATCCGGAGGTCAGGGGAATCCGCTCCTTCTGCACGGGCAAAAGCTTCGTGTTTAAGAATGAAAAGGAGCTGCTTTCGATACTTGATTCAGAGGGCTTTAACGCTGATTTACCCCTGATTTGCGTTTCGCAAACCACCTTCAGCCTCGAAGAATGGAAAAAATGCGAAGAAATTATAAAAAAAGTATGTACAAATTGCGAAATATTTGATACAATATGTAATGCTACATCCGATAGGCAGACTGAAGCGTTTTCACTGTCCAAGGAGTGTGACGCTATGCTTGTCGTCGGAGGTCGCCATTCGTCCAATACCTGTAAGCTGCGTGATGTTTGCTCTGAAAATGCGCCGACGTTTTTAATTGAAACTGCGGCGGAGCTTTCTTTGCTTGATTTATCGCCTTATAAAGTAGTTGGAGTTACAGCGGGCGCGTCAACACCGTCCGTAATCATTAAGGAGGTACTAAAAACCATGTCCGAAGAAATTAAAGAAAAGGAAGTTGAGGCAGCTGAAGTTGCTGCTGAGACAGCAGAAACCGCTGATACTGCCGATAAGGCTGCTGTCGAAGCATCTGCTGATGGTGAAACCTTCGCAGAAATGCTCGAACAATCTTTCAGCGATGATGACACAAGCAAAATCGTTAAGGGAACTGTTGTTAACATCACCCCGTCAGAGGTGTTCGTTGATGTTATCGGCAGAAAGCAAACAGGCGTAATCGCCTATGATGATTTATCCTCGGAGCCGTTTGATAAATGCGAAGACGTTGTTTCAATCGGCGATGTTCTCGATTTAATCATCATGAAAACTGATGATCAGGAAGGCGTTCTCAAGCTTTCAAAGAAGCTTACGGACGCATTCAAGGGCTGGGATGATATCGTTGCCGCTAAGGAGAATGATGAGGTTCTCGAGGGCGTAATCGTTGCGGTAGTTCGCGGCGGCGTGCTTGCAAGCGTTAACGGCACAAGAGTATTTATTCCCGCATCATTAACAGGCGTTCCTCGCAATCAGGAGCTTGATATTTTAAAGGGCACAACTGCAAGGTTTAAGATTATTGACATCAATCCTGCAAGAAGACGTGCAACGGGCTCAATCAAGGTTGTTCTTAACGAGGAAAAGAAGGCAGCCCGCGAAGAGGCTTGGGCAAAGCTTGAAGAGGGTATGAAACTCTCAGGCACAGTTAAGTCATTAACAAATTACGGCGCTTTCGTTGATATCGGCGGCGTTGACGGTATGATTCATATCAGCGAGCTTTCTTGGACTCGCATTAAGCATCCGTCTGAGGTTGTTAACGTTGGTGATCAGGTTGAGGTTTACATCAAGGCTCTTGACGCTGAGTCACACAAGATTTCACTTGGCTTCAAAAAGATTGAGGATAATCCTTGGGAAATCCTCAAGAGAGATTATCCCGTCGGCTCACAGCTTGAGGCAAAGATTGTCGGTTTAACCGCATTCGGCGCATTCGCAACCGTTGTTCCGGGTATTGAAGGTCTTATACATATCAGCCAGATCAGCTGGGAAAGAGTAAAGACTCCGGGTGACGTTCTCAAGGTTGGCGACGTTGTTAACGTTCTTATCACAGATATTGATTTTGATAAGAAGAGAGTAAGCCTTTCAATCAAGCAGCTTCTTGAGAAGCCGGAGGAAAAGATTGAAGCGCTTCAGGATGACGCTCCTGCCGAGAAAGCAGCAGAGGAAGCACCTGCTGAGGTTGCCGAAGAAGCTCCTGCAGAGGCAGTTGAAGAGGCTCCTGCTGAGGAAGCTCCCGTTGAAGAGGCTCCTGCAGAGGCAGTTGAAGAGGCTCCCGCTGAGGAAGCACCTGCTGAAGAAGCAGCAGAGGAAGCTCCCGCTGAGGACGCTGAATAAGATAAAAACTAAGGACTTGTGCAATCCGCACAAGTCCTTTAATATTTTAACAAATCAGAGTGTGTCGCGCTGCTCGCGAAGTGGTCAGTGTCCGGTGGTCAGTGGTCAGTTGGGGGTCGCTTCTCTACGAATATAATCGGGTGCGGGTACTCCCCTTGACAGGGGAGAAGTCAGCGATAGCTGACAGAGGGGTGAGCCGTCTGCGGCTGAGCAATCCCGACCAATAACTGGTCACTAGCCACTGGTCACTTCAATTTGACAACTCCCAATTAGTATTATCCATCAATAAAGCATCTTCATAATGCTGTTGTAAACCGTAATCGGGTCTTCAAAGAATTTGTTTTTAATATCCATTGCATCATCGTAGGAAACGGCGAGTAACGTCAGCGTTAAAACGTCAAAGCCCGCCTCGCTTTTGATATGCAGGGTAACGAAATAATTCCCGTCCTTTTCGGTAATCTCCGCGCCGTTTTCCTTTTCAAATTTTTTGCGCACTGCAAGGGTGGAGGCGAGTTTTAGCGAACGCGTCTTAATCGTCCACGGCAGCTCGTTTTCAACCAAAGTAATATATTCCTTGCATTTATCCGTTGCCGTCAGTCGTCCTTTTTCATCCTGCAAAATAAGCCCTCTGTCTATAAGGCTCTGCAGTGCGCTGCTTGTTTCAAAATAATTTGCAAATTCGCCCTCAACAACCGTTTCCGTAATAACGTCGGCAGTCATCTTTTCCTTAACGTTTGCAACAAGATAGCAAACAAGCATATGTATCTCAAGCGTTGAGCGCAGTCCGCCGTCCTGCACGCCGCCCATAAATGCGTCAAATTTCCAGTTGTATTCTTCATTTTCGCTCATAATGTCACCTCTTTTTACAAAAACTATATTAACATAAAAATTCACCACTTGCAAACCCTTTTAATTTGTACTATAATATAGGGCGTAATTTGGTACTATATCAAAGAAAGAAGGAAAATAAAATGGCACAGGTTAATAAAGACACTATTATCGGCGATGTTCTTGATATCTGCCCCGATGCCGCACCGCTCTTTTTAGAGATTGGTATGCACTGCCTCGGCTGCCCCGCTTCAAGGGGAGAAACAATTGAGCAGGCTTGCTATGTTCACGGCACGGATGCTGATGAGCTTATTGCCGCAATTAATGAGCTTCTCGGTTAATCTCAATGATTAAGCTGACTGAAAGACTGAATGCCGTGGCTTCCCTGGTGAGGGCAAATACCGCCCTTGCCGATATAGGATGTGACCACGGCTTTCTTCCTGTTTATCTGCTTGAAAGGGGCATAATCCGCAGCGCTTTTGCCGCGGATATTAACGAGGGTCCGCTTGCTTCCTGTCAGCGCCTTGTTGATGAGCTCGGCTTCGGAGATAAAATCATCTGCGTGCTGTCTGACGGCTTGCAGAGCGTTAATCCCGATGAGGTTGAGGATATCGCAATCTGCGGAATGGGCGGCGAGCTGATTGCCCAAATAATGAGCAAAGCCCCTTGGGTTAAAAATGATAAATACTATTTCATTTTTAATCCTATGACTCATCCTGAAATCCTGCGCCGCTGGCTTTATGCCAACGGTTTTGAAATACAGACTGATTTTATCGTTAAAGAGGGCAGGCATTATTACAGCGTGTTTGACGCGGTTTATACCGGCGAATGCTCTGAGGTTGACGATGCCTTTTGTTTTCTCGGCAAAATCAGCGATTACACACATAAAGAATATTTTTCTCATTTGTTAAATTATCTTGAAAATAAGCAAAAGGGCGGGGAGGATTATTCCGCCGTTATAAATAAAATTCACAAGGCTTTAGGTGATAAAGATGCCGACAGTTAGGGATATTTACAATTATATAAACACTCTTGCTCCGTTTGAAACTCAGGAGGAATGGGATAACTCAGGGCTGCTTATTGGCTCCTTTGATAAGGAGGTTAAAAGGGCGGTGCTTTCGCTTGATGCAACAAAGGCGGTCTGCACTCTCGCCGCTGATTACGGCGCGGATTTAGTGGTTTCACACCACCCGATTATTTTCAGCCCGTTAAGCGAGATTATTGAGGGCAGCGCGGTTTACACCTGCGCTAATAACAGTGTTTCCGTTATTTCAGCTCACACTAATTTTGATAAGGCAGAGCAGGGGATTAATGCAAATCTTTGCAAAATTCTCGGCATTAATAATGTTGAGCCGATTGAAAACACCTTCATAGTCAGGGGCAGCCTTGAATGTGAGATGAGCATTGATGATTTTGCACAGCTTGTTGCTGACAGGCTCGGCACGGCAGGCATAAGGTATACTGAAACCGATAATCCGATTAAAACCGTTGCAGTCGGCGGAGGCGCGTGCGAGGAATATATTAACGATGCAATGCAGTGCGCCGATTGCTTTTTGACGGGCGATATGAAATATCACTCGATGCTTAATGCTGCGGAGCAGGGCTTTGCGGTTATCAGCGCGGGTCATTTTGAAACGGAAAGCGAAGCCTTTTCAAGGCTGCTTGATATGCTTAAGGCTGAATTTCCCGAGGTTGAATTTGTTTGGGGTAATCAGCAAAACCCCGTTAAAACTTTTGATTTTTAAGGAAAGCTTATGGCGCTTGACGGTATATTTTTATTCCATCTTAAAAATGAAATAGCCGCCTTTGCAAACGGCGCTTTTATTGAGAAAATACATCAGCCCTCAAAGGAGGAGCTGGTGCTTTCTCTGCGTTCAAGAGAGGGTTCAAAGAAGCTGCTGCTTTCCTGCCGTTCAGGCTCCTCGGGCTTGTATTTCACGGAGTTTCCGCCCGAAAACCCCGCAAAGCCCCCGATGCTCTGTATGCTCCTGCGTAAGTATTTAATGGGTGCAAGGATAACCTCAATATCTCAGGAGGGGCTCGAAAGGGTAATAAGAATAAACGCTTCTGCCACAAATGAAATGGGCGACAGGGTTGAGTACTCTCTCGTGCTCGAAATTATGGGCAGGTACAGCAATATAATTCTTGTTGATGAAAACGGCGGGATAGTTGATGCCGTCAAGAGGCTTGATGAATCGCGTTCAAGCCGTCCTGTTATGCCGTCGGAGCCTTATATTGCCCCGCCTGCACAGAATAAGCTGAATATACTTACGGATGATTTAAGCGATATTAAAGACAGAATAAACGCAAGCGATAAGGGCGAGGCTAAGGCATTTCAGGAAGCGGTACTCGGCGTTTCTCCGATAATTTGCCGTGAGTATGAAAACGGCATTTCGCTTGAAGCAATTAAGCAGTATGCACAATGCCCTAAGCCCTGTGCGGTTATTACGGATACACCGCTTGATTTCTCCTTTATGCCGATATCGCAGTACGGCTCGCTTGCGGAAATTAAATATTTTGAAAGCTTTTCAGCCTGCCTTGATTTCTTTTATTATGAAAAGGTCAGGGCAGACAGAATTAATCAGCGCTCGGGTGAGCTTTTCAAAACTCTGCAAACCCTGCAGGAGCGCGCGGTGCGTAAGGCTGTTAACCGCGAGAAGGAGCTTGCGGATTGCCGTGATAAGGATAAATATAAAATCTATGGCGATTTGATAATTGCAAATCAGTATCAGCTGCAAAAGGGCGCGCCGTTCTATGATGTAATTAATTATTATGATGATAATAAGAAAATAAAAATTCCTGCGGACCCTGCGTTAAATCCGATGCAGAACGCGCAGAAATATTATAAGGAATACCGCAAAAAGCAGATTGCCGAAACTAAGCTTTCGGATTTCATTGAGGCTGCAAAGCAGGAGGCGGAATATCTTGATTCCGTTATAGACGCGCTTTCCCGCGCTTCAACCGATGCGGAGATTTCCGAGATTAAAGCGGAGCTTGCACAGACGGGATTTATTAAGCAGAAAAGCGTAAAGAAAGCCGTTAAGGCAAAGGCGCTCAAGCCGCGAGAGTTTGAAAGCAGCGAGGGCTTCAGGCTGTTGCTTGGCAGAAATAACCTGATGAATGATCGCTTAACGCTTAAAACCGCACGCAATTATGATTTATGGTTTCATGTAAAGGACTGCCCAGGCTCGCACCTGATTGCTGTTAATGACGGCAGGGAATTCACGGATAAGCTTATTCGTGAGGCGGCAATGCTTGCTGTTATAAACAGCAGGGCAAAAGCCTCCTCAAACGTTGCAGTGGATTACACGATTGTGAAAAACGTTAAAAAGCCAAACGGCGCAAAGCCCGGTATGGTTATTTATGATGATTATAAAACGGAATACGTAACTCCGAATAAAGCGGAGCTTGAAAGGATAAAGGAAATTGTTTAACGTTGCAGTAATTCTGTGTGCAGGCAGCGGCACAAGAATGGGAATTGATAAAAGCAAGCTGCTTCTTGAAATAAACGGCAAAACCGTGCTTGAAAAAAGCGTTGAGGCGTTTCTTGATTTGCCTGAGATTGACGAGGTTATCGTCGTCTGCAGGGAATGTGATTTGGAGGCGTTTTCGGAGCTTCTGCCCGATGAAAGCGTAACCTTCGTTATCGGCGGAAAAACAAGGCAGGGCAGCATAAGCAACGCCGTTGAGGTAATTGACGAGTGCGATTATATTATTATTCACGATGGCGCACGCCCTCTTGTTACTCAGCAGACAATCCTTAAAACGCTTGACGAGGCGCAGCTCACAAAGGCGGCGGCTACGGGAGTTTACGTTAAGGATACAATCAAAATTGTTGATGAGGATTTGAATATAGTCGGCACGCCAAACAGAAAGCATCTGGTTTCAATTCAAACTCCGCAGATTTTTGATTTTGCTTTGTATAAGCAAGCGCTTCAAAGAGCAAGGGAAAACGGGAAGGATTATACTGACGATTGCCAGCTTGTTGAGGCACTCGGAATGAAGGTCAGCGCTGTTATCGGCGATTATGAGAATATCAAAATAACAACTCCGGGCGATATCCCGCTTGCGGAAAGTATTGATAAAATGAGGGGAGAAGAGTTATGAGAATCGGTCACGGCTATGACGTTCACCGCCTTGTTGAGGGCAGAAAATGCATTATCGGCGGCGTTGATATTCCAAGCAATGTCGGTCTGCTCGGTCATTCGGATGCCGACGTTCTGCTTCACGCAATTTCGGATGCGCTTCTCGGCGCGGCTGCGCTTGGCGATATCGGCAAGCATTTCCCCGATACTTCTGCGGAATATGAAGGGGCGGACAGCCTCGTCCTTCTCCAAAGGGTTGTTGCTCTGATTGAGAATGAGGGTTATAAGGTGGGCAATATAGATTCAACGGTAATTGCCCAGGCTCCGAAGCTTGCTCCGTATATTGAGGATATGCGAAAGAATATTGCCTCAGCCTGCGGGTGCGATGTTTCTCAGATTTCCGTAAAGGCAACCACTGAGGAAAAGCTCGGCTTTACAGGCGCAGGGCAGGGAATTGCAGCGCATGCTGTGTGCATAATTGAATAAAACTAAAATCCCATTCATAATATTTGAGTGGGATTTTTTTATAATATGTATTTTTTATGCTATAATTTTGAAATATTTGTTAATACTCTTGACAAATGAAAAATTCTTGCTAAAATAGTATTTAGCACTCGGAGGAAAAGAGTGCTAACTCAATAATGAATATTTTAATCAGAGGTGATTTATATGACAATCAAGCCACTTGCAGATAAGGTTTTGCTTGAGCAGTTTGAAGCAGAGGAAACAACCGCGTCAGGTCTTTATATCGCAGCTTCAGCGCAGGAAAAGCCTGAATTTATGAAGGTTGTTGCAGTCGGCCCCGGCACTGAGGAGGACCCTATGACCGTTAAAGAGGGCGACAAGGTTATTACAGCTAAATACAGCGGCACATCCGTTAAGGTTGACGGTAAGGAATACACAATTGCTTCCGTTAAGGACATTCTTGCAGTTGTTGAATAAGCCGCTTTAATTCGGAAAGTGAGGTAATGCTTTATGGCAAAGGATATTATTTATGGTGAGGAAGCCCGCAAGGCGCTTCAAAGCGGTATTGATAAGCTTGCAAATACCGTAAAAATCACACTCGGCCCCAAGGGCAGAAACGTTGTTCTTGATAAAAAATACGGCTCACCGCTTATCACAAACGACGGCGTAACAATCGCAAAGGAAATCGAGCTTGATAATGCGTTTGAAAATATGGGCGCACAGCTCGTTAAAGAAGTTTCCTCAAAAACTAATGATGATGCGGGCGACGGCACAACAACCGCAACCCTGCTTGCTCAGGCGCTCGTTCGCGAGGGTATGAAAAATGTTGCCGCAGGCGCAAACCCGATGGTTGTTAAAAACGGCATTAAGGCTGCTGTTGACGCTGCTGTTGAGGCAATTAAGGCTAATTCTCGCCAGGTTAAGGGCAGTGATGATATTGCCCGCGTTGCAACCGTTTCCGCAGCAGACAAATATATCGGCACTCTTATTGCAGACGCTATGGATAAGGTTTCCGCAGACGGCGTTATCACCGTTGAGGAATCCAAAACCGCAGACACCGTATGCGAAGTCGTTGAGGGTATGCAGTTTGACAGGGGCTATATTTCTCCCTATATGGTAACAGACACCGATAAGATGGAGGCTGTTATTGACGACGCACTCCTGCTTATCACCGATAAAAAGATTTCCACCGTTCAGGATATTCTTCCTCTTCTTGAGGCAGTTCTCAAGAGCGGTCAGAAGCTCGTAATCGTTGCAGAGGATGTTGAGGGCGAGGCTCTCCAGACAATTCTTCTCAACAAGCTTCGCGGCACCTTCACCTGCGTTTGCGTTAAGGCACCCGGCTTTGGTGACAGAAGAAAGGAAATGCTTCAGGATATTGCAATCCTCACAGGCGGTCAGGTTATCACTGCAGACCTCGGCATCGAGCTTAAGGATGCAACAATGGCAATGCTCGGTAAGGCTCGCCAGGTTAAGGTAACCAAGGAAAACACTATTATCGTTGACGGCGCAGGCGATTCAAACGAAATCAAGGCTCGCGTTGGCCAGATTAAAACCGCAATTGAAACCACCACCTCTGATTTTGACAGGGAAAAGCTTCAGGAGCGCCTTGCAAAGCTTGCAGGCGGCGTAGCTGTTGTTAAGGTCGGTGCGGCAACCGAAACCGAAATGAAGGAAAAGAAGCTTCGCATTGAGGATGCTCTTGCAGCAACAAAGGCTGCTGTTGAGGAGGGCATCGTTGCAGGCGGCGGCGTTGCTCTCGTTAATGCAATTCCTGCAGTTGAGGCTCTGCTTGATACCGATGATGCTGATTTCAAAACCGGCGTTGCAATCGTTCTCAGAGCGCTTGAGGAGCCGGTTCGCCAGATTGCCGCTAATGCAGGTATGGAGGGCTCCGTTATCCTTGATAAGATTATCAGCTCCGATAAGGCTGATTACGGCTATGATTTTGCCAAGAATGAATTTTGCGATATGATGGAAAGCGGTATCGTTGACCCTGCAAAGGTAACCCGCTCCGCAATCCAGAATGCCGCTTCCGTTGCAGCTATGGTGCTCACAACGGAATCACTTGTTACAGATATTAAAGACCCGCAGGCTGATGCTGCACAGGCAGCAGCTATGGCTGCAGCAGCTCAGGGCGGCATGTATTAATATATTCTCCTTTCTTTTTCAGCTCTGCTTTATTGCAGGGCTGATTTTTTTATTCATTTTTTCTTGACAAATTAATAATTATGCATTATAATCATTAAAAATTAAAAGAGAAACACATTGACGGGAACAAAAAGCGGTTGCTAAACTTTTCCAGAGAATTGCCGGTTGGTGCAAGGCATAGAGGGCGTAATCGTAATATCATCCCTGAGTGGCTGCGATGAATTACAGTAATCGCAGACGGCAGCAACCGTTATTTTGCAAGCGAATGTCGGTTCGTTGAGTGCGTCGTTTTGACGAAAAAGAGTGGTACCACGGTAAGTAATTATCGCCTCTTTGCCTTTTGGCAAAGGGGCGTTTTTTGTTGTCATATTCCTCGGTATGAGTGGCGGCGCAGCCGTCGAATGAGGGGATTATTTAACAAGTACTTGAATTATCCGAGAGGAGATTGCATTATGAATAATTGTGTTGAAATCCGCTGGCACGGCAGGGGCGGTCAGGGCGCAAAAACCGCAGCTCTGCTGCTTGCAGACGTTGCCTTTAAAACGGGAAGCTTCGTTCAGGGCTTTCCGGAATACGGTCCCGAAAGAATGGGCGCGCCGATAACTGCTTATAACAGAATAAGCAAGGATGAAATCCGCGTTCACTCAAATATTTATCATCCCGATTTCGTAGTTGTAGTTGACGAAGGGCTTCTTGAAGCGGTTGACGTTACAAACGGGCTTTCCGAAAAAGGCGCAATCCTTATCAATTCCGCAAAGCCCAAGGAGGAGCTTATTCCTCACCTCAACGGCTATAAGGGCATGGTTTATACTATTGACGCTCGCAAGGTTTCAAAAGCCTGCCTCGGCAAGTATTTCCCGAATACGCCTATGCTTGCGGGTATCGTCAAGGTTTCCGGCGTTATGGATTACGTTGAGTTTATGAGCGAAATGGAAACCTCGTTTAACCATAAATTCTCCTCAAAGCCCGAGGTTATTGAGGGCAATATGAATGCGCTTCGAATGGCGTTTGATGAAGTTAAGTAAGGAGGCAGCCGATATGAAATCCGATGTAAATAAATTAGGCCTTGACTGCAAATGGCAGGATTTAACCGAGGGTATGCAGATTTACGGCCCCGCAACCTCGCTTGAGTTCAATACGGGCGAATGGAGCTCTGTTAAGCCTGAGCTTCACTGGGGCAAATGCATTCAGTGCCTTATGTGCGTTCCTGTTTGTCCGGATAGCGCTATTCCCGTAATCGGCGGCAAGCGCGCTGATTTTGATTTTGACCATTGCAAGGGCTGCGGCATCTGCGTAAAGGCGTGCCACGTCGGCGCAATCACTATGAAGGGGGTAAAGTAATATGGCTCGCAGAGACAGATTAAGCGGTAACGAAGCCGTTGCAGAGGCGCTCCGCCAGATTAACCCCGACGTTATGGCGGCTTTCCCGATAACGCCGTCAACAGAAATTCCGCAGTATTTTTCAAAGCTCGTTGCAAACGGGCAGGTTGATTCCGAGTTCATTCCCGTTGAGTCGGAGCATTCCGCAATGTCTGCCGTTATCGGCGCAGAGGCAGCGGGCGCACGCTCCGTAACGGCAACCTCCTCAGCAGGTATGGCGCTTATGTGGGAGGAATTGTATCTCGCCGCGTCAAACCGTTTGCCCTGCGTTTTAACGCTCGTTAACCGTGCGCTTTCGGGCCCGATTAATATTAACTGCGACCATAGTGATTCAATGGGCGCAAGGGACTCCGGCTGGATTCAGATTTATGCAGAGAATAATCAGGAGGTTTACGATAACCTCGTTATGGCTTACCGCATTGCGGAGCATAAAAAGGTTAAGCTCCCCGTAATGATTTGCCAGGACGGTTTCATCACTTCCCACGCTGTTGAGAATATCACTCTGCTTGAGGATGATGAGGTTAAAAACTTCGTTGGTGAATATGAGCCCGAGAATTATCTTTTAAATCCCAAAATGCCTATGGCACTCGGTCCGTATTCCGTAACTAATTATTATTTTGAGGCTAAGCGCGCTCAGGCTGAGGCGCTCAAAAACGCAAAGAAGGTCAGCCTTGACGTTGCAAAGGAATTTGCCAAGATGAGCGGCAGGGAATACGGCCTCTTTGAAGAGTATAAGATGGATGATGCCGAGCTTGCAGTCGTAATCATTGGCTCTGCAGCAGGCACAACTAAGGATGCCGTTGATAACCTTCGCGCTCAGGGCAAAAAGGTTGGCTTAATTAAAATCCGCGTGTTCCGTCCGTTCCCGGCAGAGGAGCTTGCAAAGGCTCTTAAGGGCTGCAAGGCAATCGCCGTTATGGACAGAACGGAGAGCTATAACGATTGCTTCGGTCCGCTCGGTGCAGAGGTTTCCGCAGCGCTTTACAGAGCAAAGGCAACCCCTGAAATCGTTAACTACGTTTACGGCCTCGGCGGCAGGGACGTTCAGGTTTCCGATATGGAGGGCATTTATGCTGAACTTGAGCGTATTGCCGACGGCGGCATGGTCGGCAATGCTTACCGCTATCTTGGCGTAAGAGAATAGGAGGCAAGTCGGTATGTATAATTTCAAAGAATTTGTCAGCAGGGAAGACCGCCTCGTCGGCGGGCACAGAATGTGTGCGGGCTGCGGCGGCACGATTGCCGTTAGAAACGTTTTAAAGGCTGTTAAGCCCGGGGATAAAGCCGTTGTCGGCAATGCAACGGGCTGCCTTGAGGTTTCCTCGTTTATGTATCCTTACACGGCTTATAAGGATAGCTATATTCACAATGCGTTCGAAAACGCAGGCGCAACCCTCAGCGGCGTTGAGGGTGCTTATAACGTGCTCAGGCGCAAGGGTAAGCTTAACGATACCTATAAGTTCATCACCTTCGGCGGTGACGGAGGCACCTATGATATCGGCTTCCAGTCGCTTTCGGGCGCAATGGAGCGCGGGCACGATATGGTTTACGTTTGCTATGATAACGGCGCATATATGAACACGGGTATTCAGCGCTCCTCCGCAACTCCTCAGTTTGCGGATACGACCACTACTCCCGTCGGCTCCGCTTCAAACGGTAAGCCGCAGTATCGCAAGGATTTGGCTGCAATTATTGCGGAGCATAAGGTTCCCTACGTTGCGCAGACCACCTTCGTACAGAACTTCCGTGATTTGCATATAAAGGCTGAAAAGGCTATTTACACTCCCGGTGCGGCGTTCCTCAATATTATGGCGCCCTGCCCGAGAGGCTGGCGCTATGATACGCCCGATATTATTGAAATCTGCAAGCTTGCTGTTGAAACCCGTTATTGGCCTTTGTTTGAGGTTATTGACGGCGTGTGGGTGCTTAACTATGAGCCACGCAAAAATGTTCCGATTGAGGAATGGCTTTCAAAACAGGGCAGATTTAAGCATATGTTTAAGCCCGGCAACGAGTGGATGATTGAGGAATTCCAGAAAGAGGTTGACCGCCGCTGGGATGAGCTCGTTAAGCGCTGCGACCGCCATATGGGCGCATAAAAAATAAACCGCAGAGGTTTTCCTCTGCGGTATTTTTATTATTAAAGATAACAGGTTCTTACATCTGAAAGTTCTTGATGTATTCGTCTATGCAGTTCTGAATGATATCCATTGCCACATCCTTGTTCATAACCTCGGTAACGGAGGTTTCGCCCTTGCCCTTTTCAAGGGTTTTATATACCTCAAAGAAATGCTTAATTTCCTCAAAGCGGTGAGGCGGCAGCTGGTCAATATCGGTATAGAAGCTGTAATTCGGGTCGTTAACCGGCACTGCGATGATTTTTTCATCCCTTGCGCCGTCATCCTCCATAATCAGCACACCGATGGGCTTGCATTCAACAATCGTCATCGGTCTGATAATCTCACTGCAAAGCACAAGAACGTCAAGCGGGTCCTTATCGTTAGCATAAGTTCTCGGAATAAAGCCGTAGTTGGCAGGGTAGTGAGTTGAGGTAAACAGAACTCTGTCCAGCTTCAGCATACCCGTTTCCTTATCAAGCTCGTATTTGTTTTTGCCGCCCTTTGAAATCTCAATAACTGCGTAAAAGCAGTCTTTTTTTATTCTCTTTGGGCTTATATCATGCCATATATTCATTATTTATCACTCCTTTTCTAAATAATTCTAACATTAAAGTTGATTAATTACAATAATAAATTGAAAGAAAGAGGGAAAAGTTGTATAATAAATGTATAAATTTATGGGAGGAATATTTATGCCTTTTATTCAGACAACAACTAATCTTGCAGTCAGCAAGGAGCAGGAAGAGGAAATCAAAGCCCGCTTCGGCGAGGCCATCGGGCTTCTCGGCAAAAGCGAAGGCTGGCTTATGCTCAATTTTAATTACAGCCATAATATGTATTTTAAGGGGCAGAATATGCCTATGGCGTTCGTTGACGTGGCTGTTTTCGGCAAATCAACCGATGAGCAGTGCGAGGCTATGACTAAAGAGGTCTGTTCAATTTTCAGCGACGTTCTCGGTCTTGAGGCTGAAAGGATTTACGTCAAATACACGGGCACTAATCAGTGGGGCTGGAATAATATGAATTTCTGAGGTGGTAATATGCCTGAAAATAATATCGAATTGCTTCAGCAGATAATTGATGAAAGCGATAATATCGTGTTTTTCGGCGGAGCAGGGGTTTCAACGGAAAGCGGAATTCCCGATTTCCGCTCGGTTGACGGCCTTTATAATCAGAAATACGATTACCCGCCGGAGGAAATCCTTTCCCACAGCTTTTTCTTTTCGCATAAGGATTATTTCTATAATTTCTACCGTGATAAAATGCTCTGCCTTGACGCGCAGCCGAATTCCGCGCATCTTAAGCTTGCGGAGCTTGAAGCAGCAGGCAAGCTGAGTGCTGTCGTAACTCAGAATATTGACGGGCTTCATCAGAAAGCAGGCTCTAAGAGCGTTTATGAGCTTCACGGCTCTGTTTTGCGGAATTATTGTATGGATTGCAAAAAGGCGTTTTCAGCGGAATACATTCTTAATTCCGACGGCGTGCCGAAATGCGATAAATGCGGCGGCTTGATTAAGCCTGACGTAGTTCTCTACGAGGAGGGGCTTGACGGCAATACGATTGACGGCGCGGTTAACGCTATTGCAAGCGCCGATTGCCTCATCGTTGCGGGCACGAGCCTCGTCGTTTATCCTGCAGCAGGCTTTATTCGCTATTTCAGCGGTAAGCATTTCGTGCTGATTAACCGCGACCCGACCCCTGCGGACAAGCTCGCAGATTTGGTTATTCACGGCAAGGTCGGGGAAGTTCTTTCGCAAATCGAAGTTAAATAGCCTTTGCTTAATACGATTCATTAAAACGCTGATAATTGTACATAATAGCCAAAAATATTCAACAAAATTATTGAGTAAGCGGTTACTCACTGTGCAAATATTACAAATGTAAATAAATTATAAACTGTAGTATATTTTTGTTGACTTTTGGTAACTGCCGAATATAATGAAGGTGCAATGAGGAACGGGAAACCGCAGAAAACGGCAACCCGAAATTGCAAATTTAATTCTATAGGAGGCAGGTTTATTATGTTTAAGCTTTTACTTAAATGTGCCGAAATCCTCGCTTCTGGCGATGCGGCATACGTAAGCATGAAAAGATAATTTCAGCTTATAAAAAATTAATATCGTAAATCTGCCCCTGCGCTCATAAGAGCGGGGGCTCATTTTTTTAATCAAATCCCTCTTTTTGCATATTATGTTATGTAACGAAATTGCAAAAAGGGGTTTTATTTATGCTTGTATATATTAAAGTCGGCTCGGTCACAACTGCGCAGCGTGCGGCATCAGTGCTTCATGAGGCGGGCGTTATTGCCGTTATCAAAAGAATTGAAAATCCGCAGAGCGGTGACGGCTGCGGCTACGTAATCGGAGTTGAGGAAAAGCGCCTGCTCAAGGCAAAGAATATTCTGCGCGGCAGGGGCATAAAGGTTTTGGGGGAGTATTCCGATGATTTATCTTGACGGCAGCGCAACCTCATATCCTAAGCCTGCCGTGGTGGTTTCAGCAGCGGCAAACGCGGTCAGGCGTTACGGCTTCAATTCGGGCAGGGGCGGCTACGCAGCATCAATGAACGCTGCGGAAAAGATATTTTCCGTGCGGGAGAAAATCGGCGCAATGTTCGGCTTTGAGCCTCAGAATATCGCCTTTACAAAGAATTGCACCGAGGCGCTGAATATCGCAATCCGCTCAAGCATAACGGCAGGCTCGCATATAATCATTTCATCGCTTGAGCATAATTCTGTTTACCGCGTAGTTCACAGGCTTATGCTTGAGGGCGTTGCCGAATACGATATCGCCGCCTTTGATTATGACCCTGAGATATGTGTTAATAATTTTCGCGCCCTGATTAAGCCCAACACAAAAATGCTTGTCTGCACCGCGGCTTCAAATGCCTTTGGGTGCGTTTTGCCGATTACAGAGCTTGGCGCGCTCGCACGTTCAAAAGGCATAAGCTTTATCGTTGACGCTGCGCAGACCGCGGGCGTTATGCCGATAAACGCAGCGCGGGATAATATTGATATTCTTTGCAGCGCGGGGCACAAAAGCCTTATGGGGCTTATGGGCACGGGCTTTATTGCCGTAACAGACGGCGTAATTCTCAATCCGTTTATGGTTGGCGGTACGGGCAGCAGCTCGCTTTCTGCCGATATGCCTGATTTTATGCCCGATGCGCTTGAGGCGGGCACGCTTAATAATATCGGAATTATCTCGCTCGGCGCAGGCATTGATTATATCAGTGCCCGCGGTATGGATAACATTTATTCGCACGAGCTTTCTCTTTGCCGCTTTGTTTATTCAGCGCTTGAGGCTAATCCCGATTGCCTGCTTTATACCCCAATGCCGGAAGCGGGGCGGAGCGCTCCCATTATTTCATTTAATTATAAGGATTATTCAAGCGAGAAAACTGCGGCGCGGCTTTCGGATTTCAATATTGCGCTCAGGGCGGGCTATCACTGCGCTCCGCTTGCCCACAGACATTTTAAAACCGTGCAGCTCGGCACCGTCAGAATATCGCCAACAGCCTTTACCTCAAAAAAAGATTGTGAATTTTTATTAAATGCTTTGAAAAAAATTTAATATTCCCTTTATTCTTAAATAATTTTATGTTATTATTATATTGATAGGTTATTTAATCAAATATTTTTTGTTAGGATGTTTTAATCTTGGGCTCGATTTACAATTATTTTAATCAGGTGCTGAGCGTTTTTTCAACCTTCGGCTTCATTGATTTGCTGGACATAATTGTCGTTGCGGTAATCATTTATGTCTGCGTAAGAATTATCAGAGAAACAAGAGCAATGCAGCTTGTTAAGGGCATTGTTTTTATCGTCGTTGTTTACGCGCTTGTTAACCTCCTTGAAATGGAGGCTTCAACGATAATTTTCAAGCAGATTTTCAATAATATCATTCTTATCGTCGTCGTGCTTTTTGCCCCCGAAATCAGAAATATTCTTGAGCAAATCGGCAAGGGCACCGCAAGAAAGAATTTTAAAACGATAGTTCACCCGGGCGTTGCGGTTGAGCTTTCCGAAATTGAGGATTGCATTGAGGCAACGACTAAGGCGTGCTCCAATATGAGCGACACTAAAACGGGCGCACTGATTGCGTTTGAGAATGATACTCTGCTCGGCAACGTTATTGAAAGCGGCACGATTGTTGACGCCAAGGCAACGCGCGCGCTGATTGAAAATATATTCTATCCCAAAACGCCGCTGCACGACGGAGCAGTGGTTATCAGAGCAGGCAAGGTTTATGCAGCTGGCTGTATACTGCCTCTCACTCAGAAGCCGCTTAAATCCTCCTTCGGCACAAGGCATCGCGCTGCAGTCGGTCTTTCCGAGGAAAGCGATGCGCTCGTTGTTGTCGTTTCCGAGGAAACGGGCGCAATCTCCGTTGCAAAGGGCGGAGTGCTTAAAAGCGATATCTCAGACGGCGAGCTGCGCGATATTTTAAGAAGTGAGTTTATTCCGAGCGGCTCCTCCTCCGATGATAAGATTATTACAAGGCTTGTTAGGAGGGTGAAGAAATAATGGCAGCAAAAAAGAAAAAGAAGTTTTCAATCCGAAAGCTTGTTTATAACGATAAGTATTTAATCGCGCTTTCAGTTCTTGCGGCGATTGTTATCTGGGTTGTTACCTCAATCAGCTACAGCCCCGAAACCACAAAAAAAATCGTCGTTCCCGTTGCCGTTGATTTTTCGGACACGCTTGCCGAGCAGCTTGGCATTGAGTATTATGACAGCACTGATATCACGGTTGAGGTAACCGTTTCCTGCAAAAAATATCTTGCAAAGGATATTGACGAGGGTGATATCACCGCATATCTACAGACGGGCACGGTAACCTCAACGGGCTATCATTCAGTTCCGATTCTCGTTACTCCCAATGAGGGTCAGGATTTCGCTATAGTAAGCTATTATCCCACTTCCGCTGAGGGGTATTATGATATTTACGATGAACAGAGCTTTCCGATTGATATCAGCTTTTCAAACACTAATTTTACTGCGGACGGCTACGTAACGGGGCAGACCACTTTAAGCGAGGAAACGGTTACCGTTGAAGGGCCTAAGGGTTACGTCAGCAGGGTTAAAAACGTTTCCGCAAGCGTTTCGCTTGATAATAATTTAACCGAATCGCAGCTCGTCGAGCTCGAGCTCGTTGCGCTTGATGAAAACGGCAATAAGGTTGATTACGTTAAAATCCGCGAGCAGGTTACGGCAAATATTCCCGTGCTTAAGGTGCAGAATCTTGAGCCCTCCGTTAACTTTATCAACGCCCCTGCAAACGCCAAGGATTTGGTTGAAATAAAATATTCCGTTAAGAGCATTGAAGCGGGTGTGCTTGAAACCGCGGCAGACGGCAGCTTAGTCCTCGGCGAAATTGATTTTTCACAGGTTAAGGTCGGAGATAATGAATTCACCTTTAATATTAATGAAATCGGCGGCGTGACCGCGCTTGACGGCACTAAAGAGGTTGAAGTTACGGTTACCGTGCCAAGCGATTTCGAAACCAAAACGCTTGTGATTTCAAGAAGCAATATTAGTGCTTCCGCGCCTTCAGGCTACAGCGCAAAGGTTACCTCTCTCCAGAGAGCGCAGATAACCGTTATTGCAAGTAAGGATGAAATAGATTCCATTACTGCCGATAATCTTGTTATGACCTGCGATATTAATAATGCAGACGGCTCCGAGATTAAAACCGGCACGAGCGCTTACCCGATTATATTCACTCTTAAAAACACAAAAACCGCCTGGGTTTACGGCACGTATAACGCAAACGTTGAAGTAACAAAGGCAGAATAATATAAAAGGCCGTTCACTGTATAGGTGAACAGCCTTTTTCTCATTGTAGGGCAAGGTGCAGGCACCTTACCGCGGAACGATGCGTTCCTGATACATCCCAACAAATCCTAATTGGTATAAAACAGCGCTTCTCGGTTTCCTTTACTGAAACGGTAAACGGAAAGCACGATGCCCAGCGCAAGATAAATGCTCAGGCTTGAGGAGCCGCCCGCGGAAAAGAGCGGAAGCGTAATTCCGATACAGGGCAGGATTGAAAGCTCCATTCCCACGTTAACGAAAACCTGTGCAAAAAGCATAACGGAAACGCCCATGCACATAAGATAGCCAACGTTATCCCTTGACTTTAATGCAACAACCATAACCCTGAGAATGAGCACGCTCAGTAGCAGGATAACTCCCATCGTGCCGATAAAGCCGAATTCCTCGCCCGCAACGGTTAAAATCATATCGTTTCTGTTTTCGGGCACGAAGCCTGATTGCGTCAGCTTTCCCTTAAGAAAGCCCGTGCCGAAAAGCCCGCCGCTGCCGAGAGCAATTTTGCCGTGCTCCTGCTGATACATAACGTCCTCATAGCTTTCGGGATAGAAGAGTGCCACGATTCTCTGCCTCTGAATTCCGCTGATAATGTTCAGCTTCCAGGCGGCAACGAAGCCCACAATAATTGCGCATATTCCCGCAACGAAATAGCCTATGTTAACCTTGGCAAAGAACAGCATTCCAATGAACATAAAAAGGAATATCAGCGCCGAGCCTGCGTCGCCCGTAAGGATAACGAGCCCGACGGGGATTGCCCCGTGAATAACAAGCGGCACAATTGTTTTCAGCTTGTTGATATTATCCTTAACCATATCAAGATGATAAGAAAAAGAAATAATGAAGCCAACCTTCAGTAGCTCTGAGGTCTGGAAGGTGAAGCTTCCGAATTTCAGCCAGCTTCGCGCGGTATCTCTTGCAGAGGGAGCAACGCCGAAGAAGAAGGTGAAAATCATCAGCCCCACGCAGCCAACTGCCACAATCGGCCAGAGCTTGCTGATAATTTCATAGTTAATCATTGAAAGCCCAAGCGCAATCACAATGCCGCCGATAACCGTAATCAGCATTGAAACCAGCGAACCGGAAATCAGCTTGCCTTCGTCGAGTGATGAATACGTTGCGCTGTAAACCAGCGTTAAACCGTAAGCAGAGGCAAAAATTGCCGTTAATATTGTTGCAAAATCAAGGCCAAAGAAATAATCCATCAAGGTGGATTTCTTTGACAATGTGTTCAATTCATCACCTCCGCTTAATAATTCGTGCTACTATTATATTATTTGCGCGTTTATATTTCAAGGTGATATTAAAATTTATTTACAAATTTGTTATATGTTTGCAAACGGCATTGCGCTGTGTTATTATATATCTGCTTTTATATAAATTAATTAATAAAGGAGCCTGAATATGTTAACCGATATTGAAATCGCGCGCAAGGCGCAGCTGAAAAAAATAACCGAGGTTGCCGCCTCCGTCGGCATTGACGAGGAGGATATTGAGCTTTACGGCAAATATAAGGCAAAGCTTTCGGACGAGCTTGTTAATAAGCTTGCGGATAAGAAAAACGGCAAGCTTATTCTTGTTACCGCAGTTAACCCGACTCCTGCGGGCGAGGGTAAAACGACCGTCACCATCGGTCTGGGCGACGCTATGGCTAAAATCGGCAAGAAGGCGGTTATCGCGCTCAGAGAGCCGTCACTCGGTCCCGTATTCGGCATTAAGGGCGGCGCAGCAGGCGGCGGCTACAGCCAGGTTGTGCCGATGGAGGATATTAACCTTCATTTCACAGGAGATATGCACGCAATCACAAGCGCAAACAATCTTATGTGCGCTATGCTTGATAACCATATTCAGCAGGGCAACGAGCTCGGTATTGACCAGCGCAGAGTGCTTGCAAAGCGCTGCCTTGATATGAACGACCGCGCGTTAAGAAATATCGTCTGCTCGCTCGGCGGCAAGCTCAACGGCGTGCCGAGGGAGGATCACTTTATCATCACGGTTGCCTCCGAGGTTATGGCAATTCTCTGCCTTGCCGAGGATGTGTTTGATTTAAAGAAAAGGCTCGGCAATATTCTTGTGGCTTACACATATGACGGCAAGCCCGTATACTGCCGCGATATCAAGGCAAACGGCGCAATGGCTGTTCTTCTTAAGGACGCTGTTAAGCCCAATCTCGTTCAGACTCTTGAAAATAACCCCGCAATTATGCACGGCGGTCCGTTTGCAAATATTGCCCACGGCTGCAATTCCGTGCGCGCAACCAAAACCGCGCTTAAGCTCGGTGATTACTGCATTACGGAGGCAGGCTTCGGCTCAGACCTCGGCGCAGAAAAATTCCTTGATATCAAGTGCCGTCTTGCAGGGCTTACTCCGAACTGTATCGTGCTCGTTTCAACCGTTCGTTCAATGAAGTATAACGGCGGTGTTCCTAAGGACGCGCTTAAAACGACTTTTGATATGGTTGCGCTTGAAAAGGGCTGTGTAAATCTTGCCGCACATATTTCAAATCTTAAAAAATTCGGTGTGCCCGTAGTGGTTGCAATCAATCATTTTAACGAGGACACCGATGAAGAGATTGCTTTTGTTGAAAAGCTTTGCAAAGATAACGGTGCAGCATTTGCTTTGACTGATTGCTTCAAGGACGGAGGCAAAGGCTCTGTTGAGCTTGCTAAAAAGGTCGTTGAGGCATGCGAAGAAGAGAATAATTACCATCCTCTTTATAGTCTTGACGCTCCCGTTTATGAAAAGATTGAAACCATCGCAAGGGAAATCTACGGCGCAGACGGCGTTGATTATTCAAAAGAGGCAAAGCAGAGCATTGAGGAGTTTATCAAGCTCGGCGCAGATAAAATGCCGGTGTGCATTGCTAAAACGCAATACAGCCTTTCCGATAACCCGAAGCTTCTCGGCAGACCGACGGGCTTTAAAATCAACGTTTCCTCCGTTGATTTGTCAAACGGCGCAGGCTTCCTCGTTTGCAGAACGGGCTCGGTTATGACTATGCCCGGGCTTTCAAAATCACCCGCCGCATTTAACATTGATATTGATGAAAACGGAAATACGGTTGGTTTGTTCTGATGCAAAAATTCATTTCACACAGCTATAATGAAACTCAGGCGTTTGCCTGCGAATTTGCAAAAACGCTTAATAAAGGCGCGCTCGTTGCTTATCTCGGCGATCTCGGCGCGGGCAAAACCGCCTTTACTGCAGGGCTTGCGCGCGGCCTCGGTATTAACGCCGAGGTAACCTCGCCGACCTTTGCAATTTGCAACGAATACCGCTCTGCGGATAAAACGCTTTATCATTTTGATATGTATCGCATTGAAAGCTGGGAGGATTTGTATTCCACGGCATTCTTTGATTATCTTGAAACGGACGCGTATATTGCCGTTGAGTGGAGCGAAAATATTTTCGGAGCTCTGCCCGAGGACGCTGTAATAGTTGAAATCACAAAGCTTTCGGAAAATGAGCGCGAAATTAAGATATGCACGAAGGGGGAATTTGAATAATGCTTTTGCTTTCTGTTGATTCCTCCGCAAAAACCGCCTCGGCTGCATTAACCGAGGACGGTAAGGTGCTGACTTACCGCCTGATTAATAAGGGCTTGACTCACAGCGAAACTCTGCTTCCTCTGATTGAGGAGGTTATGCAGGGCAGGGAATACGGCGAGCTTGGCGCAATTGCAATTACTGCGGGTCCGGGCTCGTTTACGGGCGTGCGCATAGGCGTTGCAACTGTAAAGGGCATTGCTTTTGCTCAGAACATTCCGTGCATTGCCGTTTCTACTCTTGAGGCTATTGCATATAATTTCGTTGATGAAAATGCCGTCATTTGCGCTGTTATGGATGCGCGCAGAATGCAGTTTTATAATGCGCTTTTTAAGGCGGAAAACGGCAAAATCACCCGCCTTTGCGAGGATAGGGCTATTGCGCTTGAGAAGCTTGAAGGCGAGCTTTGCAAGTATGATAAAGTGATTGTTGCGGGCGACGGCGCAGAGCTCTTTATGCAAAACACGAAGCTTGCCGATTGCGTGCTTGCTCAGGGTGATAATCAGTATCAGAACGGCGTAGGAATATCCCGCGCTGCTGAAAATAAAAAAGCAGCTCCCGCTGCTGAGCTTATGCCCGTTTATCTCAGGCAGAGCCAGGCTGAAAGGGAACTGAAATTAAAAAGAAAAAATTAATTTAAGGAGAATATTATGGTTGCACTAGGTTCGGATCACGCAGGCTTTCCGCTTAAAACGGAGCTGAAAAATTATCTTGATTCAATCGGCGTTGAGTATAAGGATTTCGGTTGCTACACTCCCGAGCGCTTTGATTACGCTATTGCCGCTCAGAAGGCTTGTGACGCTGTCGTTTCAGGAGAGTGCGAAAAGGCAATTCTCTGCTGCGGCACGGGCATCGGAATTTCAATGGCGGCAAATAAGGTTAAGGGCATCAGAGCGGCTGCCTGCAGCGATTATTTCAGCGCTAAATATACCCGCGCTCATAACGATGCAAACTGCCTCTGCCTCGGTGCAAGGGTAATGGGCGTCGGTCTTGCGGAGGAGCTCGTCAACGTTTTCCTCACAACCGAATTTGAGGGCGGCAGGCATCAGCTTCGCGTTGACCAGATTACCGCAATCGAAAACGGCGAAAAGCTTTATTAAATAAATATATCGTAGGGGACGACGATCTCGGCGTCCCGCTTGAAATTATATATCGTAGGGGCGGTACTCCCCTTGACAGAGGGGTGAGCAGTCTGCGGCTGAGCAAATCATCCGCCCGCTTTTAAATAAAAATAAGACTTGGAAGCGAAAGCCTCCAAGTCTTATTTTTATAATATCAGCTCCATTTGAGCGCCTTAACCGAAAAGCCGAGGCTTAAATCAAGCTTGTTTTTCTGAACGATTGCAATAACCTTCTTTTTCTTGCAGGAGCTGTCAAGCCCGCTTACGTCTGCAATTACCTTGTAATAATTGTTGTTGCCCAAATCCTCAATTGAAGAAATTTCAACTCTGTGTGTGGGCGATTCATAGCTGCTTGCCGTTATTGTAAAGGTGTCATTTGCCGAATCGTATGAGATGGGCGCTGAGTTATCCGTGCCGATATAATCGTTGCACTGCGCCTTGAAGCCTACGACGGTTCTTGCAAAGTAACAGAATAGGTCAACCGAAACGGTTCCGCCCGCAAAGGTATTCGTGTCAATATTCTGCCTTTGTGCCATCCAGCATGCAACGTGAGTTGCAGTGTCAATCGGAACCAAATCGCTGTTTTCATAGTTTTCAATATAAAGATAAGGAACCTCAAGCATATTCGTTAAGGTGGTAACGTCCTTATCGCTGAACTGAACGGGAGTGCCGGATGCGCTTGTTGAGGGAACCACGTCCTTGTCAAGCGGAAGGGTGGTAAGCTCGGATTTTGTTGTTGCCTTTTCATCCTCAGTGCGGTTGGTAACGCTTTCTCTTTCGGTAACTCTCGTCGGAGATTCAGAGCCGCCGCTGTCATCGCCGCCGCTTTCGCCTGTGCCGCTGCTTCCAGAATTTGTAGGCGCATTTTTCGGGTTCTTGATTTCCTTGCCGGTCTTATTGCCGTTTTCGTCAATTACGTAGGCCTTGCCGTTCTCGTAAACAACTGCAACCGTGTCGCCGTTTTCGTCTTCCTCGAAGCCGTATTCGTTAGCAACGTCGTCAAGCCCCTGCTCTTCTGTTGTGCTTTCGTCATTCCCGTTTGTGTTCTGCTTTTTTGAGCAGGCTGAAAAGCTGGCTGCTGCAAGCAATAAGCACATAAGAATAATGCCGAATTTCTTTAACATTTTTTACACCCCTTAGTTCTAAGTTCATTCTTATTATATATACCAAAGCAATAAAAGTAAATAAAAAATTATTTTTACTAAAAATTTTTTACCGTTAATTCATAATGTTAACACTTTTTTTACACAATTGGTTTTTCTATCAAGTCGGATTGAATTTCATTTGCATATATTGTATAATTTAGGTAATTATGAAGGAGGTGTGCCGATGAAAAGCTCAACAAAGGTTGCCGTTGCGGGCGTGTTTTCCGCTATGTATATCGTGCTGATGTTCGTAGGCGGGCTGCTTTCGGTAACAACCTATGCAATTCCGATGATACTCGGCGTTTTCTCATATTGCATATTCAAAACCTTCGGCGCAAAAACGGCGTTTTTCATCTATGCCGCGGTTTCAATTCTTTCCGTTTTGCTTCTGTCAAACAAGGAATGCGCGCTGATGTTTGCGCTTAATTTCGGATATTATCCGCTTCTTAAAAACGCGCTTGATAAGCTCAGACCGAAAGCACTTCAATGGCTTGTGAAATTGCTTATCTTTAATATTTCCGTTGCCGCAATTGAGGCAATCTGCGTATATCTTTTTCATATTCCGTTTTTTGAAAATGAAAGGTTTTCGCTTGCATTCCTGATTGCCTATGCGCTTCTGATGAATGTCGTGTTCGTTCTGTTTGATTTGTTTCTCGGCGTTTTTATAAAAATTTACGAGCTTCGCTTAGAGGGTAAAATCAAAAAGCTTTTTAAATACTGAAAAGGCAGGCGCTCGCCTGCCTTAAATTATTTGTAAATTCTTTCAATTCTCGGGTTAACCATAAGCGGGGAAATATCAACCGTTGCCGTATCGCCGACCTTGATGTCGGAGCCCGTAACGTTAACCGCGGTGTGCGATAAGCCAATACCGCCGATTACGTGGTACATTCTGCCGTTGATTTTAACGTACATCTGCTTTTTCTTAAGATAGTTTTTAAAAACGGAAAGCGAGTATCTTAAATCAACAAGCTCCTTTTCCTTTGCAAGCCCGAAGCCGTCATAATGTCCGATGGGAACGATTGCAATTTTGGTTTCTTCCTTAGTCTGGTAAGTTCCGTTGTAGCCGACGAAATAGCCCTTCGGCACCGTCTTAACCTCGATTACCTCTGCTTCAAGACTGCCGAGCCTGTGAAGCCCCACCTTGCTTTTGGTGATAACCCTGCCCGTGAACGCGGAGCCGATGCGAACGCTGTCCATCGCAACGCCCTCAACGTTGAGCAGAGCGGGGGAGTTTGCGCAGTGCGCAATGCCTGTCTTAAAGCCTGCATTCTCAATTTGCTTTATGCAGTCCTTAAACATTTCAAGCTGCGCCTTTGTTAATTCAGCATTGCGAAAAGCGCTTGAAAAATGCGTGTAAACGCCCGTGAATTCAAGATTTTCGGCAGAGTAGCAGGCGATTGCCTTGCTTATCTCGCTCGGCATAAAGCCGTATCTCGCCATACCCGTGTCAATTTTAAGGTGGCATTTCGTTTTAACGCCAAGCTCCGCGGAAACCCTGTTCATAACCTCGCAGGCTTCGGCTGAGCCGATCGTTGCAATGCAGCCGTTTTCGGCAATCTGCCTTGCCTCGGCTTCAATGCAGGTGGAGCGCATAACGAGGATATCCTCATCATCAAGGATTTCCTTTAAAACGGGAATATCCGTAACCTCGGTTACGGCAAAGGTTTTAATCCCGTTTTCCTTTAATATCTGCGTAAACTCTTTTATTCCGAAGCCGTAGCCGTTGCCCTTAACAACGCCGATTACGGGCACGCCTGCAAGCCTTTTAACGGTTTCGATATTCTCCGCAAGCTTTTCTTTTTCGATAATATATCTGCTCATCTTATCTTCTTTTTCAAATCCATTGCAATGTTATACATATTATAAACGGGCTTGTTGATAACGTAATCAAACTCGCCTATGAATTCCTTCATATATCCGCCGAAGCCGTGCTTGAAGCGCCACAGTCCGTAGTGCGGGTTATCCGGATTCTGGCAGTCGCCGCTGATTCCGCCGAAGTCGTAGGTCTTGCAGTTGCATTCAAGCCCCCACTGCATCATAGCCCATTGTAAAGCATAGTTCGGGTAAACGTTTCTGTGCGCATTTGATGAAGCGCCGTATTGGTATTTCATCACGTTTTCGCCCCATTTAATCGCAATCGTGCCTGCAATTGCCTTGCCCTCGTAATACGCCATATAGAGCCTTGCGTCCTCGCCCATGCAGTCAAGGATTTTTTCAAAATACCATTTCGGGCGGGTTGAGAAATTATCGCGCTCTCCCGTTTCAGCCATAATGCTAACGAAATCGTCAAGCGCTTCCTTGCCCATAATTTTAACCTCAACGCCCTTTTTGGGCGCTTTTCTTATGCGGTTACGGTAGTCGGGCTTAAAGGTGAGCATAAGCTCCTCCTCGGAAAGCCCGTTGTAATCAAAGCAGTAAACGAAGCGCGGCTGAACATTTTCAAAATCCATACAGCCGGGGTTAAGCTCTTTAAATCCCTTTGAAACAAGGTGCTCCTTGTATGCCTTGTTTTCAATAACGATTTCGGGGTCAATCTTTATGCAGTAAGCCTTGTATTCCTTGGCAAGCTCAAGCAATCCGTCAAAGAGCTTGTCAAAGGTGTCAAAATCCTCCTCGTCCGCAACGAAGCCCCTGCAAACGTAAAACAGCGCGTTTTTGATTACGGGCACGAAACGGATAAGCACTGCCGCCGAGCCCTTGATTTCGCCGCTTTCATCATCCTTAAGCATTATAGCCTCAAACTTCCAGGCGGATTTAACCTTCGCCCATTTTGATGAATGCTGGAATAAGCCCTTTGGATGCCTTTTTATAAACTCTTCATATTCAGCAAGATTTGCCTCATTAACTCTGACTATCATACGAACCTCCGAGAAATAATTCTGAATAATATTATAACATAACCTTAACAGGCTTGTCTATATTAATTATCATAGCAATATAAAATAAACAAATCGGAGGTTGTCGTGCAGAGCCCGAAGTGGTCACTAGCCCGACAAATCCCAATTTGTCTAACCCATTGTCGGTTTCCTTTTATTGACATTTCTTAAGCTATACATTATTATATATATAAGTACTTTATAGGGGTAAAGACTATGGAAAAATTCAAATGGGAAAATCCTGCGATTATTAAGGAAAATAAGGAGGACGGGCACGTGCTTGCCCTTCCTTATGACGACGTTGAATCCGCCATGTCCGATGAGGATTGCAAATATAAGCAATCCTTAAACGGTCAGTGGAAATTCCTCTGGCAGCAGGGAATTAAGAATCAGCCGGCTGATTTTGAGGCTGTTGATTTTGACGACAGCGAATGGGATGAAATAACCGTTCCTTCCGTCTGGCAGACGGAGGGCTATTCCGTGCCGCTCTATTATGCAAGCACCTTCCCGAAGGCAATCAGCCGCAGCAAGCACAGCATTCCGTCAATCAATCATAAGCTGCAGGAAATCGGCTTTTACCGCCGCCGCTTTGAGCTTGACGGCAGATGGAAGGGTAGGGAAATATTCCTGCATTTCGGCGCTGCAAAGGCTGCGCTTGAGGTTTACGTTAACGGCAAATATGTCGGCTACAGCCAGGGCTCAATGACCCCTCACGAATTTGACGTAACCGAATTCGTGGAATTCGGCAAGGAAAATATCGTAACGGCAAAGGTTTACCGTTATTGCGACGGTACGTATCTTGAGGACCAGGATATGTGGTGGCTCAGCGGCATTTACCGTGAGGTTTATCTCTATGCCGAAAGCGGCGTTTGCCTGCGCGATTTCTTTTTCAGAACCAAGTTTGATACAATATATAAGGATGCCGATGCAATTCTTGATATCTACGTTAATAACTATTCTGATAAAAAGGGCAAGGCGCGCGCCGAGGCTTATCTGATTTCGGACACGGGGCGTGAGCTTGAGCTCGGCAGCGCAGAGTTTACCCTTGGTAAGGAGCAGACGAAGCTCAACATTACCGCAAATATTAAAAATCCGAAAAAATGGTCGGCAGAGCATCCCAATCTTTACACGCTCGTTATAACCCTTAAGCTCGGCAAAAAAATCGTTGCCGTAAAGACGTATAACGTCGGCTTCAAGCAGGTAGAGATTAAGGGCGAAAAGATATATTTCAACGGTATGCCGCTTATGGTAAGGGGCGTTAACCGCCATGATTTTGACTCTGACCACGGCTGGGCTGTTCCGCGCGAAAGATATTCGCAGGATATGGATATTATGAAGCAGAATAATATCAACTCCATCCGCACCTCGCATTACCCCAATGACCCGTATTTTTACGATATGGCAAATAAATACGGCTTTTATGTTATGGATGAGGCTGACGTGGAATCCCACGGCGTTCGCCGCAAGGGCGTTCCGGGCAGCAGCCCCATGTGGACGGAGGCGGTCGTTGACCGTATGCAGAGAATGGTTCTTCGCGATAGAAATAACCCCTGCATATTTATGTGGAGCCTCGGCAACGAGGCGGGCGACGGCAGCAACTTTATGAAGATGAAGGAGGCTGCGCTCAAGCTTGACGATACCCGCCAGTTCCACTATGAGGGCGATTTTGATTTAACTAAGAGCGACGTTATTTCACGTATGTATCCCGGCGCGGATATTATGGAAAAGCTCGGCAAAAAAGAGGAAATCAAAACCTCGCTTTATGATAATATTGCAAATCAGCTTGCGGCAGATAATAAGCCGATTAAGGCGGAAATGTATGCGGGCAAGCCGATTCTTCTTTGCGAATATGCTCATTCAATGGAAAATTCCCTCGGAAATTTCCAGGAGTATATGGATGATTTTGAAAAATACGATAATATGTGCGGCGGCTTTATCTGGGATTTCGTTGACCAGTCGATTCACAGGATTGACGAGGACGGCAACGATATGTGGCTTTACGGCACGGACTTTGAAAAGGACGAGCCAAGCCCCGCGATAGATATTCCGAACACAACCGCTATTTCGGGCTCAAACACCTATTTCTGCGCAAACGGCATAATCGGCGCCGATCGCAATCCGCACCCGCAGATTAACGAGGTTAAAAAGGTTTATCAGGAAATCAAAACAGAGGCGTTTGATATTAACAAGGGCACTTATAAGGTTAAAAATAAGTTCCTGTTTACTGACGTTTCCGCCTTCACCTGCCGTTGGAGCGTTGAGGCGGAGGGCGAGATTATTGCTTCGGGCGAGCTTGATAAATTTGAGTGCGCTCCGCTTTCCGAAACCTTTATCACAATTCCGTATAAGCTTGACAGCTTCCCGACCGATAAAGAGGTCGTGCTCACAATTTCATTTTTCACCAAGAAGAAAACTCTCGGCTTAAAGTCAAATTATGAAATTGCCTGGGATCAGTTCGTATTGAACGAGGCTCCGCAGCCCGAAGCCCCCGAGGTTAACGGCGAGATTACTTACACGCAGAAGGGCAACACCGTTGATATCAGCGGCGACGCATATGCCGTTAAGGTTGAAAACGGAAGAATAACGAGCATTTCAATTGAGGGCAGGGAAAAGCTGAAAGCTCCGCTTGAGCCTTATTACTTCCGTGCACTTACGGATAATGATATCGGAATTCTCAATTTCCTGCCGTTTATGATTTCGTCAAATCCGTATTATAAATGGCGCTCCGCAAGCCACAGGGCAAACGCCGTTCGCACGGAGGTTGTTAAGCCCGGCGATACCTGCGTTGAGGTGCACATTGCCTGGAGCACGCCGCAGCTTAAAAGCGCTGTATCAACCTATAAATTCTTTGCAGACAGAAGGATTTACGTTTATCACAGCGCAGTGCCGACTGCGGATATGATAAAGTTCGGCTCAAGGATGACTCTGGACGGCAAAATGGAATATGTTAACTGGTACGGCAGAGGTCCGCACCCGACTTATTGCGACAGAAAAACGGGCGCCAAAATCAGCACCTATAAATCAACCGTAACCAAGCTTGATTACAGATATATGCGCCCGCAGGAAAGCTCAAACCGCTGCGACGTTAAATATCTCACGATTACGGACAGGCAGGGCAACGGCTTTAAGATTACGTCTTATTTCGGAGATTTGCTTAATTTCAGCGCTCATCACTATACAACCGAGGATTTGGAAAACGCAACCCACGTTCACAATATTCCTTATAATAACGATATAACCCAGCTTAATATTGACCATATGCTTTGCGGCGTGGGCGGCGACCAACCGGGCGACGCAGCGCTCCGCGAGCCGTATATTATGCATAAGGGTGTTAAGCAGAGCTATAGCTATATGATTGAGCCGATTAAGGCAGAAAAGTAAAAACACGGAGGATTGATTATGAAAAGAGCGTTTGCGCATATCGGCTTTTCCTTTGCGCTCACTCTCATAGTCCTCAATTTCCTGAACGTTAAATGGGCGCTTGCGGCTGCTGTTGCCGCAGGTGCTCTTTTTATTGCTTCGCTCCTGATCGGCAAAACGAGGCGTGCGGTTGCAGTGCCGCTCTGCCTGTTTTCGATAATGATTTCAGCTCTGATGTTCAGCGCAGATTATTATACGAACTATGCTCCGCAGGCTCAGCTTGCGAATAAAAATGCTCTTGCGGATTTCTATATCGTTGATATGGAAAAGAAAACAGAAAACGGCTATTCCTATACGGTGAAAACCAATGCAATAAGGATAAACGGCGCGCCGCAGAATATCAAGCTGAGGTTATATACATATACTCCGCTTGATGCTGATTATTACGAGCTGCTTCAGGGCGAGCTGAAATTTACCGATTATGCCGAGGACGCCTATAATTCTTACGGCGCTTATGCAGATAAGGTTTTCCTTAAGGCAACTCCTGCCGATGATATCGTTTCAACGGGCGAGCTCGTTAATAATTCGCTGCGGTATGTTCTTGATTTTCGCTTTCACCTCAGGTCGGTATTCAGCGCCTATATCGGCGGAGATGAGGGCGCGCTTGCGCTTGCCGTTCTCACGGGCAATAAATCCGATTTGGGGGCAGAGGTTTATGAAGGCTTCAAAGCAAGCGGACTTGCGCATCTTGTTGCGGTTTCGGGCTTGCATCTTATGGTGCTCAGCGGCACTGCGTATTATTTCTTAAGGAGGCTAAGCGTTCCCGTTGTTCCGCGTTGCGCGTTAAGCGGCGTGCTCGTGCTGTTTTATATAATGCTTTCGGGCTTTGCTCCGTCTATGATAAGAGCAGGCATAATGATGCTGGTATTTCTTATCGGCAAGGCTTCACGGCAGAAAAGCGACAGTCTGAATTCGCTTGGCTTGGCTGCGTTTCTCGTTTGCTTCTTTAATCCCTTTGCAGTTACGGACGCGGGCGCAATGCTTTCCTATACCGCCGTGCTCGGAATTCTTACGCTGAATAAGCCGCTTCGCCGTTATTTTAAAGCGGACAGAATTAAGAATAAAGTATTTGCTTTCGCGGCGGACGGTATAATTCTCTCACTCTCCGTGTTTCTTGCAACCCTGCCCGTGATGATGTTCTTTTTTGGGCAGGCAAGCATTATCGGTCTGTTGATAAGCTTCCTTTCAATCCCGCTTGCGCAGGTAGTATTAATTACTTCATTTCTGTTTATTCCGCTGTATAAAGTAAAATTAATTTCTGCGGCGCTTGTCTTTGTAATCCGCCTGTTCGCAGGGCTTCTTATAAAGCTTGCAACCGATGCTGCAGGCATTGCCTTTTCGATGATTTATCTTGATTATTCTTATATTGCCCTTGCTGTTGCGTTCGTGTTTGCAATATTCGGTGTCGGATTTATTTTCAGGCGCAGAAAAGCAATGCGCCTCTGCGCGCTGCTATCCTCAGTCACGTTCTGTATAATTTGTATTTTAGGCGCTTTTGCCGATATGAATAAAACCCACGTCAGGGCAATTGCAGGCGTTAATTCAACGGCTTATATAGTTTATGATGATAATTATGCCTTTGTAGCAGGCGTTAACGAATTTTCTCAGGTATATTCGGCAAAGCACATTATTAATGCAAACAGGCTGTCCCTGCTCCTTGTGCTTGATAACTGTTCGTCCGAAAAGGCTCAGTCACTTGCAGAGAGCTGCAGCGCAGTAAATTATATCTGTACGAGCGATAAAAACCTTCCGCAAAAGCTCGGCGATTGTAAAAATATTCTCTCCCTTTCCGAATTTGATGTTGATTTATGGCAGGGTGTTAATGTAAAATATAACGAGAGCGTTGTTAACGTCACGGTTAACGGCAGCGAATATACTTTTGATAATAATTCATTTTCTCAGCCCGTGCAGTATGATTATATAATCACCGTCGAAAGCGGCGGCAGCGGGCATTATCGGAGATTAAATAAATGGCAAGATTAAACGAACAGGAATTAAAACAGCAGTTAAAGGATAATGAGCTTCTCAATGCTTATTTCATATACGGCGAGGAGGGCTATCTGAAAGAGTTTTACGTTGGCAAGCTTACGGATATGATCGTCGATAAAACCTTCAGGGATTTCAACCTGCATTCCTTTAACGGCAAAAAAACTCCGCTTGAGGATATTCTTAAGGATGCGGATATGCTGCCAATGATGAGCGAGTATAATCTCATCCTCGTCTGCGATTATCCCTTTGATAAATCCGCTTCGGATGTCGATTTGATTAAGGAATATCTTGCGGACATTCCTCCGTCAACGGTGCTGCTTTTCTGGTATGATTCCGTTGAGGTGGATATAAGGAAAAATTCAAAATGGAAAAACGTTGAGGCAGCCTTTTCGAAGGCAGGCGCCTCCGTCAATCTTGAAAAGCGCACGGAGGGCGATTTGGTTAAGCTCCTCGTCAGCGGCTGCAAAAAAAGGGGCGCTTCGCTTTCTGCGGATAATGCGCGCTATCTGATTTCCGTTTCGGGCAGCGATATCAAAACTCTCCTTAATGAAACCGAAAAGCTTTCCTCCTATGCCAAGGGGCAGGAGATTACCAAGGCGGTTATTGATAAGCTTGCCGTTAAATCGCTTCAGGCAAAGGTTTTTGATTTATCCAAGGCAATCGTCAGGGGAGATTATGATAAAGCTTATTCCGTGCTCGGAGCGCTTTTTGAGGCAAAGGAGGAGCCGGTTTCAGTCCTTGCGGTTATCTCAAACTGCTTTATAGATATGTATAGGGTGAAGTGCGCCAAAATTGCAGGGCAGAGCTTTGACGACGTTGCAAACTATTATAATTATAAGGGCAGGGAATTTGCGCTGAGAAACGCTTCGCGTGACTGCGCTTCGCTTTCCGTCAATCAGCTTCGCAAATCGCTTGACGTGCTTATGCTTGCGGATAATAACCTCAAAAGCACCGCGGCTAATTCTCGCCTCATCCTTGAGGAAACGATGGTAAAGCTGCTTTTGATTTCAAAAGAGGTTGCTTATGATTAAGGTTAAAGAGGCGGTTATCGTTGAGGGAAGATATGATAAAATAAAGCTTTCAAACCTTCTTGATGCCTTTATCGTTGAAACCAACGGCTTTCAGATTTATAAGGATAAGGAAAGGCTTGCCCTTATCAGAAAGCTTGCCGAGGAGCAGGGGATTATACTTCTTACCGATTCGGACCATTCGGGCTTTCAGATAAGAAACTATATTGCTAACGGCATTCCCGCGGAGCGTATCAAGCATATTTATATTCCGGACGTTTTCGGAAAGGAAAAAAGGAAAGCAGAGCCCTCCAAGGAGGGCAAGCTCGGCGTTGAGGGAATAGACGATGAAACGCTCATCGCCCTCTTTGAAAAGGCGGGCGTAAAGCCAAGCGCTGCCGAAAATAGGGAGCGCATAACTAATTATGACCTTTATGCAGCAGGCATATCGGGAACGCCGAATGCAAGGGAAAAGAAAAAAGAGCTTCTTAAAAAGCTCAATCTCCCGGAATTCCTTTCAACAAATTCACTTTTAACTTATCTTAATTCAAATTATACCAAAGCGGAATTTGAAAAACTAATATATTAATAGGGAGGGCGTTGCCCTCCCGTTTTTTTATTCTATGATTATTTTGCTCGTCTGCTCCGTGCCGCAGGGGCGGGGAGGACGGAAGCCGAGATTGTATAAATCCGTGCGCGCACATTCCTTTTCAAAAAATTCAAGCTGTTCTTCATCGCAGTCGGAGCGCTTTGAAATAACGGGCAGCTTTGATTTTTCCTTAATCTCGCTAAGCAGCTCTCTGCCGTTTTCGTTAAAGCCCAGAAGCCTGACGTACGGCGGCGCCTGTTCGTCTTTATCTATGCCGAGAAAGGCTCTGAGAATTATTCTTTTCAGCCTTGAAAGCGGATATCTTTTCGTTGCAACAAGGCTGTATAAATTATATAATCCCGTCGCTTCTCTTACCGCGTCATAAATTCTGTTTTCAAGCCCTTCTGAAACGTCCTCAAGCTCGGCGATTTCCTTTTTGCTCATCGTACGCAGCCTGTATAAAACCGCGTCCTCGCAATTAGCCATAGAGCAAATTTCATTTTGATTTAAGAGCTTGCTTCTGATTGCCGATGCGCTGTATTCTGTGTCGTCGGAATTATAACCGCCGCCGATGCGCTTAACCGCAATGCAGGGCAGGGAAGTAAATTTCAGATATTCGCAGGCAAGAATATTGTTCGGATAATCAAGAATATCCGTGCCGAGCACTATGCTCCTTGCGGCAGGGTAAGATATCCCGCTTTTCATCTCATTTGTAATTTGCTCCTGAACCCGGCTGTCTTTAAGCTTTTCGGCAATTGCTTTAAGCTCGTCAAGATTATCGTTTTCAGCGCCGAAGGCAATCGCATCAATGCAGCCGAGCGCTTCCAGAAGCTCAACTCCGCCCTTCGCAAACCCCTCTGCAGATGAGGTAGCAACGCAGCTCGGCAGCTCAAGCACTAAGTCCGCTCCGCCCTTGAGCGCTGCTCTTGCTCTTTCAAATTTATCATAAACCGCAAATTCACCGCGCTGCACGAAATTGCCGCTCATAACGCAGATAACCCTGTTGCTGTCCGCCTTCAGCGTGTCAATCAGATATTTATGCCCGCTGTGAAACGGGTTGAATTCGCATATGATGCCAACGTTCATAAATTTATACCTTTATTTTTAATATACTCTTGACAATCTCAGTTTATATATTATATTATATATATAATAGTATAATATTGCAAGATGTGGAGGGAATTATATTGAAAATTCTTGTAATTAACTGCGGAAGCTCCTCGCTTAAGTTTCAGGTTATTGATATGACGGACGAGTCCGTTATCTGCAAGGGCACGATTGAAAGAATCGGTCTTCCGATTTCAGGCGGCGAAAAGAATATTATTTTCAAGGCTCACGGCGAGCAGCTTGTTTTTGATAAAGAAAATCTCACTCACGTTGATGCGTTTGAAACCGTTAAGGAGCTTTTAACCGAAAGCGAATTAAAGGTTATGGATTCTCTTGATGAGATTGATGCTGTGGGTCACCGCGTTGTCCACGGCGGCGCTAAGTATAACAAGAGCGTTCTTATTGACGCTGAGGTTGAGAAGGATATTGAGGATTTATCCGCTCTTTCTCCGCTTCATAATCCTGCAAATCTTTCGGGCTATCGTGCCTGCGTTAAAGCATTGGGTGCAGACGTTCCGCAGATTGCAGTGTTTGATACGGCATTCCACGGCACAATGCCCGCAAAGGCGTATATGTTTGCCGTTCCTTATGAGTATTATGAGAAGTACGGCGTTCGCCGCTACGGCTTCCACGGCACCTCTCATAAGTTCATCAGCAAGCATTGTGCCGATTATATGGGCAAGAATATTGAGGACCTCAGAATTATCACCTGCCACCTCGGCAACGGCTCTTCAATTGCAGCCGTTGACCACGGCAAGTGCGTTGATACCTCAATGGGCTTCACCCCGCTGGACGGCTTTATGATGGGTACCCGCTCAGGCGGAGTTGACCCCTCCGTAGTAACCTTCCTTGAGCAGAAAGAGGGTATCTCACCAAAGGATATGGATAATATCCTTAATAAAAAATCGGGTGTGTTCGCTATCTCAGGCGGCTATTCCGATGACAGGGATATCGTTAAGGCTCAGAATGAGGGCGATGAGCGCGCAACTCTTGCCCACGAAATGCAGGCTTATCAAATTGCAAAATTCGTTGGCGCATATGCTGCCGCGATGAACGGCGCAGACGCTATCGTTTTCACGGGCGGTATCGGCGAAAACGGCGCATGGCTTCGTGAAAGAGTTTGCTCTTATCTCGGCTATCTCGGCGTTGAAATTGATTCCGAGGTTAACGAAAAAACCTTCAAGGGCGCTGAGGCTGAGCTTACCGTGCCCGGCTGCAGGGTTCGCGTTTTTGTTCTTGCAACGGACGAGGAGCTTATGATTGCGCGCGACACTAAGGAAATAGTTGAAAATCTTTAACTTTTATTTAAAATATTAAGAAAGGGGAGAAACAAATGCCGGAAATTAAGTATGACATCACTGAGCACATCGGCGTTATTTCCGAAACTGCTCGCGGATGGACGAGAGAGGTTAATCTTATTTCATGGAACGGCAGAGAGCCGAAGATTGATATCAGAGATTGGTCTCCTGATCATTCTAAGATGAGCAAGGGCTTAACTTTCACTAACGATGAAATTGAAGAGCTCGTAAAGCTTGTTAAGAAGCTTTAATCAATTGAAATTTAAGGGCAACTTGAAATAGATAGTTGCCCTTGAAATTTTGTTTAGGTAAGGTACTTTAAAATGGAATGGATGTCTTTAAACGATTTAAGGGAAAAATATCTTTCCTTTTTTGAAAGCAAGGGGCATTTAAGGCTGCCGAGCTTTTCGCTTATTCCGAACGGGGATAAAAGCCTTTTGCTTATAAATTCAGGTATGGCGCCGATGAAAAAGTATTTCACGGGCGAGGTAACTCCGCCCTCAACGCGCGTAACAACCTGCCAGAAATGTATCAGAACTCCGGATATTGAAAACGTCGGCAAAACCGCAAGGCACGGCACCTTCTTTGAGATGCTCGGCAATTTCAGCTTCGGCGATTATTTTAAGCACGAGGCAACCAAGTGGGCTTGGGAATTCTGCACGGACGTGCTTGATATGCCCGTTGATAAGCTTTGGGTTACTATCTATGAGAATGACGACGAGGTTTATGATATCTGGACCAAAGAGGTTGGCGTTTCTCCGGACAGAATCGTTCGCCTCGGCAAGGAGGATAATTTCTGGGAGCACGGCCAGGGTCCCTGCGGTCCCTGCAGCGAGATTTATTTTGACAGGGGCGAGAAATACGGCTGCGGTAAGCCCGATTGCGCTCCCGGCTGTGATTGTGACAGATATACGGAATTCTGGAACAACGTTTTCAGCCAGTTTAATAACGACGGAAACGGAAATTACACCGAGCTTGCTCAGAAGAATATTGACACGGGTATGGGTCTTGAAAGGCTTGCCTGCATAGTTCAGGGCGTTGATAATCTTTTTGAGGTTGACACGGTTCAGAATATAATTAAAAAGATTTCGGAAATCTCGGGCGTTAAGTATCACGAGGATGATAAGAAGGATATTTCAATCCGCGTTATAACCGATCATATCCGTTCATCGGTATTTATGATTGGCGACGGCGTTATTCCTTCAAACAGCGGCAGGGGCTACGTGCTTCGCCGTCTTATCCGCCGTGCCTGCCGTCACGGCAGATTGCTCGGCGTTAACGAACCCTTCCTCTATGAGGTTGTTAACACGGTTATTGATAATAACCTCAGTGCTTACGATTATCTTGACTCTAAGCGCGAGCTTATCACAAAGGTTATGCTCGCAGAGGAGGAGTCCTTCGGCAAAACTATTGATGCAGGTCTTGCTCTGCTTGATGAGTATATTGCAAACACAGAGGGTACCGTATTCAGCGGCGACGATGCATTTAAGCTTAACGACACCTTTGGTTTCCCGCTTGATTTAACTAAGGATATCCTCGAGGAAAAGGGCTTCACGGTTGATGAGGCAAGGTTTAACGAGCTACTTGATCTGCAGAAGAAAACTGCACGCGCTGCCCGTAAGGATGCCGGAGCAGACGCTTGGAAGGGCGGCTCTGTTAAGATTGATGCAGAGGCAACCAAGTTCGTTGGCTACACTGATTTCACGGCAAATTCCAAGGTGCTTGCTCTTGTAAATACCGACGGAGAGCTTGTTGATATGCTCGGCGCAGGGGAGAGCGGCGCGGTCGTTCTTGACGTTACCCCGTTTTATGCTATGAGCGGCGGTCAGGTCGGCGATAAGGGCTTTATTAAGGTTTCGGGCGATACGGAAGCCGACGACTGTGAAAATGAAATGAGCATCAGCGATTTACTTGATGCGGATTATAAACTCTTTGAGGTTTCGGATACAACCAAGAATGACGACGGTATATATATCCACAGCGGCACGGTTAAAACGGGTGTGCTTTCAGTTGGAGATGCCGTATTTGCAGCCGTTGATAAGGAGCGCAGGCTGGCAACGATGCGCAACCACACAAGCGCGCATCTGCTTCAGGCAGCGCTTCGCGAGGTGCTCGGCAATCACGTTGAGCAGGCAGGCTCTTACGTTGATAATAATATCTGCCGCTTTGACTTCACCCATTTCAACGCAATGACCGAGGAGGAAATTGCCGAGGTTGAGCGTAAGGTTAACGACTTCATTATGAGCGCAACCCCCGTTCAGATGCTTGAAATGCCTATTGAAGAGGCAAAGAAAATGGGAGCAATGATGCTCTTCGGCGAGAAGTACGGCGACGTTGTTCGCGTTGTTAAGGCGGGCGATTTCTCTACGGAATTCTGCGGCGGTACTCACGTTTCAAACAGCGGTCAGCTCGGAATGTTTAAGATTATCAGCGAGGCTTCGGTTGCTTCGGGCGTAAGAAGAATTACCGCGCTTACGGGCGGAAATCTGCTTGCGATGATTAACGGCACTGAAGAAACTGTTAAAGCAATCGCCTCAATTCTTAAAACCAATGATGCGGACGTTGTTAATAAGGTTAACGCCCTCGTTAATGAAAACAGGCAGAATGAAAAGGAAATCAGCGCCCTCAACGAGGAGCTTACAAGGCTTAAGAGTGCGGACGCTTTAAGCGCTTCCGTTGACGTAAACGGTCTTGCTCTTTATACCGCAAGGCTTGACGGCACTGCGCCGGATGCGCTTCGCACCATGGGCGACGATATTAAGGCAAGGGCTGATAATGCAGTCGGCGTGCTTGCAGCCGTTAACGGCGAAAAGGCTTCAATCGTTGCAGTTTGCGGCAAGGAAGCAATTGCAAAGGGCGTTAAGGCGGGCGATCTCGTTCGTGAGGTTGCTAAGCTTGCTGGCGGCGGCGGCGGCGGTCGACCCGATTCCGCAATGGCAGGCGCAAAGGATATTTCAAAGCTTGACGAGGCAATCGGCGCAGCTGCCGGAATTGTTGCTTCGCTTATGAAATAAGGAGAAAAGCTATGTGCGTTTTTTGTGAAATAGTAAACGGCAATATTCCCTCAACGAAGGTTTATGAGGATGATATGATGCTTGCCTTCAAGGATTTGAATCCGCAGGCACCCGTGCATATTCTTGCAGTTCCAAAGGTTCATATTGACAGCGCTAACGGCATTAACGCCGAAAACAGCAAGTATGTTGCACATATATTTGAAAAGCTTCCCGAGATTGCAAAATCTCAGGGTATAGAGTCTTACAGAATTATTAATAACTGCGGCGCGGACGCAGGGCAAACGGTTATGCATCTGCATTTCCACCTGCTCGGCGGCGTTCAGATGGAGGAGGGATTATTGTGATTTCATCACAGTAATCCAATTATCTGCCCGTTCAGTTTGCCGCAAGCGGCAACGAACGCCGGCTGAATTTTCACTATACGCCTTGTCTGCCCCACGAGGAAAGTATAGATTAGAAAAAATCATTATTGGGCAGAAAGGCTGTGAAAACTAATGATAATAAACGGAATGGAACGCAAGGATGATGAATTTTACGAGCTTCATATTGCAGGCTTAACAAGATATTTGCAGAAATTCTCTGTTTCGGAAACTCTTGATATTGCCGCCTTCATTCTTTTCGGCGATGTTGAGCTTGCGGAATGCTGCGCAAGAGAGCTGCTTAAAAAGGTTCCCGAGTTTGATTACATCATCACTCCCGAGGCTAAGTCAATTCCGCTTGCATATGAGATGAGCAAGCAGAGCGGAAAGAAGTATATCGTTGCCAGAAAAGGCGTTAAGGTTTATATGGATAACCCCGAAAAGGTTACTGTGCGCTCTATCACAACTCAGAAGGAGCAGAGCCTTTATCTCGGCCACGAGGACGGCGATCTGCTCACGGATAAAAGAGTTCTTATCGTTGACGACGTTATTTCAACCGGCGAGAGCCTTAAGGCAGTTCAGCTCCTTGTTGAGCGCTTCGGCGGTAATATCGTTGCCTCCTGCGCACCGCTTGCTGAGGGCGACGCAGCTTCAAGGGACGATATCGTTTTTCTTGAAAAGCTTCCTCTTTTCTTTAAATAATATCAAAAGAATAACGCCCGAGGATTTGGTTAAACTATCCTCGGGTGTATTTTTATGATTCCGGATAATAAAAAAATCGCCATCGTCGGCACGGGCATGGTCGGAATGAGCTTTGCCTATGCGCTGTTAAACCAAAGTATATGCGATGAAATCTGCCTTATTGATATAAACAAAATCAAGGCGAGGGGAGAGGCGATGGATTTAACCCACGGTCTCCCGTTTGCTCCGCATAATATAAAGATTTATGCGGGTGAATATAAGGATTGCCGCGATATGGATTTGGTGGTTATATGCGCGGGCGCTCCGCAGATGGCGGGAGAAACAAGGCGCGACCTCGTTCAGAAGAATTACATCGTTTTCAAATCAATTGTTCCCGCGATTGTTGATAACGGCTTTAAAGGCATATTTCTCGTTGCAACCAATCCCGTTGACGTTATGACGAAGCTCGTGCTCGATTTATCGGGCTTTGACGCGGGACGCGTTTTCGGCACGGGAACCTCGCTTGATACGGCGCGCCTTCGCTTCATTCTTTCCGAATATTTTGAGGTTAATCCTAATAATATTCACACCTACGTCCTCGGCGAGCACGGGGATTCCGAATTCGTTGCCTGGAGCAGCGCGTTCATTTCCTCAACTCCTCTTATGGAATATAAGGCGGAAAACTCAAATCTAAATTTTGAGCTTGATAATATTGCGCGCCGCGTTAAGCGCTCTGCTTATGAAATAATCAGGGCAAAGAAGGTAACCTGCTACGGAATCGGAATGGTGCTTGCACGGCTTGCCTCAGCCATTCTGCACGATGAAAATTCAATCTTTACCGTAAGCGCTTACCTCCACGGCGAATACTGCAAAAAGGGCGCTTATATCGGCGTTCCCGCAATAATTAACAGGAACGGCGTCAAAAAAATTATTGAGGTTGAGCTCAATGAAAAGGAGCGGGAGCAGTTCGATTATTCCTTTAAAGTCATCCTTGATATGCTCCGCGAGATTGACAGTAAGTAGCTATGCGGAAAGTTGAACAAATCGGAGTTTGTAGATGTGTTCCTGTTACGCCCCGACAAATCCCAATTTGTATAAAAAAACAGTCTGCTTACAAAAATGTAAAGCAGACTGCTTTTTTCTATTTCTCATTATTGTCAATTAAATACGTGCCGCTTGAAAGCACGGCGATCGAATAACTCTCGTATTTATAAAACATTTTGATACTTTCATCAAATGCAAGATAATCCGAAACAAGGTAATTCTCTCCGCTGATTTTTCGCACCTTGTTGCCGCCCGAGCAGACAAATATATCGCCCTTATCGTCAACGCTTATATGCGTCGGACGTTCAAAGGTCTGTGCGTCCTTTCCGCCGATACGCAAATCAATCTGCATATTCTGGCAGGAATATCTGATTGCGCAGTTTTCGGCAGGGCAGATGCACCAGAAGTATTTGCCCTCAAGCGCAAGGCAGCACACGGCTTCGTCGTGGTATTTAAAATAACCGCTCCAGAATAAATCGCCGTCCCTGTCAAAAATTCCGGCTTCACCGTTCGGGTAAATCGTTAAAATCCGCCTGTCGTAAAGAATTGCAGCGTCGCACTGAACGAAGTTCGGAATGGTTTCGCTTATCGGCTTAAATGCCGTGCCGAATTTTTTCAGCAGGTATGCATTCTTTGTAAGCACGGATTTTTGAAATCAACAACACTGTAATCAACCTTGAATTTGGTTGAATTCGGAATGGGATTTTTTTCAACGAGGATTGCCTTATCGGTATCGTATTTAAGAATGTCAACAATTTCTTTTGAACTTAATTTAACCAAGGCTTAATCCTCCGCAGAAATCAGATATCCGAGAGTCATTAAGCTATCGGTAAGGTGAACGTTCTCAACTAAAACCTCGGGGTGAGCCATTGCAATATCGTAATTTGTGAAATTCCAGAAGCTCTTAATGCCGAGGCTGATAAGTAAATCCGTAAGCTCCTTCATATCGCCGGAGGGAATGCAGAAAACTGCGCAAACCGGCTTGTTATCAATGCAGAAGTTTTCAAGATAATCAATGTTTCTGACGGGAATACCCTTAATCATCTTTCCGCAGATAGCCTCGTTTTTATCAAAAATTCCGATGAGGCGGAAGCCGCTGTTAACTCCGAAAATCTTATTGCAAACAGCTTTGCCGAGGTTGCCTGCGCCGATTAAAATCGTCTTTCTCTCAGCGTTAACGCCAAGAATTTCACCGATTTTCGCGTGCAGCTCGGGCACGTTATAGCCGTAGCCCTGCTGACCGAAGCCGCCGAAGCAGTTGAAATCGTGGCGAATCTGAGAAGCAGTCAGCCCCATTCTGTTTGCAAGCTCCTTGGAGCTTATTCTCACAATTCCGTTTTCCTTAAGGCTTTGCAGAAATCGGTAATATCTCGGCAGCCTTTTTATAACGGAAATTGAGATTTCTTCTTTTTTATCCAATGTCATCAATCCTTAATATTAGATTTGCGTGGGTAAAATTATTTGCTCATTGAAGTAATTGTGTCCATAACGTAATCGCCGAATTCAGCACAGGTGCAGCCGGTATCGCGTCCTGTGATGGTCAGCTTCTTTTCCTCAAACATACATTTGTCAAGCGCTTTTTCAAGAGCGTTTGCCTTTTCAACAAAGCCAATGTGGGAAAGCAGCATAACGGAGGCACGCAGCATACTGCACGGGTCAGCGTACTGACCTCTGCCCTCGGTAATCATTCTCGGAGCAGAGCCGTGGATTGCCTCAAACATAGCATATTTTTTGCCGATGTTTGCAGAGCCTGCAGTGCCAACGCCGCCCTGGAATTCGGCAGCCTCGTCGGTGATAATGTCGCCGTAAAGATTAGGAAGCACGAATACCTTGAAGTCCTTTCTTCTCTGCGGGTCAATAAGCTTTGCTGTTGTGATATCAACAAACCATTCGTCGGTAACGATATCGGGGTATTCCTCGCCGACCTTCTTTGCAATGTTGAGGAATTTGCCGTCGGTCGTCTTGATGATATTAGCCTTTGTGATGATGGAAACCTTGCCCTTGTTGTTCTTCTGAGCGTAATCATAAGCAAGGCGGGCGATTCTTTCACAGCCCTCCTCGGTTGCAACGGTGAAGTCAACCGCAAGGTCGTCTGTGATGTTAACGCCGTAGGAGCCGACTGCGTAGCCGCCCTCGGTGTTCTCGCGGAAGAAGGTCCAGTCAATGCCTTCCTCAGGAACCTTAACGGGGCGCACGTTTGCAAAAAGGTCAAGCGCCTTTCTCATTGCTACGTTTGCGCTTTCAATGTTCGGCAGACCGTCACCCTGATGGGGAGTGGTTGTCGGGCCCTTAAGAATAACGTGGCACTGCTTTAATTCCTCAAGCACGTCGTCAGGAATAGCCTTAAGGCAGGCAGCGCGGTTTTCAATCGTTAAGCCGTCAATAACCTTGAATTCAACCTTGCCGCTCTCAACCTGGTCCTTAAGCATAAATTCAAGCACTCTCTGGCTTTCCTTAGTGATAATCGGGCCGATACCGTCGCCGCCGCAGATGCCGATAACGATTTTATCAAGCTTTTCGTAATCAATAAAATCCTTATTTGCTTTAATATTCTTTGCTCTTTCAAGCTGTCCCTCCATAAGTGAACGGAATTTTTCAACAGCCTCGTCAATTGCTTTCATTTCAATATCGTTCATTGTTTTCTCCTCTGTGAATTATTTGTTCATTTCTCTTGTGTAGTCAAGCAGACCGCCGCAAAGCAGCATATCTCTTTGCCTCTGTGAAAGGTGGGAAGCGTCAAGCTCATATTCCTCGCCCTTCGTTTTGTTGACAAGAATAACCTCGCCGCCGTTTGCAATCTTTTCCCTGATTGCGGGAAGCTCTAATTCGTCAAGCTGGTCAATCTTATCGTAGTCAGCCTCGTTTTTGAACGTAAAGGGAAGGATGCCTGCGTTAACGAGATTTGCAACGTGGATTCTTGCAAAGCTCTTCGTAATAACGGCCTTTACGCCGAGATAAAGCGGAACGAGAGCTGCGTGCTCACGGCTTGAGCCCTGTCCGTAGTTAGCGCCGCCGATGATGAAGCCCTTGCCCTCAGCTTTAATTCTTTCGGGGAAGGTTTCGTCGCATACTGCAAAGCAGTACTGTGAAAGGTGCGGAATATTTGAACGGTAGGGCAGTATCTTTGCACCTGCGGGCATAATATGGTCGGTTGTGATGTTATCCTCAACCTTAAGAATTGCCTTTGCCTCAAGGCTTTCGGGAAGCGGTTCGGTTTTTGGAAAGGGCTTGATGTTCGGACCTCTGAGCACCTCAACGTCCTTTGCCTCTTCAACAGTTGCGGGAGCCTCAATCATATTATCGTTAACAATAAACTTGCTCGGCATTTCAACTTTGGGAGCTTCGCCGAGCTCTCTCGGGTCGGTAAGATATCCGGTCAGTGCGGAGGCTGCAGCAACCTCGGGAGAAACGAGGTAAATGCCCGCGTCCTTTGTGCCGCTTCTGCCCTCAAAGTTTCTGTTAAACGTGCGGAGTGAAACGCCGCCCGAGTTCGGGCTCTGGCCCATACCGATGCAGGGACCGCAGGCGGATTCAAGAATTCTTGCACCCGCGTTAATCATATCTGAAAGCGCGCCGTTGAGCGCAAGCATATTAAGCACCTGCTTTGAGCCGGGAGCAATGCAAAGAGAAACGTTCGGGTTAACTGTTTTGCCCTTAAGGATTGCGGCAACCTTCATCATATCAACGTATGAGGAGTTCGTGCAGGAGCCGATTGCAACCTGGTCAACCTTGATTTTGCCGATTTCCACGGTGGTCTTAACCTTATCGGGCATATGCGGGCAGGCAGCCATCGGGGTGAGCTCGCATAAATCAATGTCAATAATCTCGTCATATTCAGCGTCAGGGTCTGGAAGAATTTCCGTCCAGTCCTTTTCTCTGCCCTGTGCCTTAAGGAAAGCAAGCGTGATTTCATCGGAAGGGAAGATGGAAGTCGTTGCGCCAAGCTCAGCGCCCATATTTGTAATGGTTGCGCGCTCGGGCACCGTAAGGGTTTTAACGCCCTCTCCGCCGTATTCAATAATCTTGCCAACGCCGCCTTTAACGCTCATTATGCGAAGCACCTCAAGAATAACGTCCTTTGCGGAAACCCAGGGCTTAAGATAGCCGTGAAGGTTAATTCTCGTCATCTTCGGCATCGGGATATAGTAAGTGCCGCCGCCCATTGCAACTGCAACGTCAAGTCCGCCTGCGCCCATTGCAAGCATACCGATTCCGCCGCCCGTGGGTGTATGACTGTCAGAGCCGATGAGCGTCTTTCCGGGAATACCGAAGCGCTCAAGATGCACCTGATGGCAAATGCCGTTGCCGGGGCGTGAAAAATAAATGCCGTGCTTCTTGGTAACGGTCTGAATGTATCTGTGGTCGTCAGCATTTTCAAAGCCTGTCTGAAGTGTGTTGTGGTCTATGTAAGCAACGCTTTTTTCTGTCTTAACCCTGTCAACACCCATAGCCTCAAACTCAAGATAAGCCATAGTGCCCGTTGCATCCTGAGTTAAGGTCTGGTCAATGCGAAGGCCTATTTCGCTGCCAACCTTCATTTCACCCTCAACAAGGTGAGCTTTAATAAGCTTTTGTGCAAGTGTTAAACCCATAATAATTTCTGCCTTTCTGCCGCAAATTCCTTTGCCCGCAATTGTGAAACGCAGGGCAAAAGTTGTTTTAAAAATTGTCAATCTATTTTATAATATTGTTTATCTTGTGTCAATCATTTTAAATGAATTTTGTTATTTTATATAATATTAATCTAAAGTAAAACTATATATTGAATTATTCTATTATTTGTGATACAATATATAAGGCTTTTTGGGCATAATAGGCATTGAGGTGTTTTTATGTCCGAAGAAGAAAAGGAAAATATTGCCGAGGAGGAGCAGGAGGAAGGCTCAGCCTTTGAAACGGGCTCAATAACCGTTAAAAAGAACGGGCATTTCATTCATTGCCTGACCATTATCGGGCAGATTGAGGGACATTATATTTTGCCGCGGCAGAATAAAACCACGAAGTATGAGCACGTTATTCCGCAGCTCGTCGCTATCGAGGAAAGCGAGGAAATTGAGGGGCTGCTGATTATTCTAAACACCGTCGGCGGAGACGTTGAGGCGGGGCTTGCGATTGCAGAGCTGCTTTCAACCATGGAAACTCCCACTGCTTCGCTTGTGCTAGGCGGCGGTCATTCAATCGGCGTGCCGCTTGCGGTATCCTGCAGAAAAAGCTTTATCGTGCCAAGCGCAACGATGACGGTGCATCCCGTGCGCCTTAACGGGCTCGTGCTCGGCGTGCCGCAAACGCTTTCTTATTTTGAAAAAATGCAGGACAGAATCGTTCATTTTGTTGAAAGCAATTCCAAAATCTCTGCAAAGGATTTCAGAAAACTGATGCTTAAAACGGGCGAGCTTGTGATGGACGTCGGCACTGTGCTGGACGGTGAGGGTGCCGTTAAATGCGGGCTGATTGATGAGCTCGGCGGGCTTTCGGACGCGCTGTCCTATATCAATTCGCAGATTGAGGAGGCGCAGTAATGCTCTGGTCCGTTATCAATGAGGGCGATATTTTCTTAAGCAGTGATGAATTAACGAGCTGCGCGGGTAAAGACGAAAATGCTTCCCGCTCCAGTAATCCGTTTGAATATTTAAGAGGCGGCTATTATCTTGATAACGCCGTGATGTTTGGAGGTAAAAATATTGTCAATCTTAACTGCCATTTTCCAGGCGTTGGCTCAGGCACTGACCTACGTTTTTCCGATTTCGGAAAGCGGCCACTCCGCAATATTCCATGATTTTGCAGGCAGATATTCTGCAGCCTGCTCCGAATTAACGGGGCTGGTACATATCGGAATAGCCCTCGGAATAATCGTTGCCTTTTATAAGGTTTTCTTAAGGCTCATTCTTGAATTTGTTTCAACAATAACGGATATATTTCAAAAGAAATTCAATCTTCGTGAGGCGAAGCATTCCCGCAAGTTTATGCTTTTAACCCTAATCCCGTACGTGTTTATGCTTGCTTATTTAATACCGACGGGAAATAAGGGCAATATCTATCAGTTGCTTCATTCTTATTCATATGACGGCAACCTGCTGTTTGAGGGCGTTGGCTTCATCGTAACTGCTGCCGTAGTTTATATCGCTTCAATCCTGCTTCAAAAGGAGGAAAAGGGGAAGCAGCTCAACTTCGTAAGCGCGCTGACCATTTCGCTATGTCTGTTTTTCTCAATCCCGATTGCGGGGCTTTCAGCCTGCGCTGCAGTGCTTTTCGTCGGCATTATTTTAAAGGTTAATAAAAAGATTGCTTTCAGATATTTTATAAGCCTCAGCGCGCCGATATTAATTGTTTCGGGCATTATTCAGATTGTAACCTGCGTAACCTACGTTCCGATTCTTGAAGGTGTTATCGCGGTCGTGCTTTCAGGCGCTGCAGCGTTTCTGTTTTCAAAGCTTTTGCTTTCCTTTGTTAAGGATAACAAGGTTGTTTATTTTTCATATTATGATGCTGCAATCGGCGTAATCACGCTGATTATCGGCATCGTTGAGGTTATTGCAAAATAAGGATTTACATAATAAAGAGGTTTGTATGGCTAATAATAAAACAAACACAAAGGGTAAAGCCGCGCCTAAGCAGGGCGGCAAAAAGGCACCCGAGCCGCAGTACGGCTTAAGTCCGGAGGCAAACAGAGTTATCGGAATCGTGATTTTTGCGCTTTCCGTTATTGCCTTTTTCGTCGGTGTTATAAAAGGGGAGGGTGCGTGGTTTGCTGTTCATAACGTTTACGTTGGGCTTTTCGGAATGTTTGCTTCCTGGGTGTTCCCGATTTTAACAATCGTGATAACCGTTCTTTATTCACTTAAAGAGCAGGATATTACGAAGTTTTTAATTAAAAGCGCCGAAAGCGTTGTTATGGTGCTTTTGCTTTCAACGTTTATTTACGTCGTTCAGAATCAATCGGGCGAACCCTTTGTTGAGTCATTTAAAACAACGTATCTAAATGCACGCGTTGAGTTTAACGGCGGATTTTTCGGCGCCGTTATCGGCTGGCTGCTTTTAACCTTCGGCAAGGCGCCTGCAATTATCGTTAATATCGTTTTGATATTCGTTGATTTTATGCTGATGACGGGTATCACAATCATTCAGTTCCTCAACGGCGCAGCTAAGCCGGCAAAGGTTACCTACGATAAGGCAAAGCCCGTGATTGAGGAAAAGCGCGAGCAGCGCCGGATGAATAAGAATAATATTGATATTCCGCTTGACCCCGTTACTCCTGAAGAAAAGAAACCAAGGAAAAGAAAGCCCGATTCGGAGCTTGACGTGGCGGTTAACTCGGGCGAGGAAACAACCTCTGTGCCGCAGAGTATTATTGATGAAATTAACGCCGCCACTGCCCGCAACAGGGCTGAGCGCGAAAAGGCTAAGGAAAAATCAATCGACGAGATTGTGAACGACGCAACCGACGAAAAGCCGAATGAAAAGAAGCCCGAGGAGGAGTTCACCGTAACCGACGAGCAGATGAAGGCTTCGGTTGAGGAATACCATCTGCCGCCGCTTTCGCTTCTCAAGGAGGGCAAGCACGTGGCTTCAAACGATATCAGCGGCGAGCTTAAAGCTAATGCCGAGCAGCTTATTGACACGCTGCACTCCTTTAAGGTTGACGCAACGATTACGGATATCAGCCGCGGACCGACTGTAACGCGCTATGAGCTTAAGCCAGCGGTCGGCACGAGGGTTTCAAAAATCACAAATCTGGTTGACGATATTGCGCTTAATTTGGCAGCAACAAACGTCAGAATTGAAGCGCCTATCCCGGGTAAAGCCGCGGTCGGAATTGAGGTTCCGAACTCCGTTAAAAGCGGCGTTTCAATGCGCGAGCTTATTGATACTCCCGAATTCGGCAGGCAGAAATCTCTGCTTTCCGCAGGTATCGGTAAGGATATCGCAGGCAACTGCATTTATTGCGACGTTGCCAAAATGCCGCATTTGCTTATTGCAGGCACAACGGGCTCCGGTAAATCCGTTTGTATGAATTCAATCATCGTTTCAATCCTTTATCGTGCAAAGCCCGATGAGGTTAAGTTCCTGATGATTGACCCGAAAAAGGTTGAATTTTCAAAGTATGAGGGCATTCCTCATCTTCTCGTTCCGGTCGTAACGGACGCTAAAAAGGCTTCGGGTGCGCTCGGTTGGGCGGTTTCCGAAATGCTTCAGAGATACAATAAATTTTCCGAAACCGGCGTGCGCGATATCGGCGGCTATAACAAATACGTTGAAAAGCATCCGGATATGGAAAGAATGCCTCAGGTCTGCATTTTCATCGATGAGCTTGCGGATTTGATGATGGCGGCGCCTAAAGAGGTTGAGGATTCAATCTGCCGCCTTGCACAGATGGCGCGTGCAGCGGGTATGCACCTCGTTATAGCAACGCAGAGACCCTCTGTTGACGTTATTACGGGTCTTATCAAGGCAAATATTTCCTCGCGTATTGCGCTCACGGTTAAATCGCAGATTGACTCAAGAACGATTATTGATTCGGGCGGCGCAGAGAAGCTTCTCGGTCAGGGTGATATGCTTTATGCTCCTATCGGCGCAAGCAAGCCCGTGCGCGTTCAGGGCTGCTATATTTCCGATGAAGAGGTTGAGGAGCTTTGCGAATATATCAAGGGCGAAAGCGAATCAACCTATGATTTGAATATTCAGAAGGAAATCGAAGCAAAGGCAGTTCAGGATAAAAAGTCAAGCCCGTTTGAGGATGATGACGAGGGCGGACCGCATTATGACGAGCTGTTTGATAAAGCGGCAGAGGTCGTAATCGAATCAGGCACCGCCTCAACCTCGTTCCTGCAAAGGAAAATCTCCGTCGGCTATTCAAGGGGAGCGAAGATTATTGACCAGCTTCAGGAATACGGCGTAATCGGACCTCCCGAGGGCAGCAAGCCGCGTCAGGTGCTTATGAATATGCAGCAGTTTCTTGAAAAGAGAGCTTATGAAAACGGCGATTTTACTTCTGAAAATTCCGTTCAGATGGAGCTTAACGACCACGTATTCGGCGAGGATATTATTGATAATCAGGATATTGACGAGGACGAAGTGTTTTAATTATTTAAGGATACATCTATGAAAAGAGCAGCAGGAAACAGTGACAAGCGGCAAACGGAAATTCTTATCGGAATTGCCCTTCTGGTTCTTGCTGCTCTTTTTGCGTGCTATGCGCTGCTTCAGCCAAGGGCGGGCAACGGTCATATTGATGAAATCAGCACTACCGCCGCTGCGCCGAGCTTCAACGCAGAGGCGGAAACCGTCGAGCTTGAAAGCCAATCGGTTGGCGATACTGCCGTCAGCTTTCCGTTAAATCTGAACACCTGCACTGCCGAGGAGTTGGTTATGATTGACGGAATAGGGGAGAGCAGGGCAAATGCAATTCTTGCTTACCGCGATTTTCTCGGCGGTTACACAAGCGTTGAGCAGATTAAGAACATCAGCGGCTTCGGCGATTCGCTGTATGCTCAGATAGCACCTTATTTAACGGTATGAATCAGATAACACTCAGGGATAAAATTAACGGTATCGTTTTCACAAACCGCTGTGCCTTTTGCGGAGAGGTGGTTGAATTTGATGCCGTGCTGTGCGAGGAATGTGCCACGGCAAAGCATATCGAACAGCCCCTTTGTCTTCGCTGCGGGGCAAGCAAAAAAGAATGCCGCTGCAAAAGGCAAAGGCGCAAGCCGGAGTATAAGGCGATTTGCGCCCCGTTTTATTACGAGGGCTCAATTGCCCGTGCCGTTCTCAACTTCAAAATGCAGGAAATTCCTGCGCTTGCACCTGCACAGGGCAGGGAAATCGCCCTTGCTGTCAGGCGGAATTATAAGGATGTCAGCTTTGATTACGCAACCTTCGTGCCAATGATGAAGGCTGATAAGCGGCGCAGGGGCTTTAATCAGGCGGAGCTGCTGGCAGAGGCGGTCGCTGGATATCTTGATATTCCCTGCAGGGCTATGGTGTATAAGCGCCGCCGCACTAAAATGCAAAAGCGCCAGTCGGGAACGGACAGATTTGTTAATATGTATAACGCCTTTGCACCGCTTAAAAACGCGGATATTGACGGCAAAACGATTCTGCTTATTGACGACGTTAAAACCACCGGCTCAACGCTTTCATCCGTTGCGCTTACTCTCAATGCATACGGTGCCAAGGCAGTCTATTGCGCCACCTTTGCAATCACAAAATAACCCTTGATTTATTCCTCGGTTAATGCTAAAATATCAAAGCAATAAGCACTGCAAGAGTTTCGCGGGGCGTAAAGTATATAAGCACCTGTGGTGGAATTGGCA
>CAJOJV010000001.1:5068-134130 GCA_905234995.1 uncultured Eubacterium sp. | reverse complement strand
TGCTGACATTAAACAAAACCCTTCCACCTCGGAAGGGTTTTCCCTTTGCCCATATATCCTCCCTTTGTACAATTGGGGTACGTCCCCATTTGTACATTGATTATTTGTAAAACTTTTACTTGACAGATATGCTTTCGCTTGATATAATTTCAATCACCGAATGAAACCCGTTCCCAGCCGAACACGGGTTAAGCTTCGGTAAATACAATATGATGCTGATACATCGACCTGTTACTTTTGTGACAGGTCTGTTTTTTTGGAGGAAATATGGATTTGACTTTTACAACACGGAAAGGTATATTTAATTATAGGGCATGCGCTGTTATTCTCAATAATAACAAACTTCTTGCTATGAAAACGGATTTAGCGCCGTATTATTTTTTACCCGGAGGCAGGGTTAAATTTAACGAGAATTCCGAAGAAGCGATTATCAGAGAAATAAAAGAGGAGCTTGGATGCACGGCAAAAATTATAAGACCGCTTTGGTTTAATGAAAGCTTTTTTACAGAGGATGTAACAAAGGAAAAGTTTCACGAACTATGTGTATATTATTTAGTTGAACTTGATAATGAAGGCATATTAAATCAAGCAACCATTAAAAACAATCATAAGAATCACGAGGTTTTTGAATGGCTGGATATTGCAGCCTTAAATGAAAAATATCTTTATCCGCTGTTCATTAAGGACAGAATTAACAGCCTTCCGTTGTCTTTTGAACTAATCAGGGAGTACAAGTAATTATGTTTGATTATAAGAAAATTGCAGTGGTTGGCTGCAGCGGAGGAGGAAAGAGCACTTTTTCAAAGCAGCTTTCCGAAATAACAAAGCTGCCGCTTTATAATCTTGATAAAATATACTGGCTGCCCGATGCAAGTCATTTGGACAGACCTGAATTTATAAAAAGACAAAAGGCTATAATGAAAACCGAAAGCTGGATTATAGACGGTAATTACAGGGGCACAATTAAATATCGGATTAAGAAATGCGAGCTGCTGTATTTCTTCGATATGCCTGCGGAGGTTTGTATTGAGGGCGTATTGAACAGGGATATTAACCGAGAGGATATTGCCTGCGAGCTTGAGCCTGATGAGGAGCTGATTGATGATATCAGGACATATTCTCAGCTTGTAAGGCCGAAGATGCTAAAGCTCTTTGAAAAGCATCCCAAGGTAAAGGTTATTGCATTTAAAAGTCATAAAGAGGTTGACGATTATCTGAACGGTCTGAGGAGAAAATATGAGAATTATTAAATATGAAAAGCGGTATAGGGACGACCTTATTTTTATGGTGCTTGAGGCTAAAAACGCGCTTGGCAGAGTGCCGACCCTTAACGAGGATTTGCTTGATTTGAACGGTTATTATTTCAATAAGGGCGATATGTTCTGGATTGCGCTTGATGAAAGCGACAGGGTTATCGGCTGCGTCGGCTGCAACATATTACCTGAAAATGAAGCCGTGTTGCACAGATTATATATAAAGCATAATCTTAAAAGGCAGGGGATTGGCACAAAACTGCTGAGCGTTGCTGAAAAATTTGCCAAGGATAAAGGCTGTAAAACAATGCGCGTTCATCTTGGAGACAGAGATACTTATTTTGAGTCTCGCCAATTTTATCCAAAGCAGGGCTATAAGTATATCAGCGACGATTATATGGTAAAAGAGCTATGATTATTCATCCTATCGAGCCGGTGTTTGACGGCAATTCAAAAATATTAATACTCGGTTCGTTTCCGTCGGTTAAATCACGCGAACAAGGCTTTTTCTACGGACATCAGCAAAACCGTTTTTGGCGTGTTATAGCCAATGTCTGTGGCAAGGAACCGCCGCAAACAACTGAAGAAAAGAAAGAATTGCTGCTTGATAACGGTATCGCCGTCTGGGATGTTATTCATTCCTGCGAGATTGTTGGCTCGGCAGACAGCAGTATAAAAAACGCCGAGCCGAACGACATCGGGTTTATACTTGAAAACAGCAAAGTGAAGCAGATTTTCACAAACGGCAGGAAAGCAGATGCATTATACGTTAAATATATTGAAAATGAAGTTGGCATAAAAGCTATTTGCCTGCCGTCAACAAGTCCTGCTAATGCGGCGTGGAACTGTGAAAAACTTTCACAATATTGGAAATCTCAAATTGAAGCTTTTTTATAGGAGAATATTATGGAAATATGGATTGTTCGCCACGCGGACCCGGATTATGAAAATGACAGTATTACCGAAAAGGGCGAGCGTGAAGCAAAGCTTCTTGCAGAGCGACTCCTGAAGCAGGATTTTGCTGCCGTTTATTGCTCGCCGATGGGCAGAGCGCAGAAAACGGCTTCATATTATCTTGAAAAATGCGAAAAAGACGCCGTCATTCTTGACTGGCTGCACGAATTTCGCGGCAGAGTTGAATGGAACGGGAAGGATACGCAGTGCTGGGACAGGCATCCCGATTACTGGACGAAAATCGACGATTATTATTCTTATGACAAATGGTTGACCGTTGATTTGATGAAGAACGGCGACGTTGAGCGCTATTATAAGCAGGTCAGCGACGGAGTTGACGAGCTGCTCAAAAAGCACGGATATGAGAAAAACGGCAGAATTTATAAGGTTAATAATCCAAACAAGGATAAGGTTTTGCTGTTTTGCCACTTCGGCGTTGAAAGCGTGATATTATCAAGGATTTTCAGCGTTTCTCCAATGATACTGTGGCATAATTTTGTTGCGCTGCCGACTGCATTAACCCGTCTTGCATCACAGGAAAGGGAAGAGGGCAAGGCGATTTTTACCTGTATGCAGTACGGCGATTTGGGGCACCTCTATGCAGGCGGCGAAGAGCCGTCTTTTCAGGCGCGATGGTGCGAGCTTTTCACGGATGATACAAGGCATTAAAATAAGCCGTCGGGCAACGCTCGGCGGCTGTCTTGCTAAATTTAGAATAAAGTGCTATAATTATATTATAAATATTGTTTGGAGATGATTTTATGCCGTATTATTTTACTTTAGTTGGCGGTTTAATCGTTACGTTAATATTTATTTTCAGGCGCTCATTGCAGGGGGCAACCAAGCAAAATCTGTTTCTTAAGATGGTTTCAAGCCTCTGCTATCTTCTGACGATGGTTTTTGCGTGCATTACGCAGCCGCATATGTCGTTCTTCCCGTCGTTTTTAATTATGGGCGGAGTGCTCGGGCTTTGCGGTGATACTGCGCTTGACTTGAAATACATATATCCTCAGGATTCAAACAGCTATCTTAAAGCCGGATTTGTGTTTTTCCTCGTTGGGCACGTGTTCTACAGTGCGGCAATAGTCTGGCAGATGAAATTTAAATGGTGGTGGGTGCTGATTTGCGCCGTAATCGCCGTTTGCGCGTCAATCATCAATCTGTTATCGGCTAAAATATCAAAGCTTGATTTTGGGAAATACAAAAGCGTTGTTTTCATTTATTCCTGCTTCTTGTTTCTGACCGCCGCAACCTCAATCTGTGCAGTTATTCAGTTCAAGAGCGCGTCGATGATTCTGTTTGCAGTTGGCTCCGTGCTGTTTCTTCTTTCAGATTTGGTGCTCAGCTTTACTTATTTCGGAAAGGGCTGGGATAAGCCCGTGCACATCTTCGTCAATCACGCGCTGTATTACGCTGCACAGTATTTGATTGCAGCGTCGATTATCTTCATTTAATCAGCCTAAAAGACGATTTAAGAGGCATTTGCAGCCCGTTTCAATATCGCGATATGCAGCTTCAAAATCCCGGGAAAACCACGGGTCTGAAACATCGCCGCCATTCGGCGTAAAGTCCATAAGCTTATAAACCTTGCCGCATTTGTCTCTTCCGATAATGCGTGCAAGGTTTCTTATATTATTGCCGTCCATAACGACAATGTAATCATAATTGTAATAATCGCTTGCGTTAATCTGCACTGCGCGCTTGTTAGCGTCAAAAGGAATCCCATGCTCTCTGAGTGTTTTTTGAGCGGGAGGGTAAATCGGGTTTCCGACTCCGTTCCATATTTCCTCGGTGCTCGTTGCACTTGATTTAACGTAAAACTTATCAATTGCGCCTTCATCTGCGGCGAGCTTTTTGAATATAAATTCTGCCATCGGCGAACGGCAAATATTCCCGTGGCATACAAACATTATTTTAATCATTTTATCACCTTTAATTTTTATAAAAGAAAAGAACCGCACCAGCGGTTCTTTCTTTTATGGCAGGGGCAGAAGGACTTGAACCCTCGGCACGCGGTTTTGGAGACCGCTGCTCTACCAACTGAGCTATACCCCTATGGATTTGGTGGGCCATCAGGGACTCGAACCCCGGACCGACCGGTTATGAGCCGGGAGCTCTGACCAACTGAGCTAATGGCCCAAATCGTTTTGCGACTTTGATATAATAACATTTATTCAATTTTTAGTCAATACCTAATAATTATAATTTTCAATTTCTTTTTTTCTTTGATAATTTACTTTACTTTTAAGTTTCTAATTGCTAAAATAAAATTGCTCGGTCAATAGTGAATTGATGATAACGTCATATTTTATTGATAGTGAAAATGTAGGCGATGATTGGATATCATTGCTCGATACTGTTGAAGCGTTCGATGAAATTCTTGTTTTTTATACTGCGAAAAGTCCGCATATAAATTACAAGAACGCTGTAATCCTTAAGGAATCTCCTAAGAAGGTTAATTTCATTGAATGCTACGAGGGTAGCAATGCACTTGATTTCCAGTTATGCACCGAGCTTGGAATGCGCGCCAAAAGTATTGGTTACAGCAAATTCGTTATCGTTTCGAACGACACAGGATTTGATGCTGCAGTTAAGTATTGCAGAGACAGAAATATCAACGTTATCCGAATTAAAGGATCAACGTGCATATCCAAGAAAAATACAGATGAAGAAGCAAGTGCCATCGCTAAGTCAGGTGACGAGGCGAAAAAAGCCGAAGCAGTTGTAGATACAATCTGTGGCACTTCCGATGAAATCGCGAAAGAGCTTCTTTACATTGTAGGTAAAAATAACCTTAATGAACTTCATACGGCTTTGAAGCTGATTTTTGGCGAAAATACTGGTAAAAGCTACTATAAGAGTTTTAAAAGCAATTCTTATAGTAATTATCTTTCTCAACATAAAAAGCTTGACGCAAATTTAAAGAGAAAAGAATATTGTTCGCTTGTATTTAATCAATCAGAAAAAAACATTTCTATGCCATCTGATTTTCCTGCTTTTATTATTTCAGCATGGAATAAGAAGAACAATTTAAACTCTTTACGCGCGTCTTTGCTTAATGAATACGGCAAGGAAAACGGCGTAGTTTATTATGACCTGATGAAAAAGCACGTAAAGATTTTGGCGAAGATTAAGTAAAGGAGATTTGACCGAGCCGGCAAGGGTTTTACACCCTTGCTGTTTTTTTTGATTAAACAACAAATGCCATCCGTTGCGGATGGCATTTGTTGTTTATATTGACTGTTCCTTTTTTCTTGAAGCAAGGTAAATGCCTGCAGCTGATAATGCGCAAAGAGCAAATGCACCAAGCAAATTATCGCAACCCGTTCCGGGTGATTTCTTAAGCTCAAGCTTCTTTATTGCAAATTCGGATTTAGCAATATTCTGTTCGCTGTCAGCCTCAAGAAAGCGGTTATAACCAAGCGCGCTCTTAACTGATTTATAGGTCGGAGCCTCTTCGCTTGTTGCAAGATATGCAACAAACTTTGTAGCCTCGGTGCCGTATGCATAATTCATATGCAGGATGTTTTTGACGTACCAGGTATTATCTGGGAAAAGAGCGGTTGAAGCGTCAATCTGTCTGTCCGCAGAAATGTATTCGCCGTAGCCCTCAACCTCTTCGCCGTGGTCTGCAATCGTTGCGCCGATAGAAGTATATTTAAGGTCAATAAGAATATCGGTTTCGTTGTGAAGCTTGCTTGTTACTGGAATACCGGGAACTGCATAGTTTGCAACAACGGCAATCTCGCCACCGTTATCAGCGAACTTCTTTAAATTATCGCGGCACCTGCCCTGAACGTTGTGGTAATTCTGAATCTTTGCATAAAGACCTGAGCTTTCATCAAGGAAGCCCATATCCTTAATTGTCTTAACGCAATTGTCAAATTCATCATACGGAATGCATTCCCAGAGAGAAGGAATGTTGCCGATAACGGGGAGGATAACCTCGTTATATATTCTGTCTATCTTTTCCTTATCATCAACAATGCTGTTGAGATAATTGCAGGCGTTTTTAAGCTGAGGCTTTAAGAAGCTGAGAGCCTGATAGATTGCGTTTAAATCAACCTCATCGCTCTGATAAACGTCTTTAACCTCTTTGAAGTATTCCATAGCCTCGTCGGCGTCAAAGTAAATATCCTTTTCATAAGCGCGCGTAACATCAACGCCCTGAAGTGCGCCGTCAATAAATACCGAGCGCTTAATGCTGTCAGTGCCATACTCGTCAATGTACGCAGAAACAACGCTTGTGCCGAGCGAGCCTGAAACGAGAGTAACCTTATCTACGCCCTTATCAGCCTTAACCTTTGTTACAAGTTCGTTAAGCTTGTCTGCAGTATCGCAAACGTCCATTCTCCAGTCATAGTTGAGAATGTATACGTTTTCGGGGCCGATTTCATCCGTAATCTGTCTTACGATAGCGGGCTCGTTTGCGGGACGGCTTGTGAGATAATCAGGGTGATTATCAAGAGAATCGTCCCAGAAATTAGCAATGCCGACGTTGTTGAGCGAATCGCCGTTTTCATCGCAGGCAAAATCGGTGAAGCTGCCGGCAGCAGACGTAAGCTCATTCATAAGCTCCTCAAAATCAACGTCTGCATTATTGAAAATGTGAAGAACGTTGCTGATTAAATCAACGCTGAGAATCGAGCCGATATCAAAGCCAACCTCTTTCTGGTCATCAGTGCCGGGGTCCTTATAAAGCGCAGTTGAACCAAGACCCGGAACCATAATAACCGGCGTTACGCTTTCCTTGGCAAATGCAACTGTTGCCGAGCAAAATACAATAAGCACTGCAAGAATAATTGCAGTTGCTCTTTTAATAATCTGCTTCATTATGTATCCTCCTTAAAAGAATATAAATATATTTTATCATAAGAAAATAGTATTAACAACGGTAAAAAAATATTTATTAAATTTCAACAAAGTTATTAATATATATTTGTTTGATTTAACAAATCAAATTGCAAATATTGTTTACATTTCAATTACAAAGATTACATAATTTTAATAAATATTAATATTGAATTATTATAATTAATATAGTAAAATAACCTCAAAGTGGTTTAATATATGCTGTTGAATAAAGGAGCATTTATGGGTAATTATGTTTTAACCGGCAGGGAATCTCTCGGAATTGAATTCGGCTCAACGAGAATAAAAGCAGTTCTTGTTGACGAAAACTGCAATCCGATTGCTTCCGGCGGTCACACCTGGGAAAACAGGCTTGAAAACGGAGTTTGGACCTATCATATTGACGACGTTTGGTCCGGGCTTCAGGATGCATATAATCAGCTGAATGCAGAGGTTAAGAAGCTCAGCGGCTCGTATATAACGGAGCTTGCCGCTATTGGCTTTTCCGCAATGATGCACGGCTATCTTCCGTTTGATAAAAACGGCAATCAGCTTGCTGAATTTCGCACCTGGAGAAATACGATAACTGCGGACGCCGCTTCAAGGCTGACGGAGCTTTTTGATTTCAACATTCCTCAGCGCTGGAGCATTGCGCATCTTTATCAGGCTGTGCTGAACGGCGAGGAGCATATTAAGGATATTGCTTTTCTTACCACGCTTGCGGGTTATGTGCATTGGCAGCTCAGCGGCGAGAAGGTGCTCGGTATCGGCGAGGCTTCGGGTATGTTCCCGATAGACAGCGATATGAATGATTATAACAAGGCTATGCTTGATAAGTTCAATTCTCTTGATGAAATCAAGGCGTTGCCGTGGACGCTGGATGAAATCCTTCCCAAGGTTTTAAACGCGGGCGAGGCTGCAGGCGTTCTTACCGACAAGGGCGCAGCTCTGCTTGATCCAAGCGGCAACCTTAAAGCAGGCGCGCTTATGTGTCCTCCTGAGGGAGACGCGGGCACGGGAATGGTTGCAACGAACGCCGTTTCTCAGCGAACGGGCAACGTTTCTGCAGGCACCTCAATCTTTGCAATGGTAGTGCTTGAAAAGCAGCTTTCAAGGGTTTACGAAGAAATTGATATGGTAACTACGCCGACCGGCAAGCCCGTTGCAATGGTTCACTGCAACAATTACGGATTTGGATTACTGGGTAAACCTTTTCGTTCAGTTTTCCGAGGCTTCGGGCGGTACGCTTTCAAAGCCGCAGATTTATGATTTGCTTTATAATGAGGCGCTTAACGGAGATGCTGATTGCGGCGGAGTCGTTTCATACAATTATTTTTCCGGTGAGCCGGTTTCTCATATTGACGACGGCAGACCGCTTTTTGCAAGAACTCAGAATTGCAGCTTCAGCCTGGCAAACTTTTTCAGAGCGCAGATTTATTCAACGATGGCAACCCTTAAAATCGGAATGGAAATTCTTGAAAGGGAAGCAGTTAAAATTGATTGCTTAACTGGTCACGGCGGTCTGTTTAAAACTCCGGTTGTCGGTCAAAGGCTTATGGCAGGCGCAATGAATTCTCCCGTTTCCGTTATGGAAACCGCTGGTGAGGGCGGCGCATGGGGAATTGCCGTGCTTGCAAATTATGCTTATGACAGCAACGAACTTTCACTTGAGGATTATCTTAACGAAAAGATTTTCAGCAAGTATAAGAGCACGACTATTGAGCCCGTAGACGCGGACGTTAAGGGCTTTGAGGATTATATGAAACTGTATAAAGCAGGGCTTTCCGTTGAAAAGACTGCCTGTGAGAATATTTAAGGAGTAAAAATATGGCTATCAAGGATTATGAATTTTGGTTCGTTGTAGGAACTCAGTTCTTATACGGCGAGGACATTTTTGAAACTATTGACGCTCATTCAACCGAAATGGCTGCTGAGTGGAGCAGGAAAATGCCTTGCCGCATTATTGCAAAGCCCTGCGTAAAGACCGCTGATGAAATTCTCAGCGTTATGCAGGCTGCTAATGCAGACGATAAATGCGCGGGCGTTATTACCTGGATGCACACCTTCTCTCCGTCAAAGCCCTGGATTGCAGGCTTTAACGCGCTTCAGAAGCCTTATCTCCACGTGAACACTCAGTTTAACAGAGATATTCCGTGGAATGAAATTGATATGGACTTTATGAACCTTAATCAGTCCGCTCACGGTGACAGGGAGCACGGTTATATCGCTGCACGTATGCGCCTTAAGAGAAAGGTTATCGCAGGTCATTGGCAGGATGAGGAATTTCAGAAGAAGATGGAAATCTGGATTCGTGCCGCTGTAGGCGCTGCCGAATCAAAGAAGACCCACGTGCTTCGTATTTCCGATAATATGAGAAACGTTGCCGTTACGGACGGTGATAAAATTGAGGCTCAGATTAAGCTTGGCTGGCGTGTTGACCATTACGGCGTCGGCGATATCATCAGGGCGGTTGAGGCTGTTACCGAGGATGAAATTGACGCTCAGATGGCTGAATATGAAAAGCTTTACGTTATGGATACGGATAATATTGACTCTGTTCGTTATCAGGCAAGGGAAGAGGTTGCGTTAAAGAAATTCCTTGATAAGTATAACTTCAATGCTTTCCACACTAATTTTGAGGATTTGCAGCAGCTTCGCCAGCTTCCGGGTCTTGCAGCCCAGGATTTAATGCGTCAGGGCTACGGCTTCGGCGCCGAGGGCGACTGGAAGGTTGCCGCTATGACAAGAGTTATGAAAGCAATGGCTGAGGGCTTAGACGGCGGCACGGTGTTTATGGAGGATTACACATATCACTTTGAGCCTGAAAATGAAATGCTCCTCGGCTCGCATATGCTTGAGGTTTGCCCGACCTGCTCTGCTGAAACACCTAAAATTCAGGTTCATCCGCTCGGTATAGGTGACAGGGAAGACCCCGCGCGCTTGGTGTTCAAGGCGCAGACAGGTAACGCAATTGTTGTTACTCTCGTTGATATGGGCGACAGATTAAGAATGATTTGCAACGATGTTGAATGCAAAGAGCAGGTTAACGATATGCCTAAGCTTCCTGTTGCAGGCGTTCTCTGGAAGCCGCTTCCTTGCCTTCAGACATCTGCTGAGGCGTGGATTTATGCAGGCGGCGCTCATCACAGCGTGCTTTCATACAGCTTAACTGCTGATAATATGCGCGATTTTGCTGAGATTATGGGCATTGAGTTTATTCATATTAATGCTGACACTGAAATTAATGAGTTCAGAAAAGAATTATTCTATAACGATGTTGCATATAAGCTTGGTATGTAATTTGAATTCATAAGAGGTCTTGAAATGTTAGAGGAATTAAAGCAAAAGGTCTTCGAAGCAAATTTGCTTCTTGTTAAATATAATCTTGTTGTGCTTACCTGGGGAAATGTTTCCGGAATTGACAGGGAAAAGGGTCTCTTTGTAATAAAGCCCTCGGGCGTGCCGTATGATAATATGACAGCAGACGATATGGTTGTTGTGGATTTAAACGGCAATAAGGTTGAGGGCAGGCTTAATCCTTCATCTGACACTCCCACTCATCTTGAGCTTTACAGGCAGTTTGAGGATGTTGGCGGAATTGTTCACACTCATTCACCTTGGGCTTGCTCCTGGGCACAGGCAGGGCGCGATGTTCCTGCTTACGGCACAACTCACGCTGATTTTGCAAACGGAGCAGTTCCTTGTGCAAGAGGGCTTACTCAGGCAGAGGTTGAGGGTGAGTATGAGCTTAACACCGGCAAGGTCATTGTTGAGGAGTTTGAAAAACGTTCTGTTAAAAGCTCCGAATGTCCGGCTGTTCTTGTTCATCGCCACGGTCCCTTCACTTGGGGCAAGGATTGCTTTAAGGCTGTTGAAAACGCTTTGATTCTTGAAGAGGTGTGCAAAATGGCGCACCGCACAGAGGCCGTTGCTTCCTTTGATAATAATTCAAATATCGGTATTGAGCAGTATTTGCTCGATAAGCATTATCAGAGAAAGCATGGCAAGAATGCATATTACGGTCAGAAATAAAGCTGATTTAGTATAAATTTATGTAAAGGCAGGTTGTTATTATGAAAAGAGTTTTAAGTTTATTGCTTAGTGTGCTTATGCTACTCAGCATAACTGCTGGGATGGATTTCTCAGCTTATGCTGATGAACCTTGCGAGCATGCAAATTATCATCTTGTTAATCAAGTTGCTGCAACTATTGACGCTCCCGGTTATTCTGGCGATAAGGTTTGCGATGATTGCGGTGAAACCTTTGAAACAGGTCAGGAAACCTATCTTAAGGGCTGGGTGCTTGTTGATGATATCTGGTATTTCATTGATGAAGAAAGCCATGAGAAGCTCACCGGTATGCAGGTAATCAAGAACAAGACCTATTATTTTAATGATAACGGCGAAATGCAGACCGGGTTTATTGAAATCGACGACGTTACATATTACTTTGATGAAACCGGTGCAATGACTGTCGGCTGGAAGAAGATTAATAACTTCTGGTATCATTTTGATAACAGCGGCGCTATGCAGATTTATTGGCAGTATATCGGCTCTGACTGGTATTTCTTTAATATCAACGGCGTTATGCAGACTGGTTGGCTGCTTCAGAATACAAACAGCTGGTATTATTTAAACAGCAACGGCACTATGGCTAAGGGCTGGCTTAAGCTTAACGGAAGCTGGTTCTATCTTAATAATAGCGGCAGAATGCTAACCGATTGGCAGAAAATCGGCGGCAACTGGTATTATTTCAACAACAACGGAAAAATGCAGACAGGTTGGCATCAGTCAGGAAATAATTGGCTTTATCTCAAGAGTGACGGTGCAATGGCTAAGGGCTGGCAGCTCGTTGGCAAAACCTGGTATTATTTCAACAACAGCGGTATAATGCAGAGAGGCTGGCTCAAATATAAGAGCTGCTGGTACTATCTTAAGTCAAGCGGCGCAATGGCAACCGATTGGGAAAAGATAAACGGCGAATGGTATTTCTTTGGTTCGGACGGCGTTATGCAGACGGGCTACGTTAACGTTTATGCAACATACACCTCAAGCTACGTTAATAATGCAAACAGAACCAACAACCTGAAGGTTGCTTCAAAGGCAATCAGCGGCACAATTATTAAGCCGGGCGAAACCTTTAATTTCAACACTGTTGTCGGTCCGAGAACCGCTGCAAGAGGATATAAGACGGCAACCGTATTTACGGGTCCTGAGGGCACTGCACAGGAGCTTGGCGGCGGTATCTGCCAGGTTGCTTCAACTATGTTTAACACCTGCCTTCTTGCTAACGTAACCATTAACGAACGCCATCAGCATTCTCAGAGAGTTTCATACGTTCCTCTCGGCAGAGATGCTGCAATCTCAGGCTCAAGCAAGAACTTTAAATGGACTAATAATACGGGCTACACAATCAAGGTTGAGATGGTTTGTGAGGGCGGCAAAATCAGCTGTACCTTCTATACAGTTGAGCACGTTTCGCCTCCCAACGTTTCTCTTAACGTAACAAGAAGCGGAAATACCTTCACGCTCAAGCGCTCGGTTAACGGCTCTGTTAACTATACAACCAAGAGCACATATTAATATCGATCTGAATAAATATAAAAGGCTGTTTCGGATTTCCGAAACAGCCTTATCTTTAGTCTGCGTAGTTTTCCCAAATAACCTTGTCACTGTTAGCAACCGTGGTGTAGGACTCTCTGAGCGCTATGCAAAGCAAATCTGCCTTTTCGATTATATGTTCTTTGTTTGATTCTTTCCAATACGGCTCGTAGTCGCTTACTCCGCTTGAGCACATACTTTCAAAGGTCACGGCTCTGTCCTCAAGCGTATTCGTTTCAGCGTACATACTTATAAAGTAATCCTCAATGAAATCTGCGTTTTCACTGTCGCCGTAATGATATTCAAAATCCTCGGGGTTTAATTCAAGCCACAGCTCATCAAAACTCTTTCCGTTTTCTTCATAAGTTATCCCGTTTTCAATTGCGTGCATAAATTCGTGATAAACGTTTTCCCTGCACCAATTGTCGGTTGAGAACACGATTATAATATCGTTTTCCAGATAAGATTGAAAAGCTGCCGTGCCTATATCATCGTGAATACTTTTCACAAAATAGATATCAATTCCTTCCTCCTCGGAATTCGTGCATATTTCCGTAAACATACCCTTCGGAAAATCCGCAAGGTAGGTTTCAAGCTCGGTTAAATCGCAGTAAAGCCTGAAATTCTTCGGAGTATCAACCAGATATGCTTCCTCCTCATCGTAATCCTCAGCTTCGGTATCAACGCCGTAGGCTTCAAAAAGCCCGGTATTGTCAGTGATAACGTTAAGGTCATATTCATTGCCGATTTTCTCAGCCAAATCCGATACAGCGGTCTCAATTTCAGCGTTGTTTAATACTTCGCAGCTGAATTCATTTTCCGTCTTTTCATCAGAGAAATTCCAGATATACGGAGTGCTGAAATAATTGGTGTCAGTGCCGGCAGTAACAATGAATGCAGCGGTTGAGGTTTTGGCAGAAAGGGAATAGCCAGTCGGCGTTATGTTGAAATATCGGTTAAACGGGTAGGTCGTGTATTCATCCGTAAGGCACTGTGTGTTAAAATCAAGAATTCTGAAGGTGAGCGAGTTGTTTTGGTTATAACTTTGAGTCATAACAAGCTTGTTGTCGCCAGCACAGTTGATATCAAAATAATCGGTATCATTGTTTTTAACCAGGTATATTGTTTCGGGGTCATCATAAAACAGAAACGCCTGGCTGTCGTATGAATAGCTCTGAGCGTGATTTTCATAGAGTGAAAAATCATAGCTGTCAATTTCGGCTTCGGCAGCTTTTGTTTCATAATCAGGTCGCTGATTTACTTCTATGCTAACCTCGCTTAAAGTGCTAATATCAAAATAATGATTTGTTTCCTCTCCGCCGTCATAAAGCTTTAAGGTTGGCTCGCCGTCAGAAGTAACCTCCTCGCTGAAATCAATAGACTGAATATCTTCCGCGCCGATATCAATTTCACTATCCGCAATAACCTTGCCGCGATCAATATTATACAGAACGATAAAGTCTTTTTGTTCCTCGGAATTATCAGTGCCGTAAATCGCAAGCAGGTTATCGTGAAGCGCTGTGAAAAGGTAATATCTTTCAGCTGATTTCAGCTCGGATATTTCATAAAGCGGCTCCTCATTAACAAACGGAATTGCTTCTTTTACTGCGGAGCAGGAGGTTAAAAGTATCAGGCAAATTGCAAGCCCTATGCATATTATTACTTTTTTCATAAAAACACCTTGCTTCAATCATTAATATGAAAATATCCCCCTGGCATATGCCAAGGGGATCGTTGATTATATTAAAGATTTATCTTTTAATATCGTCCCAAGCTACGCCGTCAATATGGAAGAGCTCGTCAAAGTCGTACTTATTGTTCTCTTCCTTGGTGTGGTTAGGATACCAAACCTGAGCAAAGAACGGATTCGTCTTTGCGATTGAATCGTAATCCCAAGCCTTCTGAGGAATGTAGCATTCGGGGCACCAGTGACCGCCGAGAAGAATAAGCGCAGGGCTTGCTTCAAATTCAGCGCCGCAGTGACCGCACTTCCACTTAAGCTTTCCTGCCATATCGCCCTTCTTCATCTTGTTAGAAAGACATTCGCCGCCGCGGAACTTAGCAGCCTGCTTCATATCGTCAATGTTAAGCTCGGACTCGGGCTTGCTCTCATCGTAGCCGTGGTCAAGCTTGAACTGCTCGGCAGCGCTGTTATCCTTATCGAACTGAATGATTTCGAAATCCTTCCACTTTGTGGGAATCTTTTCCCAATCCTCTTTGGTGCCGTAATAAGCGCTCAAACGAACCTTATTATCCTTTTCAGCCCAGTCAAGAGTACCGAAATCAGGAGTCTTTGCAAGCTTTTTCATAAACGGCTTAGCTGCAGCGGCAACTGCTGATTTAGGAAGATATCTCGGAATTCTGAAATAGAATTCAACCTGATTAGCAAGGCGGTCAAAGTAATCCTTAACGGGAAGATTCTCACGGAAGTGGAGATAATCCTCAAGCTTATCGCCGTCTGCATAGAATTGGCCGTGGAAGTTCTTTAATACGAACCAGTTGGGGTCAAACAGCTTTTCGGGACCGGCAAGTCCAAGCGTGCCGAGAAGAAGCTGCTCAAATTCATAGTTGGAAATTCTGTATTCCTTACCGGAACCGATGTTATAGAAATGATTCCAGAAGTCAGCACCGAGGTTGCCTGCAGCATCCTCCGTAACAAGGTTGCACATAAGGCGACCTGAATCCTCAACCGTGCACCACTCAAGAACGCCGTTAATCGGAACGTGGAACATAATCGGGTCCATATTCTTAAGAATATCGGGATAGAGAATACCCGACTGACGCATTACAACCCAGTTCTTAACGCCGCTTTCAACGAATACGCGCTCTGCGATGCACTTGGAAACTGCATAATGGTCGTAAATGGAAACCTTAAGCGGATCGCCGCAGCGTCCCCAATGGATGGGATAATTTCTGTCACCGGTTTCGGCAACCGTGCCTATGTAGCAAACCTTGATTTCATCGGCATTCGGCTGAGCAAGAACAGCCTTGCAGATGTTCTGAGCAGCGCCGATATTGGTTTTCTGAGTTAAATACGGCTTCCAGTCAGCAGCGGGGGATACCATACCGCCAACGTGAAGGATGTAATCAGAACCCGTTACGCCTTCAAGAATTGCGTCATAATCAAGAAAATCGCCCCAAACAATCTGAACGTTTGGCTTGCTCATAAGCGGTTTTAATTTCTCCTGATTCTTTGCGCTCTTTCTTGCAAGAAGCTTTAAGTTGATTTCGTTTGGCTTTTTAAGAATTTCCTGAACAGCTGCCCAGCCCATATTGCCGGTACCGCCGGTCAGGAACACTGTTTTTTTAGCCATAATGTATTCCTCCTTAATTGGATAAATTTATTCATTCAATATTATAAACTAATTATAAACAAATTACAACATAATTAATAAAAAATGATAAAATTTTTTATAAAATATTATTAAATATTATCTAATAATTCAAAATCAATCTTTTTTGTTGACTTTTAATTATCTCAGTAGTATTATATTTGCAAGTTAATAATCTTATCAAGAGTGGCGGAGGGACTGGCCCTTTGATGCCACAGCAACCTGCGCAAAGCGCAAGGTGCTAATTCCTGCGGATTTATCCGAATGATGAGTTAAGAGAAGCACACTCATTCGGGGTGTGTTTATTTTTTTGAACGGAGGAGAAAAATATGTCAAAATTTTTGTTTACAAGTGAATCTGTAACAAAGGGACATCCTGATAAAATATGCGATCAGATTTCAGATGCTATCCTTGACGCTATGCTTGCACAGGACCCGCAGAGCCGCGTTGCCTGCGAAACCACCGTAACAACGGGACAGGCGCTCGTTATGGGCGAAATTACTTCTAAGGCGCAGGTTGATATTCCCGCAATTGTCAGAAAAACAATTTGCGACATAGGATATGACGACGGCGCAAAGGGCTTTGACGGCAACACTTGCGCAGTTCTCGTTGCGCTCGATAAGCAGAGCCCCGATATTGCAATGGGCGTTGATAAATCCTACGAACTTAAGAATTCCGAGGAGGATGAATATAACCTCAACGGTGCAGGCGACCAGGGTATGATGTTCGGCTTTGCCTGTGATGAAACCGAGGAGCTTATGCCGCTTCCCATCAGCCTTGCTCACAAGCTTGCAAAGAAGCTTACCGAGGTTCGCGAAAACGGCACGCTGCCTTATCTTTACTCGGACGGCAAAACTCAGGTTACGGTTGAATACGTTGACGGTAAACCCAATAAGGTTAAAGCGGTTGTCGTTTCCAGCCAGCACAGCGCTGATGTTTCTCTTGAAACCTTAAGACAGGATATTATTGACAAAGTTATCGTTCCGACAATTCCTGCAGATCTTATTGATGAAGATACAAAATTCTTCATCAATCCTACGGGCAGATTCGTAATCGGCGGCCCTCAGGGTGACAGCGGCTTAACCGGCAGAAAGATAATCGTTGATACTTACGGCGGTTATGCCCGCCACGGCGGCGGCGCCTTCAGCGGAAAGGACCCCACTAAGGTTGACAGGAGCGCTGCTTATGCCGCTCGCTGGGTTGCCAAGAATATCGTAGCTGCAGGCCTTGCCGCTAAATGCGAGGTTGAGCTTGCTTATGCAATCGGCGTTGCAAAGCCCGTTTCGGTTATGGTTGATACCTTCGGCACCGGCGTAAAAAGCGACGAGGAAATCAGCGAAATCGTTGATAAAGTGTTTGATCTTCGTCCTTCCGCAATTATCGATAAGCTTGACCTCAGAAGGCCGATTTATCAGGCTGTTGCAGCTTACGGTCATATGGGCAGGGAAGAGCTCAACGTTCCGTGGGAGCAGCTTAACAAGGTTGATGAAATCAAAAAATATATGTAACTACAGAGGAAATTATGGTTTATAATACTATACTTGACGCTATCGGGCATACACCGATGATTAAGCTTAATAAGCTTGCACCTAAGGACGGCGCTCAGATTTTTGTAAAATATGAGGGCGTAAATATCGGCGGCTCAATCAAAACCCGCACGGCTTATAATATGATTAAAGCAGCAACCGAAAAAGGTTTGCTTAATGAAAACTCAATTATCGTTGAGCCGACGAGTGGTAATCAGGGCATCGGCATTGCGCTCGTTGGCGCAGTAATGGGCTATAAGGTTAAGATTATTATGCCGGATTCCGTATCCGAGGAGCGCAGAAAGCTTATTCAGAATTACGGAGCAAAGGTTATCCTTATTCACGATGACGGCGATATCGGCAAATGCATTGCAGAGTGTATTGCTCTTGCCGAGAAAATGAAAAATGAGGACCCGAACGTTTACGTTCCTTCTCAGTTTGATAATCCCGATAACCCGAAGGCGCATATTTATTACACTGCAACGGAAATACTTGAGCAGGTAAACTGTGATATTGACGGCTTTTGCAGCGGCGTCGGCACCGGCGGCACGATCAGCGGCATCGGAATGGTGCTTAAAAGGCAGAATCCCTCAATTGAAATCTGGGCTGTTGAGCCTGAGAATGCAGCAATTCTCAGCGGCGGCGCAGTTGGCACACATCTTCAGATGGGTATCGGCGACGGCTTAATTCCAGAAAACCTTAACACAAAAATATATGATAATATCTGCGTCGTTTCGGATAAAGAGGCTATTGAAACAGCACGCCTCCTCGCAAGCGAGGAGGGCATTATGTGCGGAATTTCAAGCGGCTCAAATGTTGCTGCGGCAATCAGGCTTGCAAAGCGCCTCGGTAAAGGGAAGACGGTTGTAACAGTTCTTCCCGACACCGGCGAAAGATATTTCAGCACAGTGCTGTTTGATTAAAAAATAAGGCTTGGGTGAATCCCAAGCCTTGATTTTTTTCATTTTTATGAACCGGAGGAGGTTACGATGTACGGCTGAATTGAGCCGGCAAGCTTTGGAACGGGCATTGTCTGAAGAACAACCTCTCCCGGTCCCGTAACGACCGTGTTGAATAGACCTTCGCCGCCAAAAAGAACGTTTTTAACGCCTTTAACGGTCTGAATGTCCATTGAGCAGGTTGAGCTCATAAGAACCACGTGACCTGTATCAACGATGATCTGCTCTCCTGCCTGGAGGTTATATCTGATTGCAGAGCCGTCAATTTCTACGAAAGCAACGCCGTTGCCCGTAAGCCTCTGCATAATAAAGCCCTCGCCGCCGAAGAAGCCAGCGCCAAGCTTTTTCTGGAAAAACGTTGAAAGCTCAACGCCTGCAGTTGAAGCGAGAAATGCTGATTTCTGGCAAACGTAATCTCTGCCGGGTGTAACCTCAAGCGCAAGAATTTCACCGGGAAGGCTGCTTGCAAATGCAATCATGCCGTTGCCGCCCTGCGCAGTGTAGCGATTTTGGAAAATGCTTTCCTTTGTAACCATTCTGCCGAGCATTTTGCCGAGACCGCCGCCGGTGGTTTCCATCTTCATATTCGGGCTCATCCAGCTCATACCGCCGCCCTCACTTATCATCGTTTCGTTCGGAGCGAGCGAACAAATGAGAACGGGAAAATTACCGCCCTGAATTTCGTAATTCATAACATACTCTCCTTATAATTTTTTATCTTTTTCAAAAGCAGCCTGAACTGCCTTATGAACTGCGTCAGCAAAGCCCTTTTCCTGCAGAGCAAGCACACCTTCAATTGTGGTGCCTCCGGGTGAGCAAACCTTATCTACAAGCTGATACGGCTGCTCGTCGCTTTCAAGAATAAGCTTGGCACTTCCCAAAACCGTCTGCGCCGCAAACCTGAGCGCCATATCCTTCGGCATTCCGTTTTTAACTGCCGCTCTTGCAAGCTCATCAATAAACATATATGAAAAAGCGGGCGAGCAGCCTGCAACAACGCCGAAAAGCGGGAAGAAGCTTTCGGAAATCTCACAGATTTCTCCGACTGCGCCGAATATTTTTTCAACGAAGTCTTTGTCCTCTTTTTCAACAATTTCGTTTGCACAGTATGCTGAGCAGGCAGCGCCGACAAGCGCATTGATATTCGGCATAACGCGGATAATCTTATTGTTATGTGAAAGCGAGCTTCTGATAAAATCAATTGATTTACCGGCAGCAATTGAAATCAAAACGGTTTCCTTGCTCTGCGTTTTAAGATTAATTCCGTCAAGCACGGAGGCAAGCACGTTTGGCTTAACGGCAAGCACCGTGTAATCCGAATTCTCAACAATCTCGTTTGCATTATTGCATACGTTAATTCCAAGCTCATCAGCAAAAGCAGCGGTCTTTGCATTATCCTTATCGTAAGCAAATATCTCCGCTGCATCAACAGCCTGAGCTTTAACTATTCCCTTGATTATTGCGCCTGCCATATTTCCGCAGCCGATAAAACCTATAGTCATATTTAAACTTCCTTTAGCTTTTATTTCCTTAACGCCATATATTTTTCCTTTGTTGCATTGCCGCCGCGTATGTGCCGCTGAGCCTTGTTGTTTTCAAGCACCTCACGCACCTTCTCATAGAGCGTACGGTCTGCATAGTAAAGCCTTTTTGTAACATCTATGTGAACAGTTGATTTGCTGATTCCGAAAACTGCCGCCGCCTGACGAACGGTTGAGCCCGTGGCAACGATATAGTTTCCGATTTCAACGCACCTTGCTCCAACATTACCAATCATGGAAACACCATCCTCGGTAATGTATATTTTTACAAAGGCTTAAATATAACGCTGTAAATATTTTAACTCAAATCTTTTATTCTGTAAAGTAAATTATTGCAAATGTAATTTTTTTAATTTATAATAAACATATTGATGTACAGAGTTTACACGGTCGGGTGATATTTATGTTCAGCATTGGAACGGATATAGTAAGGATTTCAAGAATTGATAAAAGCATAAAATCTGCGCGTTTTCTTGAAAGCGTGTATACTGAAAACGAGCGCGAATACTGCAAATCAGCCGAAAGTTTTGCAGGTTTGTTCGCCGCAAAGGAAGCGTATTTCAAGGCTTTGAAAACGGGCATAAACGCAAGGCTTAATACCGTTGAAATACTGCATAATGAAAACGGCAGCCCGTATCTTAACGGCATTGCTGATTCGGATGTTTCTATCAGTCACGACGGCGATTATGCAATTGCAACCGTAATTATCTGGGAGTAGGTTATGAGAATTTTAACTGCAAAGCAAATTAAAAGAGTTGAGGAGCTTGCCTTTGAAAGGTATTTCACTGAGGCGCAGCTGATGAAAACTGCGGGCGAGCAATGCGCAAAGCGGATAATAAAATCCTTTGGCGATGAGATTATCGGCAAAAGGGTTTCTGTTGTCTGCGGCAACGGAAAGAATGCGGGAGACGGCTTTGTTATTGCAAGACTTCTGCGCGAGTTCGGCGCAGTTGCCGAAATTGTTATTGTGGATAAAGAGCCCGAAATCCCTGAGCCCGTTATGTATTTTGAGGAGGCTATTTCTGCCGACGTTCCCGTTGTTAAAATCAGCAAGGCGGATCTAAACAGCGCCGTGCTTATCGTTGATTGTCTTTTCGGAATCGGCTTTCACGGCGAGGTTAAGGAGCCCTTCCTGTCTGCAATTAAGGCAATTAATGCAAGCAGTGCGAAGGTCGTTTCAATTGATACTCCGAGCGGCACTGACGCGACGACCGGCACCGCCGTTAACGCCGTCCGTGCGGACGTAACTATTGCAATCTCAACGCTCAAATTCTGCCACTTAACGCCGCCTGCAAATGATTTCTGCGGCAAAACCTACGTCGTTAATATCGGCATTCCCGAGGATTGCTATTCTGATAATTACACGGAAACAATCACCAAAGCCTTTGTTAAATCCTGCTTCACAAGGCGCAACGTTAATTCAAATAAGGGGCAGAACGGGCATCAGCTCAATATCTGCGGCTCTTATCAGATGCCCGGCGCAGCAGTAATATGCGCAAAGGCTTCTCTTAAAACGGGCGTGGGTTTGCTCAAATGCATTTTCCCGAAGTCAATTTATCCCGTGTTAACCTCTCATATGATTCAGCCGCTCTTTGCACCTATGAGTGAGAATGAAAATAAGACCCTTTCAATGGGCGGGCTTAATCATATTATGGAGGAAATTAAATGGGCGGATTCAATCGCTCTCGGTTGCGGTATCGGCAATAATGACGATACTCAGGTTATCTGCAATCAGGTAATTAAGGAAGCCGAGGTTCCCGTCGTCCTTGATGCAGACGGTATAAATTCAATCGTTCTGAATATAAATGTATTGAGCGCGGCAAAAGCACCAATCGTTTTAACTCCGCATCCCGGTGAAATGGCAAGGCTCGTTGGGGAAAGTATATCAACTGTTCAGCAAAACCGAATAAAAACTGCAAAAACCTTTGCAAAGCAGTATAACGCAATCGTCGTGCTTAAGGGCGCAAACACCGTCGTTACGGACGGTAAGGACGTTTTCGTAAACACCACGGGCAATGCAGGCATGGCAATGGGCGGCACGGGCGATATGCTCACGGGAATGATTGCCTCCTTTATTGCACAGGGAATTAATCCGTTTGACGCGGCTAAATGCGCAGTTTATATTCACGGACTTTGCGGAGATATCACTGCAAAGGAAATCAGCACCCTCGGTATGACCGTTGAGGATATGCTTGAGCTTCTCGGCGCGCTTATGATTGAATTTGAATAGAGTGATTTTTTGAGAAAATGCGTTTTTCGTATTTCGGCAATTCTGTTAATTCTTATTTGTATTTCGGGCTGTGCTCAAAGTAAAAGTCCTTTTAATAATCAGCTAGCCGTAACAGATTTTTCCCGCAAGGCAAATATTGCAATCGGCGATGTGTCTTATGACTGTCTCGTTGATTTTATTGACGGCGTCGTAACCGTAACTGCGCTTTCCTCGTCTGTAAGCGGTCTTTCGTTTTCGTATGACGGAAACGAGCTCGCCTTTGATTATGAGGAAATGAGCCTTTCGTTTGACAGCGTCAGTCTTGATATTGTTAACCCCGCCGTTGAAATCTATAACGTGATTTCTGCTGTTAATTCAGGCTGCATTACTGCCGTACCGACCAAAGACGGTATAAGAGCAGAGGGCGAGACGGATACGGGCACCTTTGCCGCAGCTTTTGACACGGATTATAATTTAAACGCAATCGAGCTGAAAAACGCAAGTATATACGTAAAATTTAAAGCACCGAGTTAATCGGTGCTTTCTTCGTCTTTATCATCATTATTCTTGCTTTTGAAATCGGGCTTCGTTTTTATCTCAGCGGATATATCCGCGGCGTCAAGCCTTGTGTTTAATTCAGCAGTCAGCTCCTTAACGAGCTTGTCTGTAGTTAAGCCTAAATCTATTGAAAGCTTGTCGTCGTCATTAAACGTGATATATACGATTGTATGTCTGTCGTTAAAGTTTTTAACAAGGCTTGCGGCATTGTCTTTAAAAATCTTAATGCTTTTAACCCTGCCGTATTCAATTACATTGTTTTCATCAAGCCCCGTGAATTCCATTTCATCGTCGTAAAAAGCAACGCCGTTTGAAAAGATTTCCTTCGTAACGAGTATGGCAAGGATTATTGCACCTATTTCAACGGCAACGAAAAATATCGTAATCGGGCTGATTGAAGCCATAAATTTTGTAATCGCCTGATAGCCGAAATATATAACCGCTAAATCAAGAATTGCAAAAACCGCAATAGTTATCGGTGAGAAAATTCTTATAAGTTTCTTATTCAATTAAATCATCTCCCTGAATTTCTTTATCAGCTCGCAATTCTCAATTGCAAATTCTCTGCCGTTGAGATAGCTTAGCATATTTTCATCCTTAAGGCAAAATTTCAGCTTGTAGCTGTAAAGCTCCTGCCTGAATCTGCCCTCGCTCTTACCGTATTTTCCGTCGTTTAAAAGAGGGTGCCCGACGTGAGCAAGATGCGCTCTTATCTGATGCGTTCTGCCCGTAATAAGCTCAATCTCTATAAGCGATTTGCCGCCACTGCTTTCGAGCACGGTATATTTTGTAACGATTTTTTTGCAGCCCTCTCGCGGCTCGTCATAAATATAAACCTTGTTTTGCTTCTCGTTTTTAATCAGATAAGCGGTTAAGGTTTCGCTTTGCTTTTCAAATATGCCCTCAACTGCGGCAAGGTAGTATTTTTCAATCTCTCTGCTCTTGATTTTAGCATTAAGAACTCGCAGCGCTTCTGCGTTCTTAGCGGCGATTATAATGCCCGCCGTGTTGCGGTCAAGCCTGTTTGCAAGGGCGGGGGAGAAGGTTTTGCTTCCGCTCGGTCTCCATTCGCCCTTCTCATAAAGATAGCGCTTAACGCGTGAAATAACTGTGTCAACGTATTCGCCCTTGACGGGATGGCAAAGCACGCCCGCTTTCTTGTCAATCAAAAGCAGGTTGTCATCCTCGTAAATTATGTCAAGCTCCTTTGAAGCTCGCATAAAATCAAGGCTTTCATGCCTTTCCTCAAGCACCTCGTCGTTAAGATACAGCTGCAGCAGATCATTTTCGCAAAGGAAATAATCAGGCTCAGTGCGCTTTTTGTTAACCTTAATATTCTTTTTTCGGATTTCTTTAAACATAAGGGCTTTCGGCAGCTTGGGATAAGTCTTTAAAATGAATTTATCAAGCCGCTGTCCACTGTCCTCTTTGATAATAACAATTTGTTTCATAAAAATATTATATAATATGTTTGTAAAAAAGTAAATAATGTGTTATAATATTATGAATATAGTTTTTTAAGGAAATTATTCTTATGGATAGCTTTAAACTTGTAAGTAAATTTAAGCCTACGGGAGACCAGCCTCAGGCTATAGAAGCACTTGTTAATGGCGTGCTTCGCGGCGATAAGGAGCAAACGCTTATGGGCGTTACGGGCTCGGGAAAAACCTTCACTATGGCTAATATTATTGAGAAGGTAAACAGACCGACTCTCGTGCTAGCGCATAACAAAACCCTTGCGGCGCAGCTTTGCTCTGAGTTTAAGGAATTCTTTCCCGATAACGCTGTTGAATATTTCGTTTCATATTATGATTATTATCAGCCGGAGGCTTACGTACCCACTACCGATACTTATATTGAAAAGGACAGCGCTATAAATGAGGAGATAGACAAGCTTCGCCATAGCGCAACGGCGGCTCTTTCAGAGCGCAGGGACGTTATAATCGTTGCTTCCGTTTCCTGTATTTATTCTATCGGTGATCCGATTGACTACCGCAATATGGTTATTTCGCTTCGCAGCGGAATGGAATACGGCAGGGACGCGCTGCTTAAAAAGCTGATTGAAATTCAGTACGAGCGCAATGATATTAACTTTATCAGAAATAAGTTCAGAGTCAGGGGAGATACCGTGGAAATTTTCCCCGCAGGCTCCTCGGGAAATGCTGTCAGGATTGAGTTTTTCGGCGACGAGATTGACAGAATTGCCGAGATAAATCCGCTCACGGGTAAGGTTGAGGGCATATTATCCCACGTGGCCATTTATCCCGCTTCTCATTACGTTGTCGGTCAGGAGAAAATGAAGCAGGCACTTGAGCAGATTTATAATGAAATGACCGAGCGCGTAGCGTACTTTGAGGAAAAGGGCAAGCTGCTTGAGGCTCAGCGTATTCGCGAGCGCACGATGAACGATATTGAAATGCTGCAGGAAACGGGCTTTTGCAAGGGCATTGAAAACTATTCTGCGGTTATGAGCGGCAGAAAGCCCGGTGAAGCACCTTTCACTCTGCTTGATTACTTCCCGAAGGACTTTCTCCTTTTCTGCGATGAAAGCCACGTAATGCTGCCGCAGGTCAGGGGTATGTACGGGGGAGACCACAGCCGAAAAGCAAGCCTTATTGAATACGGCTTCAGGCTTCCGTCCGCCTTCGATAACAGACCGCTTCAGTTTGACGAATTTTACGGCAAGATTAATCAGGTGATATTTACGTCGGCAACCCCGGGCGAGTTTGAAAAAAGCTGTTCAACTCAGATCGTTGAGCAGATTATACGTCCGACTGGGCTTCTTGACCCCAAGGTTACGGTTAAACCGACTGATGACCAGATGGACGATTTGGTTTCCGAAATAAACCTCCGCACCGAGCGCGGTGAAAAGGTTCTTGTTACAACCTTAACTAAAGCTATGGCAGAGGATTTGACGGTTTACCTTGAGGGCTTCGGAATTAAAGTTCGCTATATGCACCACGATATTGATACCATCGAACGAATGGAAATCATCCGCGATTTGCGACTCGGCAAGTTTGACGTGCTCGTCGGCATTAACCTGCTGCGCGAGGGACTTGATATTCCCGAGGTTTCGCTTGTTGCAATTCTTGACGCCGATAAGGAGGGCTTTTTGCGCTCCGAAACCTCCTTGGTTCAAACAATCGGCAGAGCGGCAAGAAACGCAAACGGCGAGGTTATTATGTATGCAGACTCCGTTACTCCGTCAATGGAGCGTGCTATAACCGAAACACTCCGCCGCAGAACGCTGCAGGAGAAATATAACGAGGAGCACGGCATAACGCCCGAAACTATTAAAAAGGACGTTCGTCAGGTGCTTGAAATCACGTCTAAGGACAAGCTTGAGGCAAAGGGCAGGCGCTATATGCCAAAGCACGAGCGTATCAAGCTTATTGAATCGCTTACGAGAGAGATGAAGGAAGCTGCCAAAATGCTTGAATTTGAGCACGCCGCATATCTCAGGGATAAGATTAACGAGCTGAAAGGAGAAGGCTGATGATTAAGGATATTTACGTTAAAGGCGCAAGAGAGCATAATCTTAAGAATATAGACGTTAAAATCCCGAGGGACAGCCTCGTCGTTTTCACGGGCCTGTCAGGCTCGGGCAAATCAAGCCTTGCCTTTGACACCATATATGCAGAGGGACAGAGGCGCTATGTTGAAAGCCTTTCCTCTTATGCCCGCCAGTTTTTGGGGCAGATGGAAAAGCCGGATGTTGATTATATTGATGGTCTCAGCCCCGCAATATCAATTGATCAGAAGACTACTTCAAAAAATCCGCGTTCAACGGTAGGCACGGTAACGGAGATTTACGATTACTTAAGGCTGCTTTATGCAAGAATCGGTATTCCGCATTGCCCGATTTGCGGCAGGGAGATAACTCAGCAGACCGTTGACCAGATTGTTGATAAGATATTATCCTACGACGAGGGCACGAAAATCCAGATTATGGCTCCGATTGTAAGAGGCAGAAAGGGCGAGTATTCCAAAGAGCTTGAGGATGCCAAAAAATCAGGCTATGCCCGCGTGCGTATCGACGGCAGCATTTATGATTTGTTTGAGGATATCAAGCTTGATAAAAACAAGAAGCATAATATTGAGGTTATCGTTGACCGCCTTGTTGTCAGCGAGAGCATCAGAAGCCGCCTTACCGACAGCCTTGAAACGGCAACTCATCTTTCAAAGGGCGTCGTTATATGTAACATTATTGATAAGGGCGACGAGCTCTTTTCTCTCAGCTATGCCTGCCCGGAGCACGGCGTTTCAATTGAGGAAATGAGCCCGAGAATGTTTTCTTTTAATAATCCTTACGGAGCCTGCAAAAAATGCTCTGGTCTCGGCACTTTTATGGAGATTGATGAAAACCTGATTATTCCAAACAGGCAGGTTTCCATTAATCAGGGCGCAATCAGGGCAAGCGGCTGGAACGTGGCAGACGGCTCCTCAATTGCAAGAATGTATTTTGAGGCGCTTGCTAAGGAATACGGTTTCTCGCTCGATATGCCGGTTGACCTTCTGCCTAAGGAGGGCTTGCGTGCAATACTTTACGGCACGAACGGCAAAAAGATAAAAATGAAGCGAGTAACCGCTTACGGCTCGGGAACATATACAAACGATTTTGAGGGAGTTATTAATAATCTGCAAAGGCGCTACAACGAGTCAGGCTCAGACTGGGCAAGGCAGGAAATTGAAAGCGTTATGATTGCCTCAAAATGCCCGGACTGCAAGGGCGCAAGGCTTGCGCCTATGGTGCTTTCCGTAACCGTCGGCGGCAAGAATATTTATGAATTCTGCTGTATGTCGATTTCAGAGGAGCTTGATTTTATCAATAACCTTGAGCTTACAGAAAAGGAGAAAATCATCGGTAACCTGATTGTCAGAGAAATATCTGAGAGACTGAATTTTCTTAATTCCGTGGGACTTGATTATCTTTCACTTGCAAGAGAGGCGGCAACTCTTTCGGGCGGCGAGGCGCAGCGCATAAGGCTTGCAACCCAAATCGGTTCCTCGCTTATGGGCGTTTTATATATTCTTGACGAGCCTTCAATCGGGCTCCATCAGCGTGACAATGATAAGCTGCTTGGCACGCTTAAGCATCTGCGTGATCTGGGCAATACGCTGATTGTTGTTGAGCATGATGAGGACACAATGCGCGCGGCTGACTACGTTGTCGATATCGGCCCCGGCGCAGGTATTCACGGCGGTGAGCTTATCTGTGCGGGAACTGTTGACGACGTCATCGCTTGTGAAAATTCAATAACGGGGCAGTATCTCAGCGGAAAAAGGAAGATTCCCGTGCCGTCAAAGAGAAGAACGGGCAACGGGCATTTCCTGCATATCATCGGTGCAGAGGAAAATAATCTCAAAAAGCTTGACGTTGATATCCCGCTCGGAAAGTTCGTTGCGGTAACGGGCGTTTCGGGCTCGGGCAAATCAAGCCTTATTAATGAAATTCTTTATAAGCATCTTGCAAATGAGCTTAACGGCGCAAAAAAACGCCCCGGTAAATTTGAAACAATCAAGGGCGTTGAATATCTTGATAAGGTTATAAATATTGATCAGTCGCCAATCGGCAGAACTCCGCGCTCAAACCCTGCAACGTATACAGGCGTGTTTAACGATATACGCGATTTATTCGCGCAGACACCCGACGCTAAGCTCAGGGGCTATAAGTCAAACCGCTTTTCCTTTAACGTTAAGGGCGGCAGGTGCGAGGCGTGCCAGGGCGACGGTATCGTTAAGATTGAAATGCACTTCCTTGCTGATGTTTACGTGCCCTGTGAGGTTTGCGGCGGCAGAAAATATAATCACGAAACGCTTGAAGTTAAATTCAAGGGCAAGAATATCTTTGAGGTCCTTGAAATGACTGTTGACGAGGGCTTGGAATTCTTCGCCCAGCAGCCGAAGATTTACCGCAAGCTTAAAACTATTTCCGACGTTGGCTTGGGTTATATTAAAATCGGACAGCCTGCAACCACGCTTTCCGGCGGTGAGGCGCAACGCGTTAAGCTTGCAACAGAGCTTATGAAGCGCTCAACGGGCAAAACGATTTATATTCTTGACGAGCCCACAACGGGGCTTCACACATACGACGTGCATAAATTGATTAACGTTTTAAACGAGCTTGTAAATTCCGGAAATACGGTTGTTGTTATTGAGCATAATCTTGACGTTATCAAGACTGCTGATCATATTATTGACCTCGGTCCCGAGGGCGGTAACGGCGGCGGCACGATAGTTGCAACCGGCACGCCGGAGGAAATTGCCGAAGTTAAGGAATCATACACGGGGCAGTATTTAAAAACATTATTATAAAATGCATTGCTGACCTTGACTTTTAGTATTCATTTCTTTATAATCAGTTTTATTGTTTTTTTAAAAAATTATTAGGCAGGTTTAATTATGGCTGAAGGAAGGCTTTCTACCTTTTATGATGAAACAAAAAAATATTCCCATTCGCGTGCGGATGTGCTGAAACTATGCGTTATGCCCTTTATGTTCTTTGTCGTTCTGGGCTTCCCGGGCAAGATCGGCGGGTATATTTCGCAATACAGCAATTTCGCTTTTCAAACGCTTTTTATCCTTTTTGGTTTTTACACTCTTGTTCCCGATAAGGATGAGCGCCTTGAAAAGCTTAAGGCTGCATTAAAACGTGCGTTCAAATTATTTGCAATGATGTTTATCACCTTTATGGTGCTGAACGTAATTTATCTTGCATACACGGATTCGCTTTCATTTTTAGTCAGTGAAAACATTATCAGAAAGCGCACATTTTTTAATTTCCTCGTGCTTAACATCTGGCAGCTTCCCGTCGGCAACAGCATTTGGTTTATTCAGAGTCTTGTTTATGCTTATATCTTTTTCATTATTGCGGAAAAGCTTAAGCTTAATAAGCTGTATCTCCCGATATTGCTGCTCCTTATTGCATTTGCGCTTGCAACAGGGGAGTTTGCCGGCTTCTGCGGTTTCCCGTATTATGAGTATCCTTATATTCCCGGTGGCGCGGTAACGAGGGCAATTCCTTATATGCTCATTGGAATGTATCTTCGCAAAAACATTGATAAAATCGGAAAAATCAGAAATTATTATTATTTGATTTTATTCCCGATTGGGCTTGCGCTTGCAGTAGGCGAGATAGAGCTTTTAAACTATCTCGGCAAGCTTGTTTATACGGGGCACACAATTGGCTTCGGCATTATGGCGCTTTCGCTTTGCTGCTTCACGCTCGGCAGAACAACTAATCGAAATAGCTATTTCAGCTTCAGAGGCAGCACTTTTTCCAGAAGAATGTATGCGCTTTGCCAGCCTGTTTCCTTCGTCGCATGGCTATTGTGCTTCCTTATCAATCCTCTTTATTCAATTGTTGAAAGAACGAACGACAGCTTAATTTCTCTTGCAATATGTTTGCTTATTGTATTCATTCTGGATTTCATTCAGTTTGATAAATTTATGACGGGTGGAATTAATTTTAAAAGAGGATGGAAGGAATTTCGCATGCGAATTCGATTTGAATGGAAGCATTTAAAGCATAAAATTAAAAGAAGATTTAAATCCAACGAAGAAGATAAATAAAAAAATTGGTATAATTGCAAAAAAGTTGTTGACATTTATGTGCATTTTTGATATATTAATTGTGTTATAATTTATTTAGGGAGAAATTATTATGAGAATTACAAATCCTGAGATTAACGTAATCCTTTTTTCAAATGAAGATGTAATTGCAACAAGCGGTATTGAGCCAACCTTAGGTCTTTTTTATCTTCCAACTGAAAATTTCGCTGGCTCTTATACCGGTACTGGTGACAATGTAGAATTTAATGGCTACTTTACTAACGATGGTAGCGGTAATTATCTTATTTCAAACATTTACGGCGCTAAAGCAGGTGTTGATTATGATATGTCGCTGCTTACTTCACCCCAATCTGGTTTGGTTTTCATTAATGGTACTCCTATTCCTGCTGCCGTTATTGAAAATATTGCAAAGACTACATATGTAGTAACTTCTTATGATAACGGAGTTTACTATACAAATGGACGTACATATTACGAGAATTATTGGCAGTAATAGTTTTAAATTCTAAGCTCCTCTGACTTCAGAGGAGTTTTTTTGTTGCAAAAAAATGCTGATTATGATAAAGTATATTTATTAATTATATAGAGGTTTTAAATATGAGACTCAGATATGAATTTATGATTATGGAAATGGAGCAGGGCGAATATTCTGCAGTTGTTGTTGGTGAGGACGCGCAGAAATTCCACGGTATGCTTAAGCTCAATGAGGTTTCCGCAGTTATTATGGAGCAGCTTAAGGAGGATACGGACCCTTATAAGGTGCACGCTCATCTTAAAGAAAAATATCCGGAATCAACAGATGATGAAATCGGGCAGGCTCTTGCAGGGTTTTTAACCACGCTTTCACGCCTCGGCTTATTAATACAATAATTTGATGTTCAGGGTAACGTCCTTTGTAGAGAATAAGCCTTCCCCTTGAGAGGAAGGTGTCACGCAGTGACGTATGAGGTGTTAAATTAGAGCGCAGCATAGAATAAATTTGTAAGGAATCAATATGGAAAACAAACAGAAATACACGGGCATTAACCGCATCGTGAAAAGTAATGCCCTGCAAATGCTTTTGAATATTATTCACGACGGCACCTTCACCGATTTTATAAAGGACTGGAAATGGATTTTTTCATTTTCAAAAAAGTATAAATGGATAATCGTGCTTTATACTATCGTTGGAATTATCGGCTCAAGCCTTGGGCTCGGCTCAGCGTATGTGGGCAGAATGCTGATTAATATTATCGTTGATAAGCAAACGGAAAAGCTCTGGCTGCTCGTTGCGATTATGCTCGGCACGACTGCCTTTTCCTTGGTAACCTCCAGCATCAGCAGCAGAATTTTCACAAAGATTTCAATATATGTCAACAACGATATTCAGGCGCAGATTTTTGACAGAATTATTGACGCCAAATGGAGTGACTTAAGCAAATATCCAAGCGGCGATTTGCTTAACAGATTTAACGGCGACGTCGGCACGATATCGGGAAATGCAATCGGCTGGATACCGAATCTTATCGTTAACGTTTATACCTTCGTTTTAACCTTCGTTGTTCTTCTCAGGCTTGACGTTACTATGGCTTGGATTGCAATTCTTTCTGCGCCGTTCCTGCTTGTTATGAGCCATTATATTATGCGCAAAATGCAGGAATACAGAAAGCGCGTGCTTGAGCTGCAATCGGGTATGATGAGCTTTGAGGTTGAAACCTTTTATAATTTCGATATGATAAAGTCCTTCGGCATTTTTGGTTATTATTCCAAAAAGCTGCGCGAATGGCAAAAAACCTTTAAGGAATTCAGTCTTGATTATAATAAATTTGAAATCAAAACCCGCATTATGCTCACGATTGTTTCAACCATAGTTTCAATGGTTGCTTTCGGCTACTGCCTGTTCCTGCTGTGGAACGGCAAAATTCTTTACGGTGATATGACCTTTTTCCTGCAGCAGCGCTCAAGCCTGAGCGGCAGGTTTAACAGTCTTGTAAGCACAATCCCCGGTATGCTTAATTCTGCCATTTCCGTGCGAAGAGTCAGAGAGCTTGTTGATCTTCCGCGTGAGGAGCATAACCCCGAGGCGTATGAAAAGATGCTGAAGATTGCTTCAGAAGGCGTTTCCGTTAAAATGAGCAATATCAGCTTCGGTTATAATGATGATAAAAACGTATATAATAACCTTAACTTTGAGGCGAACCCCGGTGAAATAATTGCCGTGCTTGCTTCCTCGGGCGGCGGCAAAACGACTATGATGAGAATTATGCTCGGTATGCTTGAGCCAAAGCAGGGCGAGGTTACACTGACGGGTAAGGACGGCAAGCCTATTCCGGTAAACGCTGATTTAAGGCGCTTATTTGCTTACGTTCCGCAGGGCAACACCGTGCTTTCCGGCACGATTGCCGATAATATGCGAATGGTGCGCCCCGATGCAACCGATGAGGAGATTATTGACGCGCTTAAAACTGCCTGTGCATGGGAGTTCGTTTCTCTTATTCCAAATAATATTAACGGCACGCTCGGTGAAAAGGGCAGGGGAATTTCGGAGGGTCAGGCGCAGCGCCTTGCTATTGCACGTGCACTCGTCAGAGATTGCCCCATTCTGCTGCTTGACGAGGCGACAAGCGCTCTTGATATTGACACGGAGGAAAGAGTGCTTAAAAACATTATTCGCCGTCATCCCGCAAAGGCTATTATCGTTTCAACCCACCGCCCGGGTGCGCTTAAGCTTTGCCAGAAGCTATATCGCTTAACTGAAAACGGCGTTGAAAACGTAACCTATGAGGAAGCGGTTAAAGCAAGCCTGCAGTATTATGATATGTCGCCTGCAGATACAAAGCGCCCCGTTATTGACGCAAGGGCGTTTATGCCGAAAACCGAGTCAAACGAAAAGGTTGAGCTTTTAACCTCAGACCCGACGGATAATATGTGGGGAATGTAGTCAGAAAAAATGAATTTTGAGAAAGCGTGGTCCTTTGGATAATCAATTTATAACCTTTGAAGAGGAGCTTGAAAGGCACGGCTCAATTATTTTCACGAACGTTGGCGTCAGTATGCGCCCGCTTATTCGCGAGGGTAAGGACGTTATGCACATTAAGCGCGCCGGCGGTGAATTGAAGAAATATGACGTTGTTCTGTTTGTGCGCCCGAATGTTATCGGCAGGGGGCACTACGTGCTTCACAGAATAATCAAAATGAATAAGGACGGCAGCTTCTGGATTGTCGGCGATAACTGCCTTGAGGGTGAAACCGTAAGCCGTGAAAACATTATCGGCGTTTTGGACGCTGTAGTCAGAAACGGTAAAACCGTTAAGTCAACTGATTTTTCTTACAGGCTTTATGTTATATTCTGGTGTGCGCCGTATCATTTTCGTTTTTTTACTTTGAAATTGCTGCGTTTTGCAAAACGTGCTTTTAATAAGCTTCGCTCTGTTTTTTCGGGAGAAAACTGATGCTTTTTAAAATTAAGCTTGCCGATGTAACGATCGGCATAAATTCGATTTTTGAAGAAGTATTTAATATGTGCAGAGATTATATCTGCGATGAACCTGAGGCATTTTCGGTTTCAATTACTCAAAGCGATATTGATTTTGAACGAGATAAATCAAATAAAGAGGCAGCTTTTGAGGGCAGGCCGATTGTTGCTTTTTCCGATGCATATCTCGAAACGCTTGCAGTATACAGAAAAATTGCCGTAGGGCTTCTTGACTATAACGTGCTTCTTATGCACGGCTCTGCCGTTTGTGCTGATGGTAAGGCTTATTTATTTACTGCTCCGTCAGGCGTTGGGAAAACAACTCATTCACGATTGTGGCTTGAAAATATTGAAGGCTCGTTTATTATTAACGGAGATAAGCCGCTGATAAGAATTGCGGATGACGGCTGCATTATTTACGGCACTCCTTGGTCCGGCAAGGAGAATATTAATAAAAATACCTCGGCTTTGTTAAAAGCAGTCTGCTTTCTTGAACGCTCTGCGGAAAACAAAATTTTCGAGGTTAAGTTTTCAGAGGTTATTCCTGCATTGTTTCAGCAGGTTTACAGACCGGAAAATCCCGAGGCTATGTTAAAAACGATGAATCTTATTAAAAAATTCGGCGCTGCAACGAGGTTTTACAGGCTTGGCTGCAATATGCTGCCTGATGCAGCAATTACCGCTTATGAGGGTATGAGGAATGATTGAAAAAGAACAAAGCGTTTTGCTTGAATTAATTAAAAATGCTCTGTTTCAGTGCCCGATTGAGCTTCCGGACAGTATTGACTGGAATGTAGTATATGATGAATCCGTTGAGCAAACCGTAACCTCGCTTATCGCAGACTCCGTTCCTGCTGAGAATGGCGCTCGCTTTAAGGAAACTCAGATGAGCTGCCGTGCTCATTATATGAAAGTGCTCTATGAGCAGAATATGCTTGTAAAGCTTCTTTCGGATAACCGGATTTCTTCTGTTATTATTAAAGGAATCAGCGCAGCAAAGTATTATCCCATCCCTCATAATCGCATAATGGGGGATATTGATATTCTCGTTCCTGTTGAGGATTACGAGCGCGCAAAGGATGTTTTAATTAATAACGCTTATCTGCTTGACCATGAGGATATAAACCGACACGCGGCATATGCTAAGAACGGCGTTTGTATTGAGCTTCATTATTGCTTCAGCACGGATTGCCCGAGGCTTGAGGAATATCTTGCAGAGTCTTTTTCCGACATTCAGCAGCTCAGTATTAACGGCTTTTGCGTTCCCGTACTTCCTGAGGCAATAAACGGGCTTTTGATTTTGGCTCATATACGCCACCATATTTTAGGGCAGGGCTTGGGTCTGCGCCAAATTACAGATTGGGAAATGTTTGTTCATTCTCATTCTGATTTGGATTTCTGGCGTAATGATTTTATGCCAAAGGCAGATGCCTGCGGCTTAACCGATTTTGCCATTATAATTACAAGGCTTTGCCGGAAATATCTTGCCCTGCCTGACGAAATCCTGTGGTGCAATGAGGTTGATGCTCCTCGCCTTGAGTTTATTATGGAATGCATTTTTGAAGCGGGTAACTTCGGCAGCAAAACCGGCAGAGAGGAAACGGACGCTGAGCGTGTTTCATTAAGAATAAAAAAAGCAATTAAAAACAGAGAGCTGTTTAAAATGCTCCAGACAAGCGGGCAGGAAAATTGGAAGGCCTGCCAAAAACATCCTTTTCTCAGGCACTTTGCTTTTATTTATCAGGCGTTTCGTTATTTGTTCAGGGGCATTAAAGCTGCCTTGCACGGAGGCGCAGTTAAGGACTTAAGCAGTGCGAATGACAGATTTGAAATATATAAAGCCTTTGAGCTAAACGAAAAGCAAGACATCAAATGATGCCTTGCTTTTTTACTTGTGCTCTTTGATTCTGCGAAGGGCGTTTTTTTCAAGGCGGCTGACTTGAGCCTGGCTGATTCCGATTTCCTGCGCAACCTCCATTTGCGTTTTGCCCTGCATAAAGCGAAGATATAAAATATTCTTTTCTCGCGGCTCTAAATTCTTAATTTCATCACGTATCAAAATCTCGTCAATCCAGTCGCTGTCTGTGTTTCGGTCGCCTACCTGGTCCATAACGTATATGGTATCGCCTCCGTCATTATACACGGGCTCGTACAGCGAAACGGGTTCAACGACCGCTTCAAGTGCAAGCACAACGTCGGATTTTTTAACGCCTATTGCCTCGGCAATTTCCTCAACCGTAGGCTCCGTATTATTCTTGTTTGTGAGCTCCTCTTTAACCTTCATTGCCTTGTATGCGGTGTCCTTCAAGCTACGGCTCACGCGCAATGAGCTGTTATCTCGCAAATATCTCCTCACCTCGCCTATGCAAAGAGGGACTGCATACGTTGAGAATTTTACGTCGAGGTCTAAATTGAAGTTGTCAATAGCCTTAATGAGGCCGATAACGCCCACCTGAAAAAGGTCGTCGGGATTTTCACCCCTGTTCTGAAAACGCTGCACGACGGATAGTACGAGGCGCAGATTACCCTCAATCAGCTTATCACGTGCAGCTTTATCGCCTGCACGGCTTTTTCTTAAAAGCTCCATCTTTTCCTTTTCGCTGAGCACCTTAATGCTGCTTGTGTTTATCCCACATATTTCAACCTTGTTATACTGCACATAATCATTCCCTTTATGTTTATGTAATGGTAAGAAATAAGCACACTATTATTATTGGCAGAGCAGGGGACTTTTATAAAGTAAAAAGCACTCTTTTTCAAGAGTGCTTTTAGTTTTTTTTAAATCTGTTATTCAGCTGTAGTTACCTCGGTTGCGGCTTCCTCAGAAGTTGCTTCTTCGCTTGTTACTTCCTCAGAAGTATCCTCTTCGGTTGAAGCTTCTGCCTGTTCCTGTAAATCCTCAAGCATATCGGACAAGGATTTTTGATTGAACATATCAACCCTGTCAAACTTAAGCGGATTTCTGTCGTTAAACTGAACTCCGTTTTCCTCTATTAGCGTAATTGTGAGCGTATTACCGACAATGCTGTATTGATAAACTATAGTTTGACCGGATTCAGGATTAGTCAGCGTCAGCTTATCGCCCTGAACAGAGTAATTACCTTTGAAGGAGAAGGTTGAAATATATGAGCTATAGGTTCCGTCTTCAAAGAATTCGTATGCCGAAAGCCCTGGAGCGTCCTGGCTTTGCCACTTATTAACAAGCTTAGCCTTGTGAAGCTCGCCGGAAATATAAGAAACGGGGTTAACGTCTTTAATTAGGCTGACTGTGGTAACGCCGATTGCGAATGCGGCAATGAGTGCTATTACAACAATCAGGATAACCTGACCGATTGAAAAGGTAAGCTTTGCCTTGGCGGGTTTTTCACCAGCCTTTTCCGCAGAAGCATCTTCATTTAGCTTGCCGCCTTCAGCAGGCTTAAGTTCTTCCTCTTTGTTATTCAAGCCAAAATAGTCTTTATTATCTTCGCTCATTTATGCTTTCAGTCCTTTTTCTCTTAAAATATTGTCAATCTTCTGCGAGGTATCAAGCAGAGTTGCAACAGATAAATCGTGGTTAAGCGTATCAAGGAAATACGCGATGTATTTGGAGAGGTCAACGGAGGTGTACCATTCTCTTGAAAGAAGCTCGGGGGTCTGATAAACGCCGTTTGTTGTGAATACTCTTGCAAAGGTGCCTTCCTCATAAGCTTTATCGAATACCTCAAGTCCGTTAGCAAAAAGGCCGAAGGTTGTGCAGACGAATATTCTGCCTGCGCCGAGATCCTTGAGCTTTCTTGCAACGTCAAGCATTGATTCGCCTGAGGAAATCATATCGTCAACGATAATGATATCCTTGCCGCAAACGGAATCGCCGAGATACTGATGCTCAACGATCGGATTTCTGCCGTTAACAACTCGTGTATAATCGCGCCTTTTATAGAACATACCAAGATTTACGCCAAGCTGGGTTGCAAAGTAAATACATCTGAAAAGCGCACCCTCGTCGGGTGAGATAATCATAAGGTGGTCCTTATCAACGGTTAAATCGTCAACCGTGTTAACAAGCGTTTTAATCATCTGATAGGTCGGCATAACGTTCTCAAAGGATTTGTGAGGAATGGAGTTCTGCACTCTCTGGTCATGCGCGTCAAAGGTGATTATGTTTTCAACACCAAGCTCAACAAGCTCCTGTAGAGCCATTGCGCAGTCAAGCGATTCGCGGCTTGCTCTTTTATGCTGGCGGCCTTCATAAAGCATCGGCATAATTACGGAAATGCGCTTTGCCTTTGATGAAACTGCGGAGATAATTCTTTTAACGTCAGAGTAATGGTCGTCCGGCGACTTAGGAACTGTCATTCCGTACATTTTGTAGGTTACGCTGTAGTTAAAGCAATCGGTAACGATATAAAGGTCATAACCTCTGATGCTCTCGTTAATAACGGCTTTGCCTTCGCCGCTTCCGAAACGCGGAACACTAACGTTGATAAGATAAGTGTCCCGTGCATAGCCGTAGAAGCAGATGTTATCCTTGTGCTCCTGTGCCTGAGTTTTTCTCCATTGAACGAGATACTTATCAATCTTTTCAGCGAGAGCCTCACATCCGGGCATTGCAATAATACCGAGCGGTCCGTAAGGAATGTTGTCTAACGGAAGTGCAGTTAATCTTGCCATAACGAATCTCCTTTGCTTTAATGGTGAAAATCACCGTGGCATTATTAATTTCGCCTGTATTTTACATTATTATTTATTTAATGTAAACCTTAGTTACATAGTTTTAACTAAATTGTCACCATTTGATTTATTTGCTGTTTCTTTTGGCTTTTTAGTTGCCTCGTAAACAGCATAGGCGATAAGGCAGATAATCGTTGCGGCGCTGACGGCAACGCCTGCTTTAAGACCTTTAGGAGAGTAAGAATATTCAATTGTGTGTTCGCCGGGCTTAATCATAACGCCAAGCTGGCAATCGCCGATTTCAAAGGTTTTTTGCTTTTCGCCGTCAATATAAACGCTCCAGCCCTCGTCATAGGGGATTGAGGAATAAAGAATGTTGTTGTCGCTTGATACAACCGTGCCGATAAGCTTTGTGTCAGTTGACTTTGTAACCTCCATTGCGCCATCTTTCAGCGCGTTATAGCCTGCGTCAAGCACCTCCTGATTAAGGCTGTATGCAAAAATTTCGACTCCGCTTTCGCCATCCTTCAGCCCGCTACAGTCAACAGAAACGTTAATGTGGCTGCCCTCATCGTAGTAGCCTAAATCAATGATATATGGCGTGCTGATATTATAGCTGTTTACAGAATCTTCGGTTGACACATCTATGTTTGATAATTCCTTGCATGAAACATAAATATATGTGTTTCCGCTGCTTTGTACGTCAAAGGAAAAATCAAGAGTTGAATAGCTTGTGCCTGCCTGCTTTGTAATCCATTGCGTGCCCATTTCGGTAATATCGTTGCCGCTTAAGCCCGTGAAGCTTGTGCTTGTGAATTGAACGGGTGTGAACACCCCTGAAAAGCCCGTTGCAAGCGTAAAGAAATCAGCCTGAACAGTAAACGGATTGCCCTCCGCGGTGCTCCAGATATCAATGTCTCTGTTTACACAAAATGCCTTCGGCAGGAAATAATCATTTTCATAAACTGAGCATTCCTCGTTGACGTTGTAGTATTTTGTGAAAAGTTGAGTTGACGGACGCGTGCCCTCGTTTTTATAAATAAGATACTTAATGTTGTACATTAAGTTATAAACCGGGGTTTGCGTGTTATAAGTGAAGCTGTTAATTCTGTTGCCGTAGTTGCCGAGAGAGTATTGAAGACCCGAATATTTTTCATAAGCCATTGATGAGAATATACTCATTCCCTCTAAATCGTAAAGGCAATCGTCCATTCGCGTGTTAAGCCTGCAAAGCTCATATCTGAAATCGCCGTCATCGTTTTCCCTAATGTAATCAGAGGCGGCTGTGTAATCTGAATAATTAACGTTGTAATCCTTGAGGCTGTTATAAAAGCTTAAAGAATCGGAATTAATGTCGCCGAGAATAGCCTCGCAGATAACGGCAGCAAAGAATATCAAAGAAATAATGCTCTTTGTGTAGGTTTTGTTCTTAATGAGAAACAGCACGAGCGTCCATGTAAGAATGAAGCCGAGGCAAATATACGGCGTAGCTTCTCTGAATTTTTCCGTGGGAAGCTCAGACGAAACGGCAATAATTGCAATCCATATAAATGAGCAAATTCCGATTTCCTTTATGTCGATACCCTTTAATTTCATAAGACTCTTAAATGCAATCACAAGCAACAGGAAAGAGTACATATAAGAGAATCTGTACGGCAAATCATTCGGGAAATGAAGTGCGTGCCAGAAAAAGTTTGCATAATTAAGGTTAAACGATATAAGGAAAAAGCCTATCAGCAAAGCATAAATCGTTTTTTCTCTGATTCTGATTTCCTTGTTAATCATAAACAGGGGAACGAGTATCAGCGCTAAAACAGAGGAGTATATATTAGGTAACACGTCCTCTCCGCTTGAACGTATCGTTGTTTTCAGACCTGCAAAATGCGTCTGTAAAAAATCAAAAAGATTAAAATATATGCTTAATCCTGACGGAAAATCATCGGAGGTTGCGCTGCAGCTTCTTAAAATAAAGAATACGGGAATCAAAAATGCCGCGCAGATTAATCCTGCAATAACGGAGGTTGAGGCAAAGGCAAGCCCTCTGTCAACAAATCTGTTGTTCTTTAATCTGTCGATAAACCCTGCAAAGCCGCCTTTTTCTGAAGTAAATTTAATAGGATTATCGGGAGATGTGAGCAGAAAGTATGCAAGAAAATAAACTACGGAATATATCGCCGTCATATATCCGATATAGTAGCTTGAATAAAAAATATATACTAAGGAAATCAGAAAAAGTCCGTTTTTTCTTTTGTTAACAATATTCTCAATTCCGAGTGTTATTAACGGAAGAATCATCATTCCGTCAAGCCACATAACATTCCAGTAATAAGCAAGAAAATATGCGCTTAAGGAATACATAACGCCAAAAGCCGCAGAAGCTGCAGAATGTCTGCTGAGGCTTTTTTTGATATAGAAGGTGAAAAACGCAGCGCTGAAAACGCTTTTAAGCCCTGCAATCATAGAAATTGCGTAGGGAATATCCTTCCTGTCAAAAAGGAAAATTAATGCGGAAAACGGGCTTGCAAGATAGTTGAAATAATTTCCGAGGAAGCTTGAGCCTCCGCCCGAGGTCCAGCTGTAAAGGAAGCTTTTTCGCTGAACGACTCTGTCGTATAGCTCCGTGAAAAGCGGCCCGTACTGATGATATAAATCCATTCTGAGAATAGTTATGTCTCCAAACGGAAAGGTTTTATAAACGGAATAAATAAATGCAAGCAGCAAAAATGAAACGACGGCTGAAAGCACAACAAATCTGTTTCTGAAAAAGCATCTGTAAACTCTGCCTTTTTTAAACTCGCTTGCGTTTTTTAAGCAGTCAAAAATCAGTATTCTTGACGCGGCATAATTCAATATTGAAATAAAGACAAAGGCAAACAGCCAAATCGCTGATGACGCTATGCCGATTAAATTGCCGAGAAAAGAAAATGCGGCAAAAAAACCGAGATGAACGCCTGCGTTAAGTATTGCATATATAATCTGCAGAAAGCCGCCGTTGAGCGCGTTGCTTCTGTATACAAAGAATTTTTCCAAAAGGAACAGAACAAGCTCACCGATTATAAATGCAAGCAGACAAGCGATATTTGTTTTAATCCCGAAAAAGGTTTTAAAAAGCTGTTTAAAGCAAATTATTGTAAGAAAAGAAGCCAAAACAGAAATAATATAGTTTATAACCTCACCGTTAAAAAAAGCATTTGTGAAGCGCTTCTTTGTTGAAACCGTTATATCCATATAAACTCCTAAAATTAAAATCTAAAACATATATTAACACATTCAATTCAAATGTTCAATTGCAAAGTGGAATATTTATATATTGATGTTCATATATCTTACCGAGGTGGGTTTATGGGCATATCTCAAATATTGCCAAGCCTTTCGGACGGCATTAACTTTGCGCTTTCACAATTAACTACGGAGGCGTTAAAGCAAATCAATGAGCTTCGAATCCGCAGAAACAAGCCGCTAATATTAGTTTTAGGCAGCAAATCCTTATTTATAACCGCAACGGGGAAGCTTGTTAATCATTATATAAATACCGCATATGTTGTTAAAAACGATGAATTTGATTTGATTTTTAAAAAGCTTTGCAATTATTCCGTGCATTGTGAGATTGATAATCTCAAAAACGGCTTTATCACAGCCTCTGGCGGAAACAGAGTGGGCGTTTGTTCAACCGCTGTTATTAGCGACGGAGTGATTTCGTCGGTTAAAGATATATCATCGTTAAATATCAGAATATCGCGCGAAATTAAGGATTGCGCAAAGCCTGTCCTGAATATGCTTTACGTTAACGAGCTGCCGAGCATTATCGTTGCAGCTCCGCCATCAGGTGGTAAGACAACCTTTCTGCGTGATTTTGCAAGGCTTCTTTCAGGCGGATATAGCAATAAATACAGACGCGTTTCGATAATAGATGAAAGAAATGAAATTGCGTATAAAAACGGTTCGGAAATCCTTGCTGACGTTGGCGTAAACACTGATGTTATCACGGGCTTTTCAAAGCAAAAGGGTATTGAGCTTGCCGTGCGCACGCTTTCGCCGGAGATAATTGTATGTGACGAAATCAGCAGCTTATCAGAGGTTGAAAGAATTAAGGACGGCTTTCAGTCTGGCGTTTCCTTCGCCGTATCCGTTCATGCGTCATCAAAGGAAGAACTGAACAATAAGCCGATAGTTAAGTCTTTGCTTGAAACAGGCGAGTTTAAATACGTTGTTTTGCTGAAAGACTACACCTATGAATTTGAAATTCTGGAAGTCAGGTAATATGAAATTCATCGGAATCATAATAATAAATCTCGTATTTACTGTCTCTGGACTGATCGCGGCATATTCGTTAAAGGAAAAGGAAATAATCTGCAGAGAGCTTTCCCTGATGGCGAGAACGATTAAAACGGAGCTATCCTTTTCATCAGCTTCTTATTCGGAAATAATCAAAAGAATGAAAAATGAAAAAATTCTTTCTCATCTAAGCTTTATCTGCACTTTAAATTACGAAGCGCCTGATATCATAACCCCCTTATCAGCAGAGGAAAACGAAAGAATTAACTATATATTCAGGCAGCTCGGGAGTGTTGATACGGCGTCAATGCTTGATGAACTGACGGCATTTGAGGGATATTTCAATGAGCGCAGAGAGCTTCATTCCGAGCAAGTAAAAAGCCGCTCAAAGCTGTACATTGCTTCGGGAATGCTCTCAGGAGCGGCGGTTACGGTTATGCTTTTATAATCTGCGGAGGTATAAATGGAAATCAATTTTATATTCAAAATAGCAGCAGTAGGTGTAATCGTTGCGGTGCTCAACACGGTGCTTGCAAAAAGCGGCAGGGAAGACCAGGCAATGATGACAGCGCTTGCAGGTATAATTGTCGTTCTTATGATGATTATACCGAAAATTAGCGATTTATTTTCAACGGTTAAGTCCTTGTTCAGCTTATGACGCAGATTATAGGAATAGCAATAATAAGCCTTATGCTTGCGTTAATTCTGAAAAGCACTAACCCTTCCTTTTCGGCAATACTTGTTTTGTGCGCAGCCTGCATTTTATTTGCAAGGGTTATCGGAAGCCTGTCAGACATTTTTGATAATCTTCTCAGCATTTCGTCTGAATCGGCTGAGGCTTCTGCATACATAAAGCTTATGTTGAAAACGCTCGGAATTGCGCTAATCACTCAACTGATAGCGGATGTGTGCAGGGATTCGGGCGAAAGCGCGCTCGCCGGACAAACTGAGCTTGCCGCAAAAATAATTATAATTGCAATGATTATGCCGCTTCTTGATGCAGTAATCAAAGCAGTTTCGGGATTGCTTGTATGAAAGAAAAGACAGTTAAAAGTATTACAGTTTGTATAATTATGATGGCAATATTTTCAACGCTTTCGAGTTTTAATGCTTATGCATTTGATTATGATAACGACGAATACGGCTCAATGCTTTCGGGCTATGATACCTCATTCGTAGAAGAGCTTGACGATGAAAGCAGAGAGGTTTTGGACGCGCTCGGCTTGCTTGATTTTGATTATTCAAAGATAATTAATCTTTCAATGTCCGACTTAATAAATATATTTAAAGATTTGTTCATTCAAAAGCTTCAAAACCCGCTAAAATCCGTTGCGCTCGTTTTTATAATTCTTTGCCTTTCATCATTCTTTCAGGGTATTAAGGAGGCTTCGCAGGAAGGTGAGATGGCTTCGCTGTTTTCAAGCGTCAGTGCGATAGTTATTGCGCTGATTCTGCTTGCGGAAATCAAAGAAACGATTGCTGTGTCAGCCGCTTCAATCTCCGTTTGCGCCGATTTTATATTTGCCTTCGTACCTGCATTTTTGATTATTGTTGCCGCCTCGGGCAATACGCTTGCGGCGGTTACGTCTAACGGTATGCTACTTGCTCTCGGACAGGCTGTAAATTATATTTCAAAGAATTTGTTTCTGCCTGTTTCAAATTGCATTCTGGCTTTAAGCATAGCTTCGGGTATCAGAAGCGATTCCAATCTGTATGCATTAATTCAAACGCTTAAAAAATATATAACCACCGCAATTTCATTATGCGCAACGGGTTTCGTCTCAGTGCTTTCAATCAAAACCGTTGTAGCCGCAAAAGCTGACGTCATCGGAATACGTTCAATCAGGTTTGCAATAAATTCTGTTGTTCCCGTTATAGGCGGAGCAATCAGCGAGGGACTGCTTTCAATTCAGGCATATTCATCGCTTGTAAAAAGCAGTGTCGGGATAGTCGGAATAATAGCTGTTGCCGCAATATTTCTTCCGTCAATTATAAGCGTTAGTATCTGGAGATTGTTTCTTTCGCTTTGCTCAGCGGTTTCAGACGTTTTCAATGACGGCTCCGTTAAATGTATTTTAGACGCCTTTATTAACGCCTTACTTATAATGAATGTCTTACTGCTGCTGACTATGACCACGACGATAATTTCAATCGGCATTCTGATTGCGGCTAAAGGAAGTGCGTAATGAGCTTTATAAAACAGTGGGTTTTCAGTATATGCACTACTCTTTTAATCAGCGTTGTATTTTCATTTCTTAGTCCCAAAGGCTCGATGGGAAAATTTTATAAAATAATTATTTCGATATTTATTTTTGCCTCGTTTATATTTCCTTTAACGGAGTTCAGCTTTAATGATTTTAAAATTGATTATAATTTCGAATCTTACGCTCAGGCTGATTTAGTAATAACGTATGAAAATGAAATTAAAACGCTGATTTCCTCGGAGCTTGTAAAGAACGGGATTGATAACGCTCAAATAAACGTAAATGCCGATGTTAACGACAACGTTATTGAAATCAACAATATTACTGTTTGTATAGATATTGATCATAATCCTGATGACGTAAAGAATTTAATATACGATAATCTTGGCTTGGTGTGCGAGGTGAAATCAGTTGAATTTTAACAGAGATAAGCTAATAAAAAGCCTCAAGCCGTTGCTTGAAAATAATGATAAAAGGCGCAGGCTTTTAGTTGTGCTCGGCGCAATAGGCGTGCTCCTCATTCTGCTGTCCGAAATAAAGCTGCCGGTAAATAAAGTCAAAGACTCTGCTACGGTTTCATTCAGCGGTAATTATTCCGAATATGTAAAAGGACTTGAGAATGAGCTTTCTGAGATAATTTCAAGTATTAACGGAGTCGGGACATGTAAGGTTATGATTACGCTGAAAAACACCAATGAAAAATTTTATGCGCAAAACATCGAGAACAGCTATTCGGATAGTTCTAATTCAAAAAACAATGAATATGTTATTTATGAAAGCGAAAACGGAGATTCTCCGATTTTATTAAAAGAGAACTTTCCTGCAATAGAGGGCGTTGCCGTTGTATGCAGCGGCGGTGATAATAACGCAGTGCGCGAGAATATCATTAATTGCGTTTGTGCGCTGTTTAACCTTCCCGCAAACAGGGTTTCGGTCTCCAAACTAACAGATAAAGGGTGACGATTATGGATGAAATTAACGAAAAAGAAATGAGCAAGAAGCAGCTTAAGGGCTTAATGACCGAGGATGAAATCAGAAAAAGAAAAATCCGTAAAAGAAAGACGGTAATTTCCGTATTCGTTTTCCTGCTTGCTGTCGGAATCGGAGGTAACTGGTACTGGGAAAACAGCGATATTTCAACTAAGGTGGATTCAATAACCTCTCCCGTTAGAACTCTCGGCGAGGCAACCTTTGTTGACGCAACCGCCGAGGTTAGTGACAAGGGCGAAAATGAATATTTTTCCTCTGCAAGACTTGAACGCCAACAGGCGCGTGATGAGGCGCTTGAAAAGCTGCAAAGCATAGTTTCCTCGACGGATGAGGATGATGAAGCGCGCAAAATTGCCGCAGAGCAGATTGCGGCATATTCCTCATACATTGAGATTGAGAATAAAATCGAAACGCTTGTTGAGGCAAAGGGAGTAAATAATTCAATTGCCGTTGTAAGCGAGGACGGCAGCCGCGTTGACGTTATCGTTGACAGCAACGAGCTTACTGATGAGCTGATTCTGCAGATTAAGGAAATTGCCATTTCTCAGCTAAATTGCGGTTTTGAAAACGTCACTATAATTCAGTCGGAATAAAAATACAAAAAATGTATAAATATTTAAAATTCCTCTTGTATTAGTATTTTAATTATGATAAAATACTTTAATCAAGGAGGCGTTAATTATGGAAATTTCTCAGTCCACTTCAAAGGGAAGCCTTGTAATTTCAGATGAGGCTGTATCCTCAATTGTAGTTAACGCGGCAAAGGATGTTGCCGGAGTAACAGGATTTTCAAACAGACCTGCCGATGTTGTTACAACCATAAGAAAAGGCAGCTTAAAGGTTATGAGCCCCGTTCGCGTTTTGCAGGAGGGTGATGACCTCAATATCAGCGTATATATCGTTATTGAAAGCGGAAAGAAAATTCAGCCTATTGCCGAAGAGGTTCAGAGGGCTGTTAAGGAATCCGTTCAGAATATGACCGGCAAGCTCGTTTCAAAGGTCAATGTTATTATTGCCTCTGTTGATAACGGTGAGCAGCCGTCAAATGCACCTACAGAAATTAATGAGGACTAAAAATTCGGCTGAAAGTATTTTTATTTTCAGCCTTATTTTTGTTTGATTATACAGAGCAAGTCGAATCTAAATCGCCTAAATCGCAGTATTTAAGCGAACTTCGGCATTTTCGTTCTTGCTTTACGCCAGCAAAGCTGCGACCTCAAAAGCCGGATTTCATCTTAACTATAAGCGATTTAGGTGCAAGGCAGTTTAAAATGAACAGATTTGGTTTAGGTCAAGGCAAAAAACGCAGGAATACTTTCGTATTCCGGGTATTAATAACGCAGAGATAAAACAAATCTGCCATTTAAAACCGGTTTTGGATTCGTCTTACTCTGCCTTTGGAGGGCATATATGAACCGCAGTGAAATGAGAGAGCAGGCTTTTTATCTTCTGTATGAAAAGGAGTTTTTCGAGGAGAAAAGCTGCGCTGAAATTGAAGAGGTTTTTATAGAAAACTTTGCAGAGCTTTCCGATTACGGCAGGCTGTGCTTTGAAACCGCTTTTGATAATCGGGACAAGCTTGATGAAATTATTTCAAAGTATCTTAAGGGCTGGCGCATTAACAGAATTCCTAAGGTGAATCTTGCAATTCTGAGGCTTGCGCTTTGCGAAATGCTTTATTTTGACGAGGTTCCCGAAAGCGTTGCAATTAATGAAGCCGTAGAGCTTGCAAAAAAGTTTTCGGGCGACGGGGATTACAGTTTTATCAACGGAATCCTCGGCAGCTATTCAAGGGATAAAGAGTAATGTTTATCGGATTTGATACAAGTAATTATACAACCTCTGTTGCAGCCTTTGACGGAAGCACCGTTATTCAGAGAAAAAAGCTGCTTGAGGTTAGGCAGGGAGAGCGCGGTTTGCGTCAGAGTGAAGCTGTGTTTCAGCATACCGTAAATCTGGCGAAGCTTATTAATTCCCTTGCAGATGAATTAGGCTCGGATTTTAAGCTTGATGCAATCGGTGTAAGTAATAAGCCGAGAAATGTTGACGGCAGCTATATGCCTTGCTTTCTCGTTGGTGAGAATACGGCGGAAGCCTGTGCATTCGGAAGGTGCGGCGTATACAAAACCTCACATCAGGTAGGTCATATTCTTTCTGCGCTGTTTTCTTGCAAAAAGCTTAATCTTACGGAAAAGCCCTTTATCGCTTTTCATTTAAGCGGCGGCACGACCGAGGCGCTTCTTGTCACTCCCGACTGCGATGAATTGATTAAAGCTGAAATAATTGCTCAAAGCCTTGATTTAAAGGCGGGGCAGGCGATTGACAGAGCGGGCGTTATGCTTGGCTTAAAGTTTCCCTGCGGCGCAGAGCTTGACAGGCTTTCGAAGCTTTCCAATAAAAGGTTCAATATTAAGCCTTCCTTTAATGGGCTTGATTGCTCTCTCAGCGGCATTGAGAATAAAGCGCACAAAATGCTTGAAAGCGGCGAATGTGATGCTGATATTGCCGCCTTCGTTATTCAAAGTATATGTGTTGCTGTAGATGAAATGCTTGAAAGAATAATTGGCGTATACGGCAATATGCCGATTGTTTTCTCCGGTGGCGTTTCCTCAAACTCAATGCTCAGAAATTCAATTAAAAATAAATATGACGCTTGTTTTGCTGCGCCTGAATTCAGCTGTGATAACGCTGCGGGCACTGCGATTTATGCTTATTTGAAATATAACGGAAAACAGATATGAATGTTATAACTGTTTCACAAGTTAATACTTATATAAAAGCCTTGCTTGATGAAAGCGCACCTTTAAATAACATTTATGTCAGCGGCGAGATTTCTAATTTTACACATTATTATCGCTCGGGTCATATGTATTTCACGCTAAAGGATGCGGATAGTCAGCTTAAATGCGTTATGTTTTCAACCGCGGCTTCAAAGCTGCGTTTTAAGCCGGAAAACGGTATGAAAATTATTTGCCGCGGCAGAATATCCGTTTATGAAAAAAACGGCGAATATCAGCTTTACGCAGATGATATGCAGCCTGACGGCGTAGGAGCTCTCAACCTTGCTTATGAGCAGCTTAAGCAAAAGCTGTTTAATGAGGGCGTATGTGATGAAGCTCTAAAAAAGCCGCTTCCCGTATTTCCGAGGAAAATCGGAGTTGCAACTTCAAATATCGGTGCAGCGGTTGAGGATATAAAAAATATCACGTCAAGGCGCTATCCTCTTGCGGAGCTCGTTATTGCGCCGACAGTCGTGCAGGGCGAGGCTGCTGCTCCCGATATTGTAAAATCAATAAAAGCGCTTGATGCAATTGATGACGTTGATGTTATAATCGTCGGCAGGGGCGGCGGCTCAATTGAGGATTTATGGGCGTTTAACACAGAAGAGGTTGCCCGCGCGGTTGTTGCCTGCAAAACTCCCGTTGTTTCTGCAGTAGGTCACGAGTCCGATTACACGATTTGCGATTTCGTTGCGGATTTGAGAGCTCCCACTCCAAGCGCTGCAGCAGAGCTTTGCTGCCCTGATATTAACAATCTCATTGAGTTTAACTGCTTTGCCGAGAACCAATTGAAGCTTTATATTAATTCAAGGATTGAGAGTGAGCTTCAGTTAATTGATAACATTTCAGAGAATAGCGCGCTTTCGGATTTTGAATGCTTTATAACCGAATACTCGGATAAGATTGACGCTTATCAAAATGATATTTCAGATGCATATCTCAATTTGCTTAATACTAAAATGAACGTTTTGGCGGTTATTGCAGGTAAGCTTGACGCGTTAAGTCCGCTTGCCGTGCTTGCAAGAGGATATTCCGTTGCATTAATTGACGGCAGTGTGATTGAAAGCGTTAACGAAATTGATGAAGAAGACAGAATTTCCGTGCTGATTTCGGACGGTGTTCTGAATTGCACGGTAAACGAGGTAATTATTAATGAGTGATGAAATGACTTATGAAAAGGCAGTTGCAAGGCTTGAGGAAATACTTGCGCTGCTTGAAAAGAATAAAACCTCTCTTGATGAAAGCATAAAGCTTTTTGAGGAGGGAACTAAATTAACTGCATTTTGCAGGGATAAGCTTGAAAACGCAAAACAGAAAATCACTGAGATTTCAAAGGATTAATTATGACGGATATTGAATTTGAAAACATTCTTAATAATGACATTGCGCTCGTAGACAAGCGTTTGCTTGAGCTTTTACCTGCCTGCTATGACGGACAGGGAGCTGTTGTTAAGGCAATGGAATACAGCCTTTCAAACGGAGGAAAAAGGTTAAGACCCGTATTCTGTATGGAGTTTGCAAAAGCTCTCGGAGTTGACAGATATGAATCGCTTGATTTAGCCTGTGCAATTGAATATATTCACACGTACAGCCTTATTCACGATGATTTGCCCTGTATGGATGATGACGATATGCGCCGCGGAAAGCCAAGCTGCCATAAGCAATTCGGCGAGGCAATTGCACTTCTTGCAGGAGATGCTTTGCTGACTGAGGCTTTCGGAATTGTTAGTGAGTCTAATTTTTCCGACGCTCAGAAAGTGCTTGCAAGCGGGCTTCTTTCTCAGAACAGCGGCGTTATCGGAATGCTTGGCGGACAGGTTATTGACCTTAAATATGAAAGCAAAAAACCGAGCCTGGAGCAGATATTATCCGTTCATAAGCTTAAGACGGGAGCTCTTATTTCAGCCGCCTGTCTTATGGGCTGCATTGCAGGTAATGCGAACGATGAGCAGATGATGGCTGCCTCCAATTTTGCTTACAATCTCGGAATTGCATTTCAGATTAAGGATGATATTCTTGACGTTGTCGGCAATTCCGCAACTCTCGGAAAGCCTGTAGGCTCTGACGCTAACAATAACAAAACGACTTATGTTACGCTCGTCGGTCTTGAGCGTGCACAAAATGATGTTGAGAAATATACGAAGCTTGCAATAGCTTCGCTCTCCAAGTTTAGTAACACAGACTTTATTGAAGCTCTTGCTTATGAGCTTGTTAACAGAAACAAATAAAGCTAATCTCCTGATGAAAAGAGATGATATTACGGCTATTCTTGATAATATAAATAATCCCAAGGATTTGAAAAAACTGAATAACGCCGAGCTTGAACAGCTCTGCTCGGAAATCAGGGAATATCTTATTTCAACCGTATCGCAGACGGGCGGGCATCTTGCCTCAAATCTCGGCGTGGTCGAGCTCAGCGTTGCTCTCCATAAGGTTTTTAACAGCCCTAACGACCAGATCGTTTTTGACGTCGGTCATCAGTGCTATACTCATAAAATCCTTACAGGCAGGAAGGAAGCCTTCAAAACTCTGCGCACTGAGAACGGAATCAGCGGCTTTACACGACCGATTGAAAGCGAGCACGATATTTTTTCAAGCGGTCATTCAAGCGTTTCCGTTTCGCAGGCTATAGGTCTTGCCAAGGCAAAGGAAATTAAGGGTGAAAAGGGCAAGGTTATTGCCGTTATAGGCGACGGAGCGCTGACAGGCGGTCTTGCTTATGAAGCGCTTAATTGCTGCGACGGCTTTTGCGGAAATCTTATCGTCGTGCTTAACGATAATAATATGTCCATCAGTCAAAACGTGGGCTCAATGTCAAAGCATCTGACCACGGTAAGAACCTCAAAAAAGTATTTCACCTTCAAGTCAAGAGTCAGACGTGCGCTTAGCCGTATGCCTATGCTCGGAGGTCAGATAAACAGATTTATCACCTTTGTAAACGCCAAAATCAGGCGCAAGGTTTATAACAACGCAACCTTTTTTGAGGACCTTGGCTTCAGGTATTACGGTCCGATTGACGGGCACGATATTGAGGGCTTGATTGCTGCGCTTGAAACTGCAAAAGCGCACACTCATCCCGTGCTTATTCATATCAATACTAAAAAAGGCAAGGGATATATTCCCGCTGAAAAGAATCCGACTCAGTTCCACGGTATCGGCAAATTTGATATTGAAACGGGAGAATCGCTGTCCGGCGGCGAAAATTTCTCTGCGGCATTTGGCAAAACACTTTGCGAGCTTGCTGCTAAGGACTCAAGGATTTGCTGTATAACCGCCGCAATGGCAGAGGGCACGGGGCTTTCTGAGTTTGCTGCAAAATATCCCAAACGCTTTTTTGACGTTGGTATAGCAGAGCAACATGCCGTTACCTTCGCAAGCGGTCTTGCAAAAAACGGAATGGTTCCGGTGTTTGCCGTATATTCAACCTTCCTGCAGCGCGCTTACGACCAGCTTATTCACGACGTTGCAATGCAGGGCTTAAAGGTTATATTCGGTATTGACCGTGCGGGCTTTGTAGGCGAGGACGGCGAATCCCATCAGGGTATTTTTGATGTATCGTATCTTAATACGGTTCCCGATATGAGTATTTACGCACCTGCTGATTATAACGAGCTTTCACTAATGCTCGGCAGATCTATATATCATGATAAGGGAGCTGCGGCTATCAGGTATCCGAGAGGCGGCACAGAAGCAGTTACCGAGCTTTATAATTACGACAAATCTGACTATGCGGTTATCGGTAATAACAGCAGCTCAAGCTGTATTATCTGTTACGGCAGGGAGTTCAAAAGCTGTTACGAGGCTTATGCAGAGCTTGACGATACCTTCCTGATAAAGATTAGTAAGGTTAAGCCGCTTAATCCTCAGATTATTGATGAATTAAAGAACACAAAACACGTTTATTTCTTTGAGGAAAGCATAAAAACAGGCAGCATCGGCTCTGTTCTTGCTGAAATGCTTGAAGAAAAAGGCATTAATGCTTCCTTTAAACATATTGCAATTAATGATGAATTTGTTAAGCAGGCGTCCGTTAAGCGCCAGCTTGAAAAATATGGGCTGGACAGGCAGTCCGTGATTAACGAGGTATTAAATGGCAAAGAAAACGAGGCTTGACGTTGCCGTTTTTGAGGGAGGATATGCGCCGAGTCGTGAAAAGGCAAAAGCCATTATTATGGCAGGCTTGGTGTATGTCAATAATCAAAAGGTTGATAAGGCAGGCTTTGAGCTTAAAGAGGACGACGTGCTTGAGGTGCGGGGAAGCAGCCTTAAATACGTGAGCCGCGGCGGGCTTAAGCTCGAAAAAGCAATGCAGTGCTTTCCGATTGATTTAACCGGCAAAATCTGTATGGATGTCGGCGCGTCAACCGGGGGCTTTACCGACTGTATGCTGATGAACGGCGCCGTAAAGGTTTATTCAATTGATGTCGGCTACGGCCAGCTTGCCTGGAAGCTTCGTTGCGATGAACGCGTCGTTAACCTTGAGCGAACGAATTTCAGGCACGTTACCGAAAACGAGATTAAGGATAAGATTGATTTTGCTTCTGTAGACGTGTCCTTCATTTCCTTAAGGCATATTTTTCCAAATCTTAATGCTTTTCTTGCAGACGGTGCATACGCCGTTTGTCTGATTAAGCCTCAGTTTGAGGCAGGCAAGGAAAAGGTTGGCAAAAAGGGCGTTGTCAGGGATTTAGGCGTTCATCTGGAGGTTGTTGAAAGAGTAATCGGGCTTGCGCTTGAAAACGGCTTTTCCGTTCTTGGGCTGGAGTTTTCACCCATTAAAGGTCCCGAGGGCAATATTGAATACCTTCTTTTTATTCAGAAGTCAAACGAGCCTTGTATTGACGAGGCTGTTAATGCAAATGAGTTAGTTAATAAATCTCACGAGGAATTATTATGATATTCTCAGTAATTGCTGATTTAACAAATAAAGAAACTGAGCTTATTGCGAGAGACGTTTATAATCTTTTGAGCAATAAGGGCTGCAAGGTTTATTTTTCAAATAATAATAAATGCATAATAGGCGATATAGCTAATGATTTCTGCCGTGAGCCCGAGCTTTACGAGCTTTGCGATATTGCAGTTGCAATCGGCGGCGACGGCACAACGGTTAAGGTTGCAAAAAACGCTGCGATATACGGTAAGCTTGCTCTTGGAATTAACGGAGGCAGGCTCGGTTTTCTGAGCGCCATAGAGAGAAATGAGCTTGAGCTCCTGAATGACGTAATAGACGGTAATTATAAAACCGAAGAGCGCATTATGATTGAAGCGGAGGTCATTGACGGAAATCAGGTTATTGCTTCTGCTCACTGTCTTAATGACGCGGTTGCTTCTCGCGGCGATTTTGCAAGGCTAATTGATTTCAGGATTAATTCCGAGGAAAGAGAGCTGTTAAGCGTTAGAGCGGACGGAGTTATTCTTTCCACTCCTACGGGCTCAACGGCTTATTCGCTTGCTGCTGGCGGTCCTATTCTAAGCCCGGATTTAAACTCATTTGTAATTACTGCTATTTGCCCGCATTCCCTTATGACGCGCAGTATTGTGGTTAATGCAAGCAGCGTGCTTGAAATGAGAGTCAGCAGCGACGTTTCAAATCATGCTATTCTTACTTGCGACGGAGATAAGCCTATCGCAATTCCGAATGATGCGGTAATACGCTTTTCACTTTCGGATTACAAGGCAAGGCTGATTAAAATCAAACCTGAAAACTTTTATGAAATAGTTAAGAAGAAAATAATTGAGGGGAGAGTATAAATGAAAAAGAGAAGACAGGCGAAAATACTCGAAATAATCAACTCAAACTCTGTTGAAACTCAGGAGGAGCTTCAGGAAAAGCTCAGAGCAGAGGGCTATGAGGTTACTCAGGCAACAATTTCACGCGATATAAAGGAGCTTCGCCTTGTTAAGGAGCTTTCCGAGCAGGGGAGATATATATATTCCGTTGGCTCAAAGCAGTCTGCTGAGGACGTATCCGTCAGAGCGGGCGGCATATTTATTGAGTCAATAATCAGCGTTGATTTTGCGCTTAATACCGTTTGCATTAAATGCTTTTCGGGTATGGCAAACGCAGCCTGTGCGGCTATTGATTCAATGAAATGGTCCGGCGTAGTCGGCACGATTGCTGGGGATGACACAATATTCGTTCTCTGCAGAGATGAATACGCTGCCGAAATTTTTACGGCAAATTTGGAGAAAACTTTAAATGTTAAGAACTCTTAATATTGAAAACATTGCGGTTATTGAAAAAGCCGAAATTGAATTTAATAACGGTCTTAATGTTTTAACGGGTGAAACCGGCGCGGGTAAATCCATCGTAGTTGATTCGATTAACGCAATTTTAGGCGAGCGTACCTCAAAGGAGCTCGTGCGTCACGGAGCTGAATACGCTTTCGTTTCTGCGCTTTTTACCGATGTAAACCCGGAGATTGAAAAGCGCCTTGAGGAGCTTGGCTATTCCTGTGACGAGGGCGATTTGCTGCTTTACCGCAGGATTTCTGCCGAAGGCAAATCAAGCTGTAAGATTAACGGCAGGGCTGCCACGGTTTCCGTGCTTAAAGAAATCGGACATTTGCTTGTTAGTATTCACGGCCAGCATGACAGCCAAGCGCTGCTGAATCCTGATTATCACTTTCGCTATATTGATATGCTCAGCGAAAACAAGGCGGTTTATAATGAATATAAAGCCGAGTTTTCGGAGCTGATTAAAATAAGACGCCAGCTTAGAATTCTAACTGAATCCGAGGATAGCAAGGACAAGGATATAGAGCTGCTTGAATATCAGATTAAAGAGATTGAAAACGCCGACATTAAGCCCGGCGAAACCGAAGCGCTTACCAAGCGTAAAAAGCTTATTGACAGCAGCGAAGCGATGCTTAAAGCTTATAATAACGCGCTTGCTATGCTTAACGGCGACGATGAAATTAACGGAGTTATTCTCAGTCTGAACACTGCTAATTCGGAAATCGGCGAGTTTAATGATAATTCCGATGCCGCTGAAATTATCAGCAGCATAGATAAAGCGGTTGACAGCCTTGAAGCGGCAAAGCTGATGCTTTCAAGTGCAATTCTCAGCCTTGATTTTGACGAGAATGAGCGTGAGCAGATTGAGGAAAGGCTTGATTTGCTTTTTAAACTTAAAAAGAAATACGGCGAAAGCGAAGAGGAAATCCTTGCATTTTTGGATAGCGCTAAGGAAAAGCTTGATCTGATTATGTATGATGATAAGAAGCTCGAGGAGCTCAACGCATTATATGACAGCGCTTATGAAAAAACAGTTGCTCTTGCCGCGAAGCTTTCAGCAGAAAGAAAGAAAACCGCAAGCAAATTTGAGGCTGCGGTTAAGGAACAGCTTGAATTTCTCGATATGCCCAAAATTCAGTTTATCGTGAATTTTGCTCAGGGCAATTTATCGTCAACGGGCTATGATAAGGTTGAATTTCTGATTTCGACTAACGTCGGCGAGCCGTCCAAGCCGCTTGCAAAAATTGCGTCGGGCGGCGAGCTTTCAAGAATTATGCTTGCGATCAAAAATGTTATTGCCGCTAACGACACCATAGGCACTCTTATTTTTGACGAGATAGATACCGGAGTATCAGGCAGGGCAAGCAGAAAAATCGGCTTGAAATTAAAGTCCGTTTCAAAGAGCACGCAGGTGATTACCGTAACGCATTCTGCTCAAATCGCTTCTGTTGCAGATGAACATTTTCTTATTCAGAAGGATTTTGACGAAAGCAGAACGTATACGCACATTAAGCCTCTTGATTACGATGGCAGGCGGCAAGAGCTTGCAAGAATTATGGGCGGTCTGAATATAACCGATGCAATGCTTGCAAGTGCAGACGAGCTTTTAAATACTGATAAATAATATTATTGGAGGACAATATGGGAGTTTATGAAGAATTGGTTGAGCGTGGCTTAATCGCTCAGGTAACGAATGAGGAAGAAATCAGAGAGATGGTCAATGCCGGCAAAGCAAAGTTTTATATCGGCTTTGACTGCACTGCAGATAGCCTTACAGCAGGTCATTTTATGGCGTTAACGCTTATGAAGCGTCTGCAGATGGCAGGCAATCAGCCGATTGCACTTATCGGCGGCGGTACGACTATGATTGGCGACCCTTCCGGCAGAACCGATATGAGAAAAATGCTCACCCGTGAGGATATTGACCATAATGCAGAGTGCTTCAGAAAGCAGATGGAGCGCTTCATTGAATTCGGCGAGGGCAAGGCACAGATGGTTAATAATGCAGACTGGTTGCTTGACCTTAACTACGTTGAGCTTCTTCGCGAGGTCGGCACTTGCTTTTCCGTTAACAATATGTTGCGCGCCGAGTGCTATAAGCAGAGAATGGAAAAGGGCCTTTCCTTCTTTGAATTCAACTATATGATTATGCAGAGCTATGATTTCTATTATCTCTTCAAAAACTATGACTGCAATATGCAGTTCGGCGGCGATGACCAGTGGAGCAATATGCTCGGCGGCACAGAGCTTATCCGCAAGAAGCTCGGCAAGGATGCTCACGCAATGACCATAACGCTCTTAACTGATTCACAGGGAAGAAAAATGGGCAAAACCGCAGGCAATGCCGTATGGCTTGATGCTGAAAAAACGAGCCCGTATGAGTTCTACCAGTATTGGCGAAACGTTGACGATGCGGACGTTATTAAGTGCATCAAAATGCTCACGTTCCTTCCGCTTGATGAAATCAGAAATATGGAAAGCTGGGAGGGCAGTCAGCTCAACACTGCAAAGGAAATTCTTGCCTTTGAGCTTACTAAGCTCGTCCACGGTGACGAGGAGGCAGAAAAGGCTCAGCAGGCTGCAAGAGCGCTATTCGGCGGCGGTGCAAACAGCGAAAATATGCCAACGACGGAGCTATCTGCCGATGATTTCACAGAGGGCAGCATACTCATCCTTGATATGATGATTAAAGCAGAACTTATCAAATCAAGAGGCGAGGGCAGAAGGCTTATACAGCAGGGCGGTGTTACGCTCAACGATGCAAAAATCACAGAGCCCTTTGCCTCACTGACGGTAGATGATTTCGGCGGTGATGTTGTTGTTAAGAAGGGTAAAAAGATTTTCCATAAATTCATTTTAATATAATAGTTGAGGAGGTTTTATACCTCCTTTTTATTTATATATTTTAATATATTGTAACAGTTATGTAACTAAAATTTTGTTATAATAATGAATGGTGAAGTTTATGGAAAACATTAAAGATAAAATTGAAGAATTGCGCAGCCTTATAAGGTATCACAGCAACAGATATTATAATGACGATGCTCCTGAGATTGAGGATTATGAATATGATATGCTGATGCGCGAGCTTAAAACGCTTGAGGAAAAATATCCCGAGTTTGACAGCCCCGATTCTCCGACAAAGAAAGTCGGCGGCAAGGCTGATAACAGCTTTGCAAGCGTTGTGCATAACGTAAGAATGGAATCGCTTCAGGACGCCTTTTCAAAGGAGGAGCTTTTCGATTTTGAAAGGCGTGTTAATGAGGTCGTTGCTAATCCGAAATACTGTGTTGAGCCTAAGATTGACGGGCTATCCGTTTCGCTTGAATATGAAAACGGCGTGTTTGTGCGTGGCTCAACGAGGGGCGACGGCGACGTCGGCGAGGACGTAAGCGGTAATCTTCGGGTTATTCATAATATTCCACTGTTGCTTAATAAGGCGCTTCCCTATATCGAAGTCAGGGGCGAGGTGTATATGCCCAAGAAGAGCTTTGAACGTGTTGTTGACCGTCAGTTAATTAACGGTGAAAAGCCTTTTAAAAACCCGCGTAACGCCGCCGCTGGCTCTCTCAGGCAGAAGGACAGCAGCGTTGCGGCAAGCCGCGGGCTTGATATATTCGTTTTCAACGTTCAGCAGGTTGAGGGCGCTGAGCTTCATTCTCATAAGGAAAGCCTTGATTTTCTTGCAGAGCTTGGATTTAACACTATACCGGGATATAAGCTAGTCGATACAATTGATGGGGCTGTTGCCGAAATTGATAAAATCGGTGAAAGCAGGGGAAGCCTTGAATTTGATATTGACGGCGCAGTTATCAAGGTTGATGATTTTGCAATGAGGGCTGAGCTTGGTTCAACCTCAAAGTTTCCTAAGTGGGCTGTCGCTTTTAAATATCCGCCCGAGGAAAAGCAGACGAGGCTTATTGATATTGAAATCGCCGTCGGCAGAACCGGCGTGCTTACACCTACCGCCGTGCTTGAACCCGTTCACCTTGCAGGTACGACCGTTTCAAGAGCGACGCTTCATAACCAGGATTTCATTAATGAGAAGGGTATTGCAATCGGTGATATCGTTACCGTCAGAAAAGCGGGCGATATTATTCCGGAGGTGCTCTGCGTTAATGAGCATAACAGCGATTCCTGCTATGAATTCCCGAAAACCTGCCCGAGCTGCGGTGCTCCCGTCGTGCGCGAGCAGGACGAAGCGGCAATCAGATGTATTAATCCGGATTGCCCCGCGCAGCTTCTCAGAAATTTAATTCATTTTTGTTCACGCGATGCAATGGATATTGAGGGCTTGGGTCCCGCAATTATCGAAACCTTTGTTGATAAAGGCTTGATTACCAAAACAGAGGATATTTATACCTTAACCTTTGAGCAGATTGAGCAGGCGCAGCTTGAGGGCTTCAAGGAAAAAAGCATTAATAATATCGTAAATTCAATTTCCAAGTCCAAAGATAATGACCTCGGAAAATTGCTTTTTGCTCTCGGTATCCGTCATATCGGCGCAAAGGCGGCAAAGCTGCTTGCTGAAAAGTTTAAATCAATGCAGGCGGTTTCAACTGCAACTAAAGAGCAAATTCTTGAGATTGACGGCTTCGGCGATATTATGGCGGAAAGCGTTGTTGATTTTTTTTCTAACCCGAAATCGCTGGAGCTGATTAATAATCTTGAAAGCTGCGGCGTTAATATGTCTTCTAATTCCGTCGTTATAGACAATCGGTTTGACGGCAAAACCTTTGTTTTAACCGGCACGCTTGAGCGGTTTAAGCGCAGCGAGGCTTCGGCTATTATTGAAAGCTTCGGGGGCAAAACCTCCTCAAGCGTATCAAAGAAAACGGATTACGTGCTTGCTGGTGCAGAGGCGGGAAGCAAGCTTGATAAAGCAAATGCTTTGGGAATCACTGTTATTTCTGAGGCTGAATTTGCGGAAATGATAAAATAATGGATTTAATAACTAAGAAAAAGCGTCTTTATGCGCTTATGAAATTTTTTATAATATTCGGCGTGCTTTTCATAGTATTCTATATTGGCGCTAAGCCTACTATTGATGAATGGAATGCCACTTCTTCGGTTATCTGCAGTTATACCTGTGATGCTTTGATTATTGCAAACCTTATTCTTGTGTTTCTTTATTACACTAAATACGGAAAGTGTGACGTTGTGCTGAACAATATATCCGATGAGATTGCAGACTGCGGATATTATCTTATTGATTCCGATCCGATGGAAACAGATGAATATGTTTCTGCTGTTGCTGAAAGGCTTGGCAATTCAATGTATTCAATCAAAAATGATATTGAGCTCTGCGAGCTTGATTTCAGCTTTTATGCAGATAAGCGCACGGAATTTATTTACTGTGCGGCGGTTGAACAGCTTGACCGTAATGACGTTATTGCTTATCTTGATTCAGTCGTAAACGATATTACGTATCACACGCTTAAAAGAAAAGGCAGCGGCGTGATGCTGTTTGTTACCGATAAAGCAGATGAAAGCGCAATATCGTTATCAAAGCTGATTGCTTCGCTTGGAAGAAAAGCGCAGATTAGAGTCGCAATTGCAATAGTCGAGCCGTCTGACGGAAAGATATATTATCTCGGTAATCAGCAAACAAAATGCCAGCAAATGATTGTAAATTATGCTCAGCTTGCTGAATTGCCTCTTTCGGACGATCTTAAGGTAATTGATAAGCTTGATTATCAAAAAAAGCTTGAAGAGAAGTTAAAAACCGCCACGGTTAATGAATTAACTGCGGATATAATCAACATTCATTAGGAGTTGTTAATATGGTTAATGAAGTTATGAATTTTTTGGACGAACTGAACGGCAAAAAAGTTGCCTTTGTCGGTATGGGCGTTGCAAACGTGCCCTGTGCAAAATGGTTCGCTTCACACGGCGTTGAGGTTTATGCCTGTGATAAGAGGGATAAGGATTATATCGGCGCCGACATCTGCGCTGAGCTTGAAGCACTCGGCGTGCATTTCAGCCTCGGTGATGATTATCTTTCAGTACTTCCCGATATGGATTTGGTATTTCGTTCGCACGGAATTCTTCCGTTTCAGAACGAATGGATTGGAGAGTGCATTGAAAGAGGGCAGAAAGTTACCACGGAAATGGAAATCTTTTTCAAATACTGCCCGTCAAAAATCATCGCTGTAACAGGTTCTAACGGCAAAACTACTACGACAACGCTTATTTCCAAGATGCTTGAAAAAAGCGGAAAGAGAGTGTTCCTTGGAGGTAATATCGGCAAAGCGCTGATGCCTGAGCTTGAAAATATCACGTCAGACGACTTTGCTGTTGTTGAGCTTTCTTCATTCCAGCTTCTCACAATGGGCAATATGGTTAATAAACCTGACATCGCCGTTGTTACGAATATTGAGAGCACACATCTTGACCATCATATCAGCCTCGATGAATACGTTGATTCAAAGAGAAATATTCTTATTTATCAGTCTGCAAGCGCTAAAACGGTTTTAAATGCGGATTGCGATTATTCAATCTGCGGCAGGGTTTATCACGATATGCGTTTTGACGTCAGGGGCAGGCTTTATCAGTTTTCTATTAAGCATCCAGTTGAAAACGGCGCTTATATGAATGAAAACGGAGATATAGTCTTTGCCGATAACGGCAACGAAACCTACGTTATGAATAAATCGGATATTATTATTCCCGGAATGCATAACGTTGAAAACTACTGCACTGCAATAACCGCGGTTTGGGGCTTGGTTTCGGTTGAGGATATTGTTTCGGTTGCAAGAACCTTCGGCGGAGTCGAGCACAGAATTGAATTCGTTCGCGAGTTCAACGGAGTTAAGTATTATAACGATTCAATTGCAACCTCGCCGTCAAGAGTTATTAGCGGACTTAAAGCCTTCGACCAAAAGATTATAATGCTCTGCGGCGGCTCTGATAAGGGCAACGATATGAGCCAGATGGCGCCGCTTATTCTTGAAAAGGTTAAGCTGCTGATTGTTAACGGCGCTACAGCAGATAAAATCCACGATGCTGTCGTTAATGCGGACGGTTTTGCGGACAGCGGCATTGAGGTTATTAAAACGGACACAATGGAAAATGCTTTAATGATTGCCAAGGATAAGGCAGTCAGCGGAGATATCGTTTCTCTTTGCCCCGCATGCCCTGCGTTTGACCAGTTTAAAACCTTTGAATACAGGGGCAGAAAATTTAAAGAATTAGTGAATGGATTTGATGATTAAATGGATACACTTGAATTAATTAAAAGGCTTGTTGCAGTTCCTGCGGTTTCGGGAGCTGAGGAAAATTTGCAAAGCGTGCTTCGTGAAATACTTGAGCCAATCGGCGAGGTATACACGGATGATATGAATAACTTATTCTGCACTGTCGGCGAGGGTTATCATTTTCTGCTTGACGCACATACGGATGAAATCGGTTTTATTGTAACTGAGATTACTGACGGCGGATTTCTAAAAATCTCAAATTGCGGCGGAATAGACAGGCGCTTGCTGCTTGCCTCAGAGGTTTCGGTTTGGGGTAAAAGAGAGGTTAGGGGCGTTATTTCAACGCTGCCTCCGCATCTTCAGAAGGATGATGATGAGGATAAGGTTCCCGAAATTTCCGAAATTGCAATTGATATCGGAATGTCAAAAGCAGAGGCTGAAGAGGTTATTTCTCTTGGTGACAGAGTAACCTTTGCTCATTACTTTACAGAGCTTCTCGGCACAAGGATTTCATCAAATTGCCTTGATGACAGAGCAGGCTGTGCCGCAATAATTCTTGCACTTGACGCGGTTAAGAATTTGCCTGTAAAGGTTACAGCAATGTTCTCCTCTCAGGAGGAGGTCGGCACCAGAGGTGCAAAAGTCGGACCATACGGCAAAAATGCCGACGAGGCTATTGCAGTTGACGTTTCCTTTGGTTATACTCCGGATTGTAAGAAAGAGGAATGCGGCGAGCTTTCTAAGGGTGCAATGATTGGCATTTCGCCGATTCTTGACAGCGGTATTTCCGGTGGGCTTGTCAGTGCTGCAGAGAAAGCTTCCATCCCTTATCAAAAAGAGATTATGAACGGCAGAACGGGAACAAACGCGGATGTGATTTCAATCAGCGAGAGCGGTGTTAAATGCGGGCTCGTTTCAATTCCGCTTAAATATATGCACACGCCCGTTGAAGTTATTGATATAAAGGATGTTGAAAGCACTGCAAACGTAATTGCCGCATATATCAGGGAAAAGGCAGGTGAAATCAATGCTTAAGGAATTATGCCTTTTAAACGGAACCTCTGGCAGAGAAGCCGCCGTAAGAGATTATGTAATTAACCAGATTAAGGATTACTGTGAATTCAGCGTTGATTCACTCGGCTCTGTTATTGCATATAAAAAAGGTGAATTTGAGCCTGAAAAGAAAATAATGCTTTGCGCTCACATTGATGAGGTAGGCTTTATAATCAATTATATTACCGATGATGGCTATCTTAAAATATGCCCCGTAGGCGGTATTGACCCACGTGTTGTTATCGGAAGACGTGTAAGCGTTAACGGCAGATTGGGAGTAATCGGCTCAAAGGCAGTTCATCTTCTTTCGTCAGATGAAAAGAAAAAGGCTCCAAGCTTTGATAAGCTTTATGTTGATATCGGTGCTGAAAGCAGGGAAGAGGCTGAAAAATACGCCGCTCTCGGCGATACCGTATATTTTGAGTCTGAATATCTTGAATTCGGCAACGGTTATATAAAATCAAAGGCTCTTGATGACAGGCTCGGCTGCTATTTGCTGTTTGAATTAATTAAGAGCGATTTAAAATACAGCGCGTATTTCTGCTTCAACGTTCAGGAGGAGGTTGGGCTTCGCGGCGCTGCGTGCACTGCGTATTCGGTTAAGCCCGATATTTCAATTGTTCTTGAGGCAACAACTGCCGCTGATTTGGACGGCGTTTCGGGCGCTGACCGCTGCTGCGTGCTCGGCGAGGGTCCTGTTATTTCCTTTATGGACAGGCGCACTATTTACGATAAATCTCTTTATAATGCGGCGATGGAATGTGCGAAAGCTAACGGTATTAAGGCGCAGACTAAAACCCGAATTGCAGGCGGTAACGACGCCGGCGCAATTCAGACAAGCGGCAAGGGAAGCCGCGTGCTTGCAATTTCCTTGCCCTGCAGATATATTCATTCGGGCGCAAGCGTTGTTAAAAAGAACGATATTGAAGAAACAAAGAAGTTTTTAAAAGCATTTATGGATTGTATTTTATGATTGAACAAATCAGTGAAATGTCCGAATTAACGGAGTTCAAGCAAACGGATATATTTTCTGTCAGAGTGTTTTCGCTTGCAAATGCATATGGTTTTAAGTATCCGTTTGTCAGCTTTTACAGGCAGCTTGATGACGACGGCAATGTTACGGCAATAATGTCCTCGCTTGATAAGGTAATCACACTTGCCGTTAAGAGTAAGGCTGATTATGATGAATTAACTGATTTTCTGAGCTTTGTCGGTTATTCAAGCTTGTTTTGCGCTGATGAATTTGTGCTTGATAAAAGCTATTCTTACGGCGAAATAATGAAAAGCTCAAAAAAAATCGAATTGCCCTGCGATTACCGCGTTATTGATGAATATCCGCATCTTTATGATTTATTCAATTTTATTGATTATCCTGACGTTGACTTTGAGTCTTGGTATGTTGACATCAGCCACAGAATAAGGCACGGAGCATCAAAGGCTTATACAGTTAATATAGATGATGAAATAGTATCTTCGGCGATTTTTTCATCAATTTATAATGACGACGCTGTTTTATCAGCCGTTCAGACTAAGCCTGAATACAGAGGCAGGGGCTATGCTTCTTCGCTTGTTTCTGCTATGTGCTGTGACGTTAAGGGCACGGTTTATCTGATGCGCGAAGAGGGCAGAAACGAGCATTTTTATAAAGCGCTCGGCTTTGAAAACTGCGGAAAATGGAGAATGTATAAATGAACAGCTTTTTCAAATTTGATGAAAGAATTGAAGCCGCTTCGGCAAAAGCGCTTGAAACGGCTAAAACTCAGTTTGAAAAAATTGAAGATATTGCCGAATATAATCAGCAAAAGGTTATATCCGCTTTTATTAAGCACGGCGTTTCGGAAAGTCATTTTGTTCCGACAACGGGATACGGTTACGGCGACAGGGGCAGGGAAACGCTTGATAAAATCTGGGCTGACGTTTTCGGGGCTGAGGATGCGCTCGTTCGTCACAATTTCACTTGCGGCACTCATACGCTCGCAACGGCGCTTTTCGGAGTTCTTCGCCCGGGTGACAAAATGCTCTGCGTAACCGGCACTCCTTATGACACCATTCACAACGTAATCGGCATTAAAGGATCTGAAATGGGATCTCTTAAGGATTTCGGTGTTGCGTATGATGAGATTCCGCTTAAAGATGGCAGGCTTTATTATGACGCAATTGAAGCAGCAGTTGATGAAAGCGTAACGATGGTATATATTCAGCGCAGCCGTGGCTATGAACTCAGACCGAGCCTTGTAATAAGCGAGATTGAAAAGCTTGTTAAAATAGCTAAAGCAAAGAATCCGAACGTTATCGTTATGGTTGATAACTGCTACGGTGAATTCGTTGAAAAGCTTGAGCCGACAAATGTTGGTGCGGACTTGATTGCAGGCTCACTGATTAAAAACGCGGGCGGCGGTATTGCCACGACGGGCGGTTATATTGCGGGCAGGCACGATTTGGTTGAAAAATGCGCTTACAGATTAACAACTCCGGGGCTCGGCAAGGAGGTTGGCGCAACCCTTGGAATGAATCGTGAGCTTTATATGGGCTTATTCTATGCTCCGCATACCGTCGGCGAGGCGCTTAAAAGCGCAATTTATATTGCTGCTCTGTTCGGCGGCTTCGGGTATAAAACCACTCCAGCCTTTGATGCTGAGCGAGGAGATATCGTACAGTCCCTCGGGCTTGAAAATCCCGAAAGCCTTGTTGCCTTTTGTCAGGGTATTCAAAGCGGAAGCCCTATTGACAGCTTCGTTTCTCCTGAGCCCTGGGATATGCCGGGCTATGAAAGTCAGGTTGTTATGGCAGCAGGCGCGTTTACTATGGGCTCTTCAATTGAGCTTTCGGCAGACGCTCCTATCAGAGAACCGTATTACGCCTGGATTCAGGGTGGATTAACCTTCCACAGTGCTAAGCTCTGCGCGATGTTAGCCGCGCAGAAAATGCTGGAAAGAGGACTGTTAGATGTATAATTATTCCGGTATAAAAAGTGAAGCCATTGAGCTTCTTGCTTTAAATCGTTTTAATAATTCAAAAGCGTTTTATGAGGAGCACAAGGAGGAAATAAAGCAGGGTGCAACCGTTCCGATGAGGCAGATGATTCTGGATTTATCTGATCTGTGCACTGATTTGGACCCGCTTATTGATACTAATCCGACTTATCTTGTTTCAAGAGTCAGAAGAGATACGAGACGCACTAATAATAAATTGCTTTACCGTGAAAATCTTTGGCTTATGCTCAGAAGAAATAAGGTTGCCTATCCGTTTGCTCCGTTCTATTGGTTTGAATTCACGCCTGAGGGCTATACTTACGGCTTGGCTGTTTTTATGGCTAAGCCTGCACAGTTTGATTTTATCAGGCAGTTGATTTTAAAGGAACCCGAAAGATGGCTTGACGCCGTTGCTGCAGCTGAACAGGCAGGGTTAAAATTCGGCTTTTGGGATGCTTATAAAAAGGACAGAGTTCCTGACGCGCCCGAGGAGCTGAAAAAATATCTTAACGTAAAGAATATGGAATTTGTTCATTACAGCCCCGATTTAAAGAAAATTGAAACAACGGATATCGTTGATGAGATGAGATATATGATTTCCGTTTCGTCACCAATGTATGAATTTTTGATTGAGGCTTACGATAACGCGTTTAACGAGGGGATAATTGATGCAGAAAACTACAGAAGATAAGTATTTAAAGCTTAAGAGCGGCACTGATATTCGCGGCGTTGCCGTTGAAACGGAAACGGAAGCGGTTGAGCTTACTGACGAGACGGTTTACAATATCTGCCTTGCATTTGCAAAATGGTATAAAGAAAAATTCGGAAGGAAGCTTGGCATAATTGCAATCGGTCATGATTCAAGAATATCCGCTGAGAGGATTTCATCCGCTGCAATTTCGGCATTTTCTGATTGCGGCTGCACAATTTATAACTTCGGGCTTGCCTCAACACCTGCTATGTTTATGAGCACGGTGCTTGAATTCGACGGCGTTAAAGCTGATGCAGCGCTTGAAATTACTGCTTCCCATCACCCGTATCAGAGAAACGGACTTAAATTTTTTACTTCTGACGGAGGACTTGAGGGAAGCGACGTTAAGGATATTCTTAAGCTTGCCGCTAATATAAGCAGCGATTCTACAGAAAAAGGTGATGTTTTTGATTATCCCTTTATGGATGATTACTCAGCACACCTCAGGAATATCATAATCAAAGAGGTTGACAATGGCGATAAGCCCCTCACCGGCCTAAAGATTTCCGTTGATGCGGGTAACGGCGCCGGCGGCTTTTATGCAGAAAAGGTGCTCGCGCCCCTTGGTGCCGACGTCAGAGGCAGTCAGTTTTTAGAGCCTGACGGAATGTTTCCGAATCATATTCCTAATCCCGAAAATAAGGCAGCAATCAAAGCGGCATCCTATATGGTAATTAATTCGAAATCGGATTTGGGATTGATATTTGACACGGACGTTGACCGCGCCGCCTGCGTTTCTTCGAACGGTAAAGAGATTAACAGAAACCGACTTGTTGCGCTTGCTTCGTTAATTGCGCTTGAAAAAAATGAGGGCGGCGTTGTAGTTACCGACAGCTTAACCTCGGACGGCTTGCGTGACTTTATTGAAAATAAGCTTGGAGGCAGGCAGCTTCGTTTTAAGCGCGGCTATAAAAACGTTATTGATAAAGCGGTTGAGCTTAACAGCGGCGGCGTTAATTCTCCGCTTGCAATTGAAACGAGCGGACACGCAGCCCTTAAGGAAAATTATTTTCTTGACGACGGCGCATATCTTGCAACTAAAATCGTTTGCCTTCTTGCAAAGCTGAAAAAGCAGGGCAGGGATGTTAACGAGCTTATTTCAGATTTAAAGGAGCCTGCCGAAAGCACTGAAGTAAGGCTGCCTATTCTTCTTGACGATTTCAAAGCTTACGGCGAAAACGTTATTTCAGAGCTTACCGCATATGCTGCAGCGCGCGACGGCTTTGAGCTTGAAAAGGAGAATTATGAGGGCGTAAGAATTAATATTGAGGGCGGTTGGTTCTTGCTTCGCCTCTCCGTTCACGACCCGATTTTGCCGCTCAACATTGAAAATGATAACGAGGGCGTCTGCAAAGAGATTCTGCGAGAGTTGAAGGCTTTTTTTGCAAAATTTGATAAGCTTGATTTATCCGGATTTGATAAGGTGTTATAATGCTGAAATTTGTTTTTGGCCGTTCAGGCTACGGAAAAACAGAATATTGCTTTAACGAAATCAAAAGGCTTGTTGATTCAGGTAAAGAAGAAATTATACTGCTCACACCTGAGCAGTATAATTTTACTGCAGAAAAAAAGCTACTCACACTGCTTGGAGAAAGCAGAATTAACAGTGTTGAAAATCTCAGCTTTTCAAGGCTATCAAATTTGATTAAGAATAAATTCGGCGGAGAAATGCTGCCCGTGCTTTCAAAGGGCGCAAAAGCTGTTTTGATGAAAAAGGCTATATCATCGGTTGCAGATGAGTTAACAGTATTTACTCAGAAAACGGAATATTCCTCCTTCATCAATTCAATCATTAAAATATATGACGAAATGAAATCCTGCAATATCTCCGCTGAGGATATGCTTTCCGCTTGCAACAGCATTGATAGGGAAGTGCTTGCGGGCAAGCTGCACGATTTCGGCTTGATTTTTGACAGCTATCAGAAACTCATTGACGGTAAGTATTATGACTCCTCTGACGAGCTTTCAAGGCTTTACGAGAAGCTTGTTAAATCAGAATATCTTAACGGTAAACACGTGTTTATTGACGGCTTCAACGGCTTCGTTGCCAATGAAATAAAACTGCTTGAGCTGCTTATTAAGCAGGCTGATACCGTAACTGTGACTCTCTGCACGGATTCTTTCTTTGATAATGATAAGTACAATCTGTTTTCTTACGTAAATAAAACTGCCAAAACGCTTGATAATACAGCAAATGAAAACGGAATTGATGTTCAGTATATAAATCTTGATAAGAATCACAGAACAGAAAATGAAGAGCTTATATTTTGTGAAAGGAATTTCTTTAACTCTAATCCTCATAAATTTGAAAAGCCTGTTGATAATATTAAGATTTTCAAGGGCAAGGACGTTGCCGAGGAATGTGATTACATAAGCTTAATGATAAAAAAATACATCAGGAAAGGCGTTAAGGCTAAGGAAATTGCTGTAATATGCAGAGATATTGATAAATATTCGGGCGAGCTGATGAGCTCTTTCAGAAAATATGAGATTCCTTATTTTGACGATGAGCGTCAGGCAATCAAAATGCAGCCGCTTATGGTGTTCGTTAATTATCTGCTGCGCAGCGTTATATATTCCTTCCGTTCCGAAGATGTATTAAGTCTTGCCAAAACGGGTCTTACTGAGCTTTCGGACGAGGATATTAACGCGCTTGAAAACTACGTATATGTCTGGAATATCAGCGGCGTTCGCAAGTGGGAAAAGGAATTCACTGCTTCAACAAAGGGTTTCACCTCCCATATCAGCAAAGCCGATTCGGCTGAGATAAATAGGGTTGAGTCTGCAAGGAGCTATCTATATTCTAAAATCAACAGCTTTAAATTCAAAACTAAAAACGCATCCGCAAGGGATATCAGTGAAGCGATATATAATACTCTGCTTTCCTTTAAGGCAAATTCTAATCTTAAGCAGCTCGCTTTTTATCTTAAGGATTTCGGTAAGGATATGCTTTCCGATGAGCAGGAGCGTATCTGGGATTTACTTATGCGTATACTTAATGACCTTGCCGTTGTTTTGGGTGATGAGCAAATCAGCATTAAGGAGTTTTATGAGCTGTTCAATCTTATTATTCTTAATGAGGATTTGGGCGTTCTTCCGAGCGGACTTGATAATGTTCAGCTCGGTCAGGCTGACAGAATCAGAGCTGATAATCCGCGCGTCGTTTTCATTCTCGGTGCAAACGAAGGCGAATTTCCGAGAAGCATAACGAGCGGCGGACTTCTTTCTGAAGCAGACAGAGTTATTCTCAGCAGCAATGATTTTAATCTGTATTCCTTCGGTGAAACGCTTAACTTTCAGGAAAGATATTTTGCATATATGGCGGCGAGCGTTGCTTCCGAAAAGCTCTGCATAACGTACGCTGCGGGTAATAAAAACGAAGGAGCTTCTTCGATAGTTTCATCTCTAAAAAGTATTTTTCCGAGTCTTGAGGAAATCAGCTTTTCCGATATTGATAAGCTTGATTTGATTGAAAGCCGTTCATCCGCATTTGAGCTTATGGCTGAATGCTTTGCCGATAACACTGAATTTTCCGAATCGCTCAAACAGTATTTTTCAGGTGACGGACGCTATAATGCAGTTGCTCTGCTTTCGGAAAATGCTGATTTGAAAATTCATAATGAAGAAAATGCAACTGCGCTGTTTTCTGAGGATATGTATATTTCCGCCTCAAAGGTTGAGGATTATTTTAACTGCGCGTTCAGATATTTCTGCAAATTCGGGCTTGGCGCAAAGCCGCGTGAAAAGGCGCAGATGAATGCAATGGAAACGGGAACGGTTATTCATTTCGTGCTTGAAAAAATAATTTCCGAGGTCGGCTCACGGGAATTATCCGTAAAGTCAGATCTTGAAATCAAGGTGCTCGTTGATAAGTATCTAGAGGAATACTTCAGCAGCAATATGGGAAGCACGGAGGATTTTTCAACCCGCTTCAGATTTCAGTTTATGCGGCTTTCCAAAATGCTTAACAGTGTTGTATTAAGACTTAAGGACGAGTTTTCGCAAAGCCTTTTTGAGGCTAAAGCATTTGAGCTTAAAATTGACAAGGACGGAGAGGTTAAACCGCAGATTGTTAATCTTGAAAGCGGCACGCTGCAAATCAGAGGCTCTGTTGACAGAGTTGACGTTTATGAAAAGGGCAGTGAAAAATATATAAGGGTTGTTGATTATAAGTCAGGAACAAAAACCTTTAGACTTGCCGACGTGCTTTACGGACTCAATCTGCAGATGTTTATTTACCTGTTCAACCTCTGCAAGGATAAGGACAGCGAGTACAGCGGCATCCCCGCAGGCGTGCTCTATATGCATGCAGCAAGGGGTATTTACAGCATTCCGCGTAATTCCGCCGAAGCAGAAATTGCAAAGAGCGACAATAAGGAATACAAGATGAAGGGCGTCGTTCTTTACGACGAGCAGCACGATATCCTTGAAGCTATGGAAAAGGATTTAAAGGGCAAGTATATTCCCGTTTATGTTAATTCAAAGGGCTTAAAGGGCTGCTTTGCTTCATATGAGCAGCTTGGCAAAATCAGCCGCAAGGTGGATTCCTTGCTTGCCGAAATGGGAAATAATCTTCATCACGGACTTATTAATCAGAACCCGATAAATGGCTCTAATCATGATAAGACCTGCGAATTCTGCGATTATTCGGAGGTTTGCGCCGCAAGGAGAATTATTAATAACAGGGAAATGGATACATATTCCGATGAAGAGGTTGTTGAGATTTTAAAGGAGGAAACGGAATGATTAGTTTAACTCCTGCTCAGGAAAACGCTGTTTATGCAAGAAACAGAAACCTGATAGTTTCAGCCGCTGCAGGTTCCGGCAAAACGGCGGTGCTCGTTCAGCGCGTAATCAAAATGATAACTGCTCCCGATACGCCGGTTGACGTTGACAGACTTCTTATTGTAACCTTCACCAATCCTGCTGCTGCGGAAATGAAATCAAGAATATCTTCAGCTTTGGCAGATATGCTCGTGAAACAACCGAATAATGCCAATATTCTTCGGCAAATGTCTCTTTTGCAGAATGCGAGCATTTCAACGATTGATTCCTTCTGCCTTAACCTTGCAAAGGAAAATGCATTTAAACTCGGCATTAGTCAGGAATTCAGCATTCTTGACGAAGCACGCGCGCAAATAATTGCTGACACGGCTATTAACAATGTTCTTGACAGATTATTTGAGGAAAGGGACAGCAGCTTCATTTCTCTTGTCGAAATGCTTTCTCCTCCGAAGGACGATAAATCGCTGATTTCAACTATTAAAAATCTGCATAACTATATCTACGCTCAGCCGTTTCCGCTAAAATGGCTTGAGGATATGACTGAGTTCTATAATCCCGCAAACGAGCTTACAGACTCCGAATGGTATAACTATCTTAAAGAATATGTTTCGGACGGCATTGCCTGTGCTAAGGATTTACTTGAGGCTTGCTATGCCTTTTTGGTTGAAGATGATGCTTATGATAAGTACACGGAAACCCTTGATGAGGATAAAGCACTGCTTGCTTCTCTTGAAAATGCATTGAATCAGGGATGGGATGATGCTTTATCCGCATTTAAGAAAGCAAAATTTATTACACAAAAATACGTAAGAGGTTATACTCCTTCATATAAAGAGGAGGTTGCCGCAAGGCGCAGCCTTTATAAAGATATTATTGTGAGCCTTGCCGACGTATTTTGCGCTACTCAGCAGGAATTCAAGGCTGATAACGAGATTTTATACTCCATACTTAAAACGCTTTGCAAAGTGGTTTCCGAATTTGACAGTGAGTACTTTGCACTTAAGGAGGAGGAAAGCGCATTTACCTTTTCCGATATTGAGCATTTTGCGCTCAATCTTTTAGTTGATTTTGACTGCAACGGAAAGCTTGTTAAATCCGCGCTTGCCAAGGACCTTGAAAGCAGTTATTACGAAATCCTTGTGGATGAATATCAGGATACCAACGAAGCGCAGGATTTGCTTTTTGAGCTGCTTTCAAACGGTAAAAACCGCTTTATGGTAGGCGACGTTAAGCAGAGCATTTACCGCTTCCGACTGGCAATGCCGTTTTTATTCAATCAAAAGAAGGAGGCTTATCCGCTTTATAACAAAAACGATAATTCCGATTCATCTAAAATAATTCTTGATAAAAACTTCCGTTCAAGGCAGGGTATTTGCGATTTAACAAATTTTCTGTTTTCAGCCTTTATGTCTGCCAAGACAGGCGAGCTTGATTATACGGAGGAGGAATATCTTAATTATCAGGCGGATTACCCCGAAAGCTCTCAGCCGAGTGCCGAAATCAAGATATTGACTAACGTAAAAGGCGCGGATACCGATAAAAATGAAGCGGCTTATATTGCCTCTGTTATTCAGAATAAAATCATGAATAAAGAACAGATATCTGTAAACGGAGCGTTGAGAGACGTTCGTTATAGCGATTTTGTAATCCTTCTGCGTTCCGTGAAAAACCATATAGGAGCTTACAGTGAGGCGCTTACAGAGCGTGGGATACCCGTCGTTTGCGATAATTCCTCAAATCTTTTTGATAATAATGAAATCAAAATGCTGATTTCATTTCTTAAGGTAATTGATAATCCTCGTCAGGAGGTGCCGCTTCTTGCGGTTATGATGTCTCCGCTTTACGGCTTCACTCCCGATGAGCTTGCTGAAATCAGGCTTGAGAATGAAAATGCAAACAGCTTTTATTCCTGCATTATTCTTTCTCAGTCTGAGAAGGTTAAGAGCTTTTTAAAGGAGCTTGAGCTTCTTCGCAAGGTTGTCGTTACGATGTCCGTTGCCTCGTTTATCCGTTATATCTGCGAGTATAAAAGCCTTTATGCATTCGCAAACGCACTCGGCAACGGTGAACAGAGATGCAGAAATATCAATAAGCTTATTGAGCTTGCCGCATATTTTGATTCAACACAAAGCGTTGGCTTAACAGCGTTTATGCGCCTTATTGATAAGCTTGAAAACGGCGATAAAACCGTTGAAAGCGCAGCAGTTAATTCTGCAGGTGAAAACGCCGTAACGATTATGAGCGTTCACCATTCAAAAGGGCTTGAATTTCCCATTGTTATTCTTGCGGGCACGCAGCGGAAATATAACTATGATGATTTGAAAAGCCGCCTGCTGCTCAATCATAAATTCGGGCTTGGCGTTAAGCTACATAATGAGGAGCTTTTGTATCAGACGGAAACAATCCCGTATACAGCGTTGAAGCATTTGAATAAAACTGCATCAATGAGCGAGAATTTGCGCGTGCTTTACGTCGCCGTAACAAGGGCTAAGGAGCAGTTTATCTCGTTTATTTCGCTTGACAATCTCGAAAAGCGCATTAATACGCTTGCGCCGAGAATTGCCGACGGTACGATAAATCCCTTCCTTTGCAGAAATATTTCGTGCGACGGCGATTTGCTTTTGCTTGCAGCTCTTATTCATAAGGACGGAGCAGAGCTGCGAAAGCTTTGTGAAATCAATGTTAACGTTAGTAATTCTGATTTTGATATGCCGATTGAAATTATTGATTCGGTTGAGGATATTGAAAAAACGGAAGTTATTGTTGCCGCCGCGCCTTCGCAGGCTGTTATTGACGAAATAAAAAATAGGCTTTCATTTAACTGTGACAGGTACGAGCTTGCGGCAATTCCCGCAAAACGTAATGCCTCCGATCTTGACGAGAGCATTAAAAGCGCTGAATTTTTTGCAACCTCAAAGCCTGCCTTTCTGAGCAGCAAGGGATTGTCTCCAAGCGAAAGAGGCACTGCAATGCACGCCTTTATGCAGTTTTGCAATTATAATTCTGCAAATTCGGATTTGGAGGCAGAGATTGAAAGGCTTACGGACGAAGGCTTCATAACGAAAGAACAGGCGGCTTCACTTAACAGGGAAGCGCTTTCGGCATTTTTCAAAAGCGAGCTTGCAAAAAGAATGTTCTGCTCAGACGCAATTTATAAAGAAATCAAGGTTACAACCTTTGTCAGCTCGGGCTCTGCTCCAGCCGATGAGGATGACAGAGTGCTTATTCAGGGCATTGCAGACTGCGTTTTTGAGGAAGACGGCGAGCTTGTGCTTGTTGATTATAAGACGGACAGGGTTGCAAATGAGGATGAGCTTCTGAATATGTACAGAAATCAGATAGCCTTTTATAAGGAGGCGGTTGCAAAGGTTTTGCAAAAGCCGGTAAAAGAGGCGCTGCTTTATTCCTTTTATCTGTCAAAGCCCTGCGCTTATAACTAATTTAAAAAAATGCTTGCAATTTGTATTTTCTTATGTTATAATCGCTTCGTTACTAAGTAGGGCTGGCCGCTACCAGTCCGCAAGACTATGTGAGGTGAAAAATATGAAAGAAGGACTTCATCCTAATTACGACACTTGTATCGTTAAGTGCGCATGCGGTGCAACTTACGAAACAAAGAGTACTAAGAGTGAATTAAAGGTTGATATCTGCTCAAAGTGCCATCCTTTCTACACAGGTAAGCAGAAGCTTGTTGATACAGGCGGACGTGTTGACAGATTCAACAAGAGATATGCTCGTAAAGGCTAATCTTAAATTAAAAGAAGGGAGCATTTTGCTCCCTTGTTTCTTTTTATGCTCAGTAATTAGCTGAGATTATTTGTGGGTCAAAATATGAAAACTTATCTTAACAGGATTTTTAATGGGGCAAACAGCCCTAAAAAATGGGAATTATGTATCTGGTGGGCGTGCAGGCTCGTTTTAATCGGCGCGCTGATTCACGCGCTTTTTATCAGCAAGGCTGATGACAGAAAGCTGATGGCACTTCAGGTTACGGGCAATCTTATCGGAATGTTTGCTTGGGAGATTTTGATGATGTTTCCCGATAAAAACCTCGTGCGCAATTTACCCGCTTACATACAGGACGTGAGCTCGGTAGGCTTATTAACGGCAAGCTTCGGCGGCGCATACCTGAATTTATATTACAGTATGCCCGTGCTTGATATTGTTATGCACACGGTCGGCGGCGTGCTTTGCACAATTCTCGGTTATGAGATTTTATGTGCAATGCAGGTGAGAGACAAAATCGTTAATTCAGTCGCCATAATCGTTTTCGGAGCGCTTTGCTTTTCTTTTGTTGCAGGTAATATCTGGGAGCTTTTTGAGTTCACGGCAGACCAGTTAAATCCCGATATTGGTGACGCGCAGCATTGGTCGCTTGCGCTTGCAATAGAGGCTGATTTAAAGGACGGTATCGGGCTTCCTAATTTCATCGACCCGCGAGATGATATGCGTTATGCGCTTATTGATACGATGGAGGATATGATTTGCAATACCGTCGGCGGTGTAATTGGCTGGATAATTCTTAAAATCGTTCCTTATCATCACAAGGGCAAAAACGATTTAAACAAACGCTTTTCAAAGGAAATCGTTAATTGATATGCAGGAATACAAAACTGTTGAAAAAGAAAGTAATGCAGAATTTATTGAAAAGAAATCGCGCTTTATCGGTTATGTCAAGCCTGTAAAAACCCAGGAGGAAGCAGTTGATTTCATTAATTCAATTAAGTCAAAGCATTGGGATGCAACTCATAACGTCTACGCATATGTGCTGAAAGATAACAACATTCAGCGCTACAGTGACGATGGAGAGCCCTCCGGCACGGCGGGCGTTCCTGTGCTTGACGTTATTCTCAAATCAGAGGTCGTTGACGTCTGCGTGGTTGTTACACGTTATTTCGGAGGCACGCTTCTCGGCGCGGGTGGCCTCGTGCGCGCTTATGCGCACGGCTCAAAAATTGCTCTTGATGCCGGAAATACTATAACGATGGGGCTTTGCAGCGTTTTGACGGCGGAGGTTGATTATTCATTTTATGAGCGCCTTTGCTCTCTTCTTGAGGATTTCGGCGCAAGCATAGAAAGCACTGATTATGCTGAAAACGTTAAAGTGGTATTTTCTGTAAGTCAGTCTAAAGCTAATTCTTTATCAGATAAACTTACCGATTTAAGTAATGGTAAATATTCATTAAATTGTATTGGTGAAAGATTTGCAAAAATATAAACCGCAGATTTATTTCTGCGGTTTGTTTAGCGTTATTACGTTGATTTCGGGATGATTGAATAACCTTAAAGGAAATTCGGAATTACCGATTCCGCGGCTTACAATCAGCCTTGGTCTGTCGCCGAAGGAACCCCTTGCATATTTCGGAAATAATCCCTGGCCGGGGCTGAACACGGGACCGATAAACGGCAGAATAAACTGCCCGCCATGAGCGTGACCCGATAGCTGCAGGTCAAAATCATATTGGCTGTAATTGTTTTCCTCAACCTTTTCAAAATTCTCGGGAAAATGGCTTAGAACGATTTTATAGCCGTCAGCCTCGCTAAGTGTTTCAAAATACGGGCGCATATCCTTGTAAACAAAGGTGCCGTTTTTGCGTGCTTTGTAATCCTCAAAATCCGCTTGGTTTTCATCAAGCCCGAGAATAACGATTCTGTTTCCGTTTATATCTGCAATCTTAACCTCGTTGAGAAGAACGTTAAACCCTGCATTTGAAAGCTGCTGCATAAGCTCATCAAATTGCTCAAGGCGCCTTTCATGATTGCCCGTAATATAATAAACGGGGCAGATATCGCAAAGCGCTTTGGCGTAATCAAGCATTTTATTCCTGCGCCTTGCATGGTCATTAATGAAATCGCCCGTAATCATAATCACGTCCGGATTAATTACTTTAAGCCTTTCAAGAACGTTATTTGCAGGCTTTGAATGTAAATCCGAAAGCTGTGCAATTTTGATTTCGGATTTTATGTTTTCGGAAAATAATTCATATTCGGTTATATCAAGCTTGTTGTTTTCGTAATAGCAGAAGAAAAGCAACAGAGCAATGAGTAATGTAATTAATAAGTAAATCATAGAAAAACCTCAGTAATATCATATACTTTTGAAATATAATCGTCAAGAATAAAAATATATAATATAAAGGCATTATAGCTACTAATGCGTATAATCTTATAGAAAAATGTTTATTTTATGTATAAAATGTTTTTAGAGAGGAGTTGAGATTATGCCGATTAACAGCTCGTTTTTGCAGGAGCTTAAATATAAAATTGATATTGAAGACATAATTTCCTCCTACGTATCTTTGAAAAAGCGCGGCTCAACCTACGTTGGCTTATGCCCGTTTCATAATGAGAAGACCCCGTCCTTTACCGTTTATCCCGAAACGCAGTCGTTTTATTGCTTCGGCTGCGGCGCAGGCGGCGATACGGTCGGGTTTATCCGTAAAATTGAAAATCTTGATTACGTTGACGCTGTTAAGCTCCTTGCAGATCGCGCCGGGCTTGAAATGCCTCAGGACGGATTTGATGACAGTGTTTCAAAGCAGCGCCGCAAGGTGCTTGAGGCAAACAGAGCTGCCGCTAAATACTTTCATTCAGTGCTTATGAGCGAAGAGGGGAAGGCTGCGCTTGAGTACCTCACGGGCAGAGGCTTGTCTAAAAAAACCATAAATAAATTCGGCTTGGGCTTTGCGCCAGACGGATGGCATAATCTTGAAAACGAGCTCGTTAAGCAGGGGTTTTCTCGCTTTGATTTGGTTCAGGCAGGTTTAATCAGAAAAGGCGAAAAGGGTTATTACGATTTCTTCCGTAACCGTGTAATGTTCCCGATTATAGACGTGCGCGGAAACGTTATCGCCTTCGGCGGCAGAGTTATGGAGCCTAATAAGCCAAATAAATACTTGAATACGAACGACACAATCGTTTATAAGAAAACCAATGAACTGTTTTCTCTGAACAACGCAAAGGATAATTCGGGCGGCGTTCTAATCCTTTGTGAGGGATATATGGACGTTATATCTATGTATCAGGCGGGGTTTACCAATGCCGTCGGCGGCTGCGGAACTGCGCTGACTGGCGAGCAGGTTAAGCTTATCAGCCGTTATGCTAACGAGGTTGTTCTTGCTTACGACGCAGATGAGGCAGGGCAGAAAGCTGTTCAGAAAGCGCTTGTTTTGTTTAAAAATGCCGATGTTAAAGTCAGGGTTCCGCTGCTGAAATATGGCAAAGACCCGGATGAAATCATCAAAAACGTCGGCGTTGACGCATTCAGAGGAATGCTTGAGGGCGCAACTAACGAAATTGAATATGAAATAATTAAGCAGAGAAACAATTTTAATCTAAACACAACGCAGGGCAAGATTGATTTTATTAATGAAATTATTAAAGCTCTTGCAGATACTACGCCCGTTGAACAGGATTTGTATATTTCAAGGATTTCCGAGGAGCTCGGTGTTGAAAAGAGAAATATCAAAACACAGCTTGATGATTACGTCAGAAAGCATTCAAGGGCTAAAAGGCGCTCTGAATATAATTCAATAGTTAACGAAAGCATACGGCAAAGCGCGAGATTAGGATTTATCAGTGAAAGCTCCTCTCGTAAAATTAAGGCAGAGGACAGGCTTATTTATCTGTTAATCAAATATCCCGATTGCAGCAAGCTTGCCGCTGATTTTGACAGCTCACTCTTAACGGAAGGCTTTATGCAGAAGGTTTATTTGCTTATAATCAGAAACATTGAAAATGCTGCCGATAACGATTTAATGAGCTTTTCAGCCGATTTAACCGGTGATGAAATGGGCAGGCTTTCCGGGATTATTGCAAGAGGTGAGCCGAGCACGGAGCCTAAGGCAGAATTCAGAGATTGCTTAAATGTTATTATTAATGAGAATGATAAGATAAAAACTTCCGTTAATAATATAAGCGATGATGATTTCAGAAAAATGTTTGATAATAAATAAAGGAATTTCAACTCAAGAGGAGAAAACAATATGGATAAGATTAATTTAACCCCAACCCAGCAGGTTTCCGAGGAAAAGAAAAACAACGCCTTTAAAAAGCTTGTTGAAAAAGGCAAGGCAGTCGGTCACTTAACTGCTCAGGAGATTGATAATCTCATCGTTGAGCTTGATATGGACGTTGATGAGCTTGAAAAGCTTAATGATATGCTTGAAAGCGCAAACGTAAGCATAGTTGATGATTTCTCTGCAGAAGCGCTTGACGGTATCACCCTTGAGGTTGATTTACCCAAGGAAACGGATGCCGCCGATACTGTTGCAACCAACGATAATGCAGCTATGGACGATCCCGTTAAGGTTTATCTTAAGGAAATCGGTCGCGTGCCGCTTCTTACTGCTGAGGAGGAAATTGAATACGCAATGCGCATATCGGAAAACGACCCCGTTGCAAAGCAAAGGCTTGCGGAGGCAAACCTGCGCCTTGTTGTAAGCATTGCAAAAAGATACGTCGGCAGAGGTATGCAGTTCCTTGATTTAATTCAGGAAGGCAATATGGGTCTTATCAAAGCCGTTGATAAGTTTGATTACACCAAGGGCTTTAAGTTTTCAACCTATGCAACCTGGTGGATTAGACAGGCTATTACCCGTGCAATTGCAGACCAGGCGCGCACAATCAGAATTCCCGTTCATATGGTTGAAACCATCAATAAGGTTAAAAAGGCAAACAGCCAGTTGCTTCACCAGAACGGCAAGGAGCCCACTCCCGAGGAAATCGCGGAATTCCTTGATATGCCTGCTGATAAGGTAAGAGAAATTCTGCGCGTTGCACAGGAGCCCGTTTCGCTTGAAACGCCTATCGGCGAGGAGGAGGATTCCCATCTCGGCGATTTCATTCCCGATGATGACGCGCTTGCTCCGGCAGACGCAGCCTCAATGAGCCTGCTTAAGGAGCAGCTCGCAGAGGTGCTTAAAACCTTGACTCCGCGTGAGGAGAAGGTGCTTTCCCTCCGTTTCGGACTTGAGGACGGCAACCCCAAAACCCTTGAAGAGGTCGGCAAGGAGTTTAACGTAACCCGTGAGCGTATTCGCCAGATTGAGGCAAAGGCGCTCAGAAAGCTCCGTCACCCGAGCAGAAGCAAGAAATTGAAGGATTTTTTGGACTAATGATTACAAAGGAACAAATTGCGAGAATTAACGAGCTTGCTCATAAATCAAAGGCAGATGGCTTAACCGAAGCGGAAAAGGAGGAGCAGGCAAGGCTTCGCAGAATATATATTGACAGCTTTAAGGAAAGCCTTGTCGGTCAGCTTGAAAACACATATATAGTTGACGAAAACGGCAACAAAAAGAAGGTTCAAAGGAAAGATAAATGCGAAAACTAATTATAATTGAAGGGCTTGACGGCAGCGGAAAATCAACTCAGATTGCTTTACTGGAGAAATATCTTTCAGGCAAGGGCGTTGATTATAAAAAAATTAAGCTTCCCGATTACGATAATCCTTCAAGCACGCTTGTTAAAATGTATCTCGGCGGAGAATTCGGCAAGTCCGCAACTGACGTTAACGCTTTCGCCGCGGGCGCTTTTTACGCCGTTGACCGCTATGCCTCCTTCAACCTCGGATGGAAGACTGATTATGAGAGCGGAAAGCTAATAATTGCAGACCGCTATGCAACTTCAAATTCAATATATCAGATGGAAAAAATTCCTAGAGATAACTGGGATGCTTACCTTGAATGGAGCGCTGACTTTGAATATGTAAAGCTCGGCATACCAATGCCTGATGCTGTGATTTATCTTGATATGCCGATTGAAATTTCTCAAAGGCTTATGTCCCAGCGTTACAGCGGCGATGAAAATAAAAAGGACGTGCATGAGGTTAACGTTGAATTCCTGAAGAAATGCAGGGAATCAGCGTTATATACCGCTGCTAAGCAGGGCTGGCATATTATCAGCTGTGCTGAAGGCGATAAGCCTAAAACAATAGAAACAATACATAAACAGATTACAGAGATAATTGATAAGGAGCTATGTTAGATTTTAAAATACCTCAAATTGAGGATAAGACTTGGGTTGATAAATGCTTTGCCTGTGCAAAAAGCTTAAGTAGCGAATACACCTTCGGCAGCGTTTTTGTTTGGAAAACGCCTTACCGCACGCAGATTGCAAGATTTAAGGATTTCTTTATCTGCAGATGGGGCAAGGGTGAGGATATATCATATTCTCTGCCCATAGGTTGCGGAGATTTTAAAGAAGCTGTTCAGGAAATTATTGACGATGCTAAGGCAAAAAGCATTAAACCTCGAATATATGGTGTTACTGACGAATACAGGGATATGCTGAGCGATTGCTTTCCTGGTAAATTCAGCTTTAAATATGACGACGGGTTTAACGACTATATTTATGAATCAGTGGCGCTTGCTGAGCTTTCCGGAAAAAAATATCACGGCAAAAGAAATCATATTTCAAATTTTAAACGCACCTATCCCGATTGGAGCTATGAGGAAATAACCGAGGAAAATATCCCGGAATGTATTGAGCTTCATACAAACTGGATTAATAACAGAGAGGATGACGACCCTGATTTTTCTCTTGAGTTTGAGGCTGTGCTGACCGGTTTTGAAAACTACGCTGCTCTCGGATTAAAGGGCGGACTTATAAGGGTTGGCGGCAAGCCGGTTGCGTACACCTTTGGGGAAGCTCGAAATAATGAATGCTTTGTAACTCATTTTGAAAAGGCTCCTTCCGATATCAACGGCGCTTACACCATTATTAATCAGGAGTTTGCAAAACGTCTTTTAGAGGACGGATATAAATATATCAACAGGGAAGAGGATTTAGGCTTAGAGGGCTTAAGAAAAGCTAAGCAATCCTATCATCCTGCAATCTGGCTGAAAAAAGAGGTTGCGATATATAATGAATAAAGAAGCAATTATCAGCTTATGGCAGGAAGCGTTCGGCGATACAAAAGAGGAAATAGAGTTCTTTATTGATAATGTCAATAATGCAGAATGCCTTAATATCAGTGACGGCGACGAGCTTCTTGCAATGCTGTATTTTGTTGAATGCTATATAAACGGGCGTGAGGGCAGGTATATTTATGCCGCCTGCACGGCTGAAAGACACAGAAACGAGGGCTTAATGACCGCGCTTTTGCATAATGCGGAAAAGCATTGCAGCAATTATATTTGCCTTATTCCTGCAACTGAATCACTCGCGGATTTTTACATAAAACGCGGATTTACCGAAAAAGCAGATATCAGCGAGCTGCAGTTTTTTCAAAGTGATGAGATAAAAGAATATTTGCTTGAGGGCTTTTCTCTTCAGCATCCCGTTATTTTAATTAAAGAATTGGAAGGTTAGAGCTATGGTATATATTTTTCTTGCAGACGGATTTGAAATAATTGAAGCAATGTCTCCGCTTGATATGCTGCGACGCGCAAAGCTTGAAACTGCAACCGTTGGCGTAACGGGCAAGCGGGTTACTGCATCCTGCGGAGTTACGGTTGAGGCTGATATCACAATAGATGAATTCAATTTCAGTAACGTTGATGCAATTGTGCTTCCGGGCGGTATGCCGGGCACAACCAACCTTGAAGCTAACGAAAAGGTGCACTCTGCAATAGATACTGCAGTTGCTGAGGACAAGCTCGTTTGCGCAATATGCGCTGCTCCGTCCATTTTAGGTCATAAAGGTTTGTTAAACGGACTGGAGGCAACCTGCTATCCCGGATTTGAGGATGCGCTTTGCGGCGCTTCTCTTTCCGATAACTATGTTGCCGTTGACGGTAAATTTGTAACAGCAAGGGGTGCGGGCGTTTCCGTTGATTTCGGTCTTGAGATTGTTAAACAGCTCAGTGGAGAGGCGGAAGCACAGCGCATCAAAAGCCAGATTCAGTGCAATGAAGGGTAAATTAAGACAGCAATATGCCGAATTAAGAAACGGCATTTCCGATAAATTAAAAAAAGACAGCGTAATTGCCGCTTCTTTTCTCAACTCTGATTTTTATAAAGGCGCAGATGAAATACTTTGCTATTACCCGATTAAAAGTGAAATCGGCACGTTAGAAATTATATCAAAAGCAATTGAGGACGGAAAAAAGCTGTTGCTACCCGTATGCCATGAAAATAAGGGAGTTATGCAGTTTTACCGAATAAAGGATTTCACCGAGCTGAAGTCAGGGAAATACGGTATTCAGGAACCTGACACAGAAAAATGCAAAGCATTGGATTGCTTTACCAACGCCGTTTGCATTGTGCCCGCTTATGCTTATGATTTGCGTGGATTCAGACTTGGCTACGGCGGAGGCTACTACGACCGCTTCCTTGCCGACTTTAAATTCACGACGATAGGCTTATGCTATGATGAGCTTGTTGCAGACGTATTACCAAAAGATAAATTTGACATTAAGGTTGATTATATCATTACCGATATGCGAGTAATAAAAACTACCGAGGAGGATTAAATATGGCTGATTTTAACCTTGAAGAAACAGGAATTAACCCCGTAAATACAGACACGGGCAGCAGTGATATTTATTTCACTAATCAGGATTATTCAAAAAAATATAAGTCTGATAAAGCCACTATTCAGAATTCTGCTACGCTTGTAAAAAAGCCGAAAAAAAAGAATAATAACGGCGTTGCGTCTGCTTATCTGTTTTTTATAATCGTTATAGCGGTTTCAATGCTGCTTTCCGTTTATGCAATATTCTGCCTTAACGATATTTTCGGCATTACAAAAACTAAATCTACGGTTACAATCAGCTATACAGAGGAAATTCCTACTTCCTCAGAAGCAATTGATTTGCTTGCAGATAACGGTCTTATTAAGTGCAGAATGTTCTGTAAATTCTATATTAATTTTATGGATAAGTTTATAGGTAAATACAGCGTTAATCCTCCATATGATGCCGGAGTATATTATCTTAACGGCAAGATGGGGCTTGAGGGAATGCTTATAAATATGATGGGTGACCCCGAATCAAGCGAAACCGTCAGAATAACAATACCAGAGGGCTACACTGTTGCAGATATTATTGATAAGCTTGTTGATAACGAGGTCTGCGATAAGGCGGCTTTGCTTTCAGTTATTGAATCCACCAATTTCACGTACTCTCTTGTTTCCAATCTTCAGGCAAAGGAAACCGTGCCTTATAGATTGGAGGGCTATTTGTTCCCGGACACTTATGAATTCTATGTAGGTCAAAGTGCTTCAAGCACAATTGAAACCTTCCTTAAAAACACAGAGAATAAGATTTCAGAGGAAGACAGGCAAAGAGCAGAGGAGCTTGGCTTTTCAATGTATGAGATAATGACTATTGCTTCAATCGTGCAGGCGGAAGCCGGCAACACCGATCAGATGAAGGCAATTGCTTCCGTAATTGAAAACCGCCTTGCCGATAAAACGAATTATCCCTCCCTCGGCTGTCAGTCAACCTCTGACTATATCAAGAATAAGGTTGCGCCTGCAATTGCTTCAACCTCAGCGCACACCTCGGATTACTATCTGAATTATTATAATACAAATTCAACCTCAACCGTTATCGGTCTTCCCGAGGGCCCGATTTGTAATCCCGGATATGACGCTATTCAGGCGGCACTTTATCCTGAAGACACAAACGATTATTATTTCTTCCACGATACAAAGAGAAATCTTTATACCGCGGAAACCTATACCGAATTCAAAGCCTTAATTCAGAAATATGCGCCATATCTTGAATATTGATTTATGAGAAATATTGAATTGCTTTCACCTGCAGGTGATTATGAAAGATTAAAATATGCGGTTAAATTCGGAGCGGACGCCGTTTACGTGGGCGGCAGCAGCTTCGGTATGAGAAGCAATCCCTCTAATTTTAATGACGAGGAGCTTGTCAGGGCGGTTGATTTCGTTCATGAAAACGGCAAAAAGCTTTATTTAACCTGCAACACGCTACCGAGAAATAATGAAATAGCACAGCTGCCTGATTTCCTGAAAAAGGCTGAGGCTGCAGGAGTTGACGCTTTAATTATTGCCGATATGGGTGTTCTCACACTTGCTAAGAAATATGCGCCAAAAACTGATATTCATATTTCAACTCAGGCAGGCGTTGTGAATTACCAGGCTGCAAATGCTTACTATGATATGGGCGCAAGCCGAGTGGTTACTGCAAGAGAGCTTTCGCTTGAGGAAATTAAAACAATCCGTGATAAAACAAACCCGGAGCTTGAAATTGAGGTTTTCGTTCACGGTGCAATGTGTATGAGCTTCAGCGGACGTTGTATCCTTTCGGATTATATGATTGGCAGGGATGCTAACAGGGGCGATTGCGCTCAGCCCTGCAGATGGAAATATCATCTTGTTGAGGAAAAACGACCCGGTGAATTCTTCCCGATTAATGAGGAGGCTGACGGCACTTATATCTTTAATTCCCGTGATTTATGTATGATTGAGCATATTCCCGAGCTTGTTAGTGCAGGTATAGACTCGTTTAAAATTGAGGGCAGGGCAAAGAGCGAGTATTACACCGCGATTGTTACCTATGCATACCGCGCCGCAATTGACGAATATCTTAAAAATCCGAGCGACGATTTCGTGCTTCCTGAATGGATTAAAGAGGAAATAGATAAACTCAGCCACCGAGAATACACGACCGGCTTCAATTTCGGTCCTATTCAGAAGGGACAGGTGCAGGATTACGGCGGCTACAAGCGCAATTGGGACGTTTGCGCAGCATATAAGGACTGCAGGGACGGCAGGCTAATCGTTTCTCAGCGAAACAGATTTTTTGAGGGCGACGAGCTTGAAATAGTTGAGCCTTTCAGAAAACCCTATAAAATAATCGTTGAGGATTTGTTCAACGAGGATGACGGAGAAAAAGCTCCTGCTGCAAATAAAGCTACTAACACTTATTCCTTCAAATGTGAATTAAACGTTTCACCCGACGCACTATTAAGAAGAAAAAAGGATTAAAAGCAACACCCCTGTTAATAATACACAGGGGTGCTTTTTTATGCAAAAACGCGTTTTGTCAATACTTCTTTCCGTCACGTTTATGCTTGCTTCCTGCCTCGGCAGGGTATCATATATAATTTTCAGCGGCTATTATATGGTTTCGTCAGGCTATAATAGCTATAAGCTTGTGATTGATAAGCTCAATAAAAACGTATACGACTGCAATATGAAAAAGCTTAACAACAATAAAACGAAGCTCGTTGCAGTTATAAAGCCGGATGAAAAATGCCTTTCCGAGCTGAATTTGCTGTTCAATACAAATGAAAGAAAAATCATCGTTGATGAGCTTTCCAAGGGCTATCCGGTTATCAAAGAGGTCAGCCATTACGCAAGCTGCAAAAATATAAAGCTTTTGGAAGTGTATGACAGCGAAATCGCAAATAACGCGTTAAATCCGTTTATTAATACTGACGAAATTATCGCCGAAAAAAGCATAAGCTTTGCAGTGGATGCAAAGGGAAGATATCTGAGTGGAGACAACGACGTTATCAATACTGAAAACTATAACAGTAAATCAGGAGTTCAGCTAAGTATAGACGGCAAAATACAGTCTATTGCAGATTGTGAAATATCTAAAATAGACAAGGGCTCTATTGTAATTTGCGACGTTGATACAAACAGAATTCTTGCTATGTCCTCTGCAGGTAATGACGGAATTAACCGCTGCGTTTCCCCCTGCGCAGTGGGCTCCGTATTCAAGCTGATTGTTGCCGCCTGCGCACTTGAAAACGGAATTAACCAGATATATTATTGTAACGGTGAAGTAACTGTCGGTGACACCGTCTTTTCCTGTCAAAACAAAACGGGGCATAAAAATGAGAATATGCAAACAGCTCTTGAAAATTCCTGTAACTGTTATTTTATTGAGCTTGCTCTTAAGCTCGGTTCTGAAAAGCTTATAAAAACTGCCCGTGATTTCGGTTTCGGAAGCGAATTAAATTTGCTTGATAATTATTCGGTCAGTGCTGGAAATCTGCCTGATGAGCAGGATTTGAAATCAAAGGGGCAGCTTGCGCTTCTTGGCTTCGGTCAGGGAAAGCTAAACGCATCTCCGCTTGCGTTTTGCAATGCAATGTGTGCGATAGCAAACGGTGGCTTATATATAGCTCCCGTAATTTTAATCGGAGACGTTGACAGTGAAGGAAGGGTTGCCGAATGTAAGCTGTCCAAACATGAAAGAATTATCAGTGAAACAACTTCAGCAACGATGCTGAAATATATGCGTGGAGTTGTTGAAAACGGAACGGGTAAGAGTGCTGATTATTCAGGGCAGTCTGCCGGTAAAACCTCAACTGCTCAAACGGGAATATATGTTGACGGCACGGAAATTCTAAACACATGGTTTGCGGGAATATATCCTTATGATAACCCAAAATATGCAATAGTGGTCACTGTTGAAGGCGGAAAAAGCGGTGCGGGGGACTGCTGTCCGATTTTTAGGTCTTTGGTTGAAAAGATAGACAAAATGTGATATAATTGCTCTGAGGTGAAAAATATGAATGCTTCAAAGCTAAAAACACTGATGGTCTTTAAATATCTTAATCAGTATTCCGATGAGGAAAATCCGCTCTCAACAACGGATTTAATATCAATGCTTGCCGAGGACGGTATATCGTGCGAGCGCAAAAGTATATACAGCGACGTATCTGCCCTTAAGCAAATCGGCGTTGACGTAATGTCGGTAACATCGCCAAAACGCGGATTTTTTATTGCTTCAAGAACCTTTCAGGTTCCCGAGGTAAGGCTGCTGATTGACGCGGTTGAGTCCGCAGGTTTTATCACGCCTAAAAAATCCGAGGAGCTGATTAATAAGCTTAAGGCGCTGCTTTCGGAAGGACAGGCTAAGGATATAACATCGCAGGTTTACAGTGACGACGTTAATAAATGCGATAACGAGCAGATATATATTATCATTGACCAGCTTGATGAAGCCATTACTTCAGGTAGGCAGGTATGCTTTAATTACCGCACAAGAAATATTGATAAGGAAAACAAGAAATCATACACGAGCAAAACCTTTGTTGTTTCTCCGTATGCTATGCTGTGGAAAAACGACCATTATTATCTCGTCTGCAACAAGAGCTCGCACGATAATCTGATGAATTTAAGGCTTGACCGCATAAGAAAGATTGAAATTCTTAATGAGCCTGTTCGTGATATAAGCGAGGTCAGCGAATATTTTGACATATTTAATGCCGCCGATTATTCATCTAAAATGTTTAATATGTTCAGCGGCAAGGTTGAGTCTGTAACGCTTCTGTGCGAGCTTGATTTAAGGGAGCAGATTGTTGACCGTTTCGGTAAGAAGGCTCCTCTGACCGCAGTGGATTCAAATCACTTTGAAACGGAAATTGCCGCTGCAGTCAGCGACGGCTTTATTTCCTGGGTTATGCAGTTCGGAAATAAAATTAAAGTGCTTGAACCACAGTATCTTGCAGAGAATATTAAGGAAAAAGCGCAGGCTATTGCAGATTTATATTGAATTATAAAGGGCAGTTCGCAGGAATTGCCCTTAAATTGTAAAATAAAAATTAAATTTGTAAACAAACTGTTAAGAAAACATTGACCAGAGCTATTAATAAAATTATAATATTTGCTTGAAAGAACTGAATGAGTTTAAGAGTTCTTCCAATATAATATTTTGGAGAAAGAATTATGATTAAATCGATGACGGGCTTCGGCAGAGCCACAGCGGAAGTTAACGGCTATGTTATTTCCGTTGAAATCAAATCCGTAAATCACCGCTATTTTGAGTTTAACTGCCGTCTGCCGAGGCAATACGGTTTTGCAGAGGAAAAGCTTAAATCCTATATTAATTCCCGCGTTTCAAGGGGAAAGGTTGATTGCTATCTGAATATTGATGCACTCAACACTGAGGCAGCCGAGGTTGTAGTTAATAATACGCTTGCAAGCGCTTACGTCAAAGCCCTTGCCGAGCTTGAGGAAACTTACGGTTTAAAATCTGATTACGGCGCAGGAACCATCAGCCGTTATCCAGACGTGCTTGTAGTTAAAAAAGCTGATGAAGACGAGGAGCAGTTGTGGGGCTATATTAAAGAGGTTGCCTGCGAGGCAGTTGATAAATTTATTGAAATGCGCTCACGCGAGGGTGATAAGCTTAAGGCTGACGTGCTTTCAAGAGCTGATTTGATTCTTGATAACGTTTTGTTTATTGAAACCCGTTCACCTGAAACCGTTAAGGAGTATAACGACAAGCTCGTTGAAAGAGTGCATGAGCTCATCGGTGACGTTTCTCTTGATGAAAGCCGCATTATTCAGGAGGTTGCAATATATGCCGATAAGGTTGCCGTTGCTGAGGAAACCGTCCGTCTGCGCTCTCACATAGAGCAGCTTCGCAGCTTCCTTGATAGCGAGGAGCCTATAGGCAGAAAAATGGATTTTCTCGTTCAGGAAATTAACCGTGAAGCTAACACAATCGGCTCTAAGGCCTCCGACGTTGAGATTGCACGCCGCGTTGTTGACATCAAGGCGGAGGTTGAAAAAATCAGAGAGCAGATTCAGAATATCGAGTAAGGTGCAAAGCTATGGAACTTGTTAATATCGGTTTTGGAAATTTGGTTAATGCAGACAGAGTTATTTCTGTTATAAGCCCTGAATCGGCGCCTGCCAAAAGAATCGTGCAGGAAGCAAAGTCTGCAGGCACGCTTATTGACGCCACGCACGGCAGAAAAACGATGAGCATTATTATTATGGATTCCGATAACGTTGTGCTTTCATATCTTGATTTAAAGCGCATTGCTAATAAATTCGGCACGGAGGTGGATATTGATGAATAAGGGAATGCTTGTTATTCTTTCCGCACCAAGCGGAACTGGAAAGGATACCGTGTTTCAGGAGCTTTGCAAGCTCAGGAATGATTTGGTTGAATCAATATCCGCAACAACGCGAAATCCGCGTAAGGGTGAAATTCACGGGGTTAATTACTATTTTAAAACCCGTGAGGAGTTTCAGGAAATGATTGATAATAATGAATTTCTTGAATACGCCTGCTATAACGACTGCTATTACGGCACTCCCGCAGGACCCGCCCTAAAGGCAATTGAAAGCGGCAAAATCTGCTTTTTAATTATTGAGCGAAAGGGCGCTCAGAAGGTTATGAAGAATTATCCCGACGCTGTTTCAATCTCCCTTATGCCGCCGAGCATTGAAATTCTTGAGCTGCGACTGAAAAAGAGGAATACCGATACTGACGAGCAGATTAAGAACCGCCTTGAGATTGCTAAAGAGGAGATGGCGGATACCTCAAATTTTGATTACGTTGTTTTCAACAACGAGCTTGAAAAAGCCGTTGATGATATAAACTCAATTCTTGAAGCCGAGCTTCAGAAAAGAAACTGAATTTTAAATTAATTTAAGGAGATTATGATATGTTTAATCCGGATTTAAAGAATGTATTGGATAAGTGCAACAGCAGATACAGCCTCGTTGTTGCAACCGCGAAAAGAGCAAGGGATATCAGGGAAGAGGCTGTTAAGAACGACGTTTTGCTTGACGTCAAAAGCGTTTCAACCGCAATGGATGAAATTATTGACGGCAAATATGTAGTAACTGAGCCTGACGAAATCAAGTCAAAAGATAATGACTAAAAAAATCGCAACGGTTGCGGTTGAAAACACCTTCTTTAATACTGATTCCGATTATGATTATTACGTTCCGGCAGAGCTTGAAAGTGAAATCAAAATCGGCGTTCGAGTTAAGGTGCCGTTCGGCAGGGGCAATATTCTGCGCAACGGAATCGTTATTAATGTTTTCAGTGCAATCAACAATGATTTAAAGGAAATCAGCAGAATCGACTCTAAAGCCGCACCGCTATCCGATGAAATGATAAAGCTTGCTTTATGGCTAAAGGAGCGCTGCTTTTGTACAACCTACGATTGCCTTCGTCAGATGCTGCCGAGGGGAATTGACAAGGTCGGCGATAAAAGCAGCAAAATGATAAGGCTTATTGATGACGCCGTCATTCCTAAGCTTACGCCAAAGCAGCAAACGGTGCTGAATCTGCTTTTTGATGTCGGTGCGGCTGAGGTTAATGAAGTTTGCGAATTCTGTTCCGTTGGTAAGGGCGTGCTTGATAATCTCGTTCGTTACAAGGTTTGCGAATACTATGAGAAAGAGGTTTACCGCAATCCGTTTAAAAACGTTATTGAGGTTTCTGAAAAGCGAGCAATCAAGCTTTCTTCCGAGCAGCAGTCTGCTTTTAATACTTATGCAGAAATGCTCGATAACGCCGGCGGAACGGGGCTTCTTTACGGAGTAACGGGCTCCGGCAAAACGCAGGTTTATATGAGCCTGATTGATAAAGCGACTGATATGGACAGGGGCGTAATCGTTCTCGTTCCCGAAATTGCATTAACGCCGCAGCTTTTAAATCTCTTTCACGAGAGATACGGCAATCTTGTTGCAGTAATTCACAGCGGGCTTTCACTTGGAGAGCGAAACGATGAATATAAGCGCATTTCTCGCGGTGAAGCCAGAATCTGTATCGGCACAAGAAGCGCTGTTTTTGCTCCTGTTAACAACCTTGGCTTAATCGTTATGGATGAGGAACAGGAGCACACTTATAAGAGCGAGCGCACTCCGCGTTATCACGCAAGAGACGTTGCAAATTTCAGATGTAAGTATAATAATGCACTGTTCTTAATGGCTTCGGCAACGCCGAGCGTTGAAACTTATTCTGCCGCTGTAAGCGGCAAGTATAAGTATTGCGAGCTTAATGAGAGATTCGGTAATGCACAGCTTCCGTCAGTAATTACCGTTGATATGAAACAAGAGCAGCGAGACGGAAATAAATCACAGATTTCCGCGCTTCTTAAAGAGCTAATCAGCGCTAATCTTGCTGATAAGAAGCAAACTATTTTGCTTATTAATCGCAGAGGTTATAACACATTTATCGCCTGCAATGAATGCGGGCACGTTATAACCTGCCCGAATTGCAGCATTAGCCTGACGTATCATTCATATAACAACCGACTGATGTGTCACTATTGCGGGTTTTCAAAGCCGCTTGACAATATCTGCCCCGAGTGCGGTAAAAACAGTATCAGATACAGCGGTTACGGCACACAGCGCGTTGAGGATGAGCTTTCAAGACTGCTTCCGCAGGCGAGAGTGCTTCGTATGGATGCGGATACAACTACTGCAAAATTCAGCCATCAGAGGCTTTTTGACGCTTTTGCGAGCGGTGATTACGATATTCTTATCGGTACGCAGATGGTTGCAAAGGGGCTTGATTTTCCGAATGTAACTCTCGTTGGCGTTGTTAATGCAGATAATTCGCTTTATGATGAAAACTATCTTGCTGCCGAGCGCTCATTTGATTTGATAACACAGGTCGTCGGCAGAAGCGGCAGGCGAGACAATAGCGGAAGGGCTGTTATTCAGACTGTTAATCCTTATAATGAAATTATCGGTTTCGCAGCAAAGCAGGATTATAAAGGCTTTTTTGCAAATGAAATTGAGCACAGAAGGCTTCTGACTTATCCGCCGTATTGCTATATTTTTGCAGTATCCTTTACCTGTGATAACGAGAACACCGTTGCTCTTTCGGCAAAGGCCTTTTTTGAAGCACTTGTTGAGCTGAATAAGAATAATTATCCGGATGAAAAGCTGATCGTGCTTGGTCCTTCGCAAGCGAAAATCGGTAAAATCAGCAATAATTACCGATATAAACTTCTGATAAAAACTAAGAATAATTCGCATTCTGTCAGAAGTCTGCTTAATGATGCGTACAAAAAAGTTAGTAAACTCAAGGAATATAAAGACGTTTCAATATCAATAGATATTAATCCTTTTGATGTCAGCTGATATTGATTGGGAGAATAGTAATGGCATTAAGAAATATTGTTAAAATCGGCGACCCTGTTCTTAACAAGAAAAGCCGCCCGGTTGAAAAGTTTGATGAAAAGCTTTCGGTTCTTATTGACGATATGCTCGAAACTATGTATAACGCAAACGGCGTTGGCTTGGCAGCAGTTCAGGTCGGCGTGCTTCGACGCGTTGTTGTTATAGATATCGGTGAAGGACCGATGGAGCTTGTTAACCCTGTAATAACGCTTTCTGAGGGCGAGCAGAGAGAGCAGGAGGGCTGCCTTTCATTACCCGGAAGATATGAGGTAACCGTCCGCCCGATGAAGGTGCAGGTTAAGGCTCAGGACAGAAACGGCAAGTGGCAGGTGTTCACGGGCGAGGATTTAAAGGCAAGGGCCTTTTGCCACGAGCTTGACCATCTTGACGGCGTTCTGTTTACTTCTCATATTGCGCCCGAGTCGAACAAAGATACTGAAAACTAACCACATAATCAGGTGATTTTATGAAGATAGTTTTTATGGGCACGCCTGATTTTGCCGTGCCTTCACTTGAAGCATTAATTAACTCGAATAATGAGGTTTTGGCTGTTTTCACCCAACCTGATAAAAAGGTCGGCAGAAAGCAGATAATAACCCCTCCGCCCGTAAAGGATACTGCAGAGGCTGAAGGTATTCCTGTTTATCAGCCTCAATCGCTTAAAAACAGCGATGCTGCTGATATAATTGAAAGCCTTAATCCTGACGTAATAATCGTCGTTGCTTACGGAAAAATCCTGCCAAAGGAAATTCTGAAAATTCCGCGCTTCGGATGCATTAATGTTCACGCGTCGCTGCTTCCGAAATACAGGGGTGCCGCTCCGATTCAGTGGGCTGTTCTTAACGGCGACAGCGAGACAGGTGTTTGCATTATGCAAATGGACGAGGGGCTTGACACGGGCGATATTCTTCTTTGCGAAAAAACCGAAATTGGTATTAACGAAACCTCTGAGGAGCTGTTTGAACGGCTTTCCGCAATAGGAGCTGCTTCATTGGTTAATGCGCTTGATATGCTTGAAAATGGTGAGCTTACTCCGGTTAAGCAGCTCGGCGAGAGCACTTATGCTTCTATGATAGACAAATCGCTTTGCCCGATTGACTGGAATAAATCCGCGTTTGAAATTCACAATAAAATTAGAGGGCTTCAGAGCTGGCCCTGCGCAACTGCTTTTATTAACGGAAATGAATATAAAATTCACAAATCTGTTTTATCCGATGCAACAGGCGCTGAAGCAGGCGAGGTTATTTACAGTAAAAATGCTTTGACCGTTTCCTGCGGAGACGGAAAATGTATTGATATTCTTGAAATTCAGGCGCAGGGCAAAAAGAGAATGGATATTAAGGCGTTTCTTGCCGGCAACAGAATAGAGCAGGGAACGATATTAAAATAAGGTGAAACTATGGGATATTATTTTGCATATTATCTTACGGGATTTATTATGATTCCCGCTTTGCTTTTCTCACTGTACTGTCAGATAAAGGTAAAGTCTAATTTCAAAAAGTACAGTCAGATAAGAAACACAAGAAATATTACGGGTGCAGAGGCTGCGTACAGATTGCTTCAACTGAATGGGATTACCGACGTCAGAATTGTTCAGATAAGCGGCAGCCTTACGGATAACTATAATCCGAAAACGAAGGAAATCTCACTTTCGCAATCTGTTTATAATTCAACAAGCGTTGCCGCAATCGGCGTCGCCTGCCATGAAGCAGGTCACGCCTGCCAGCACGCGCAGGAATATTTTCCGCTTAAAATTAGAAATCTTGCAATTCCCGCAACGCGTTTCGGTTCATATCTCGGTATACCGCTTGTTCTTTTGGGCTTGTTTTTCAGCTTTGAGCCGCTGACTTATATCGGTATTATTCTTTATACTGCCGTCGTTTTGTTTCAGCTTCTGACTCTGCCCGTTGAGTTCAATGCCTCAAAAAGGGCGCTTGCCACAATCAGGGATAATCAGTTGCTTATCGGCGAGGAATACACGGGGGCAAAAAAAGTTTTAACCGCTGCGGCGTTAACTTATGTAGCAGCGCTTGTTTCTGCGCTTTCAACGCTGCTAAGACTGCTTCTGATTGTTAACAGAAGACGATGAGCAGTCCGCGCAGAGCCGCCTTTGAGGCTATATACAGCATTTTATATAATGAAGCATACTCAAATATTGCAATAGACAAGGCAATTGCAGGCTTGCGTGAGGGCAAAGCTTTTGCTGCAAGACTTTCTTACGGTGCTGTTGAGCGCCGTCTCACGCTTGATTATTTAATAGCAAAGTATTGCTCAAAGCCGAAGCCCAAGGTCAGGGTTATTCTGCTTATGGGTGCTTATCAGCTTTATTTTATGGATAAGGTTCCTTCGTCTGCGGCAATTGACGAAAGCGTTAGGCTTGCAAAAGAGCTTGGCTTGAATTATTACGCTAAGCTTATTAATGCAGTGCTTCATAAGATTGACGATAACAGAGTTGATATTTCCACGCTAAATGATCAAAGCGTTAAATATTCCGTTCCGGATAAACTCATAAATATGTGGCTTAAGCAATACGGAAGTGAAGCCACGAATAAAATTCTTGAAGCTGTCAACGGCAGACCGCCGATATTTGCAATTCCCAATAATAAGCTTACTGATGTCGCTGCGCTTATAACAGCTCTCGCCAATGAGGGAGTAAGCTGCGAAGCCTTCAATGATGTTGTAAAAATTAATTCCGCATTTGATATTAAATCGCTTAAAGCATATAACGACGGCTTCTTTCATATTCAGGATCTATCCTGTTATAAAGCCATAAAAGCGCTTGACGTTAAGCAGGGGAGTACCGTGCTTGATATATGCGCTGCTCCCGGTGGCAAGTCCTTTACGGTTGCTTCTCTTTGCAGGGATGACTGCAATATCAGCGCATTTGATATTCATCAGCACCGCGTCAATTTAATAAACAACGGCGCTGAAAGGTTAAGATTAAATTCTGTTAAAGCAAGCGTCAACGATGCAACCGTATTTAATATTGACATTTCGCCAGCTGATTACGTTATCTGCGACGTGCCCTGCAGCGGCTTCGGGATTATAAGGCGCAAGCCTGAAATCAGATATAAGGAGCTGGACAGCGTTAAGGAGCTGCCCGAGCTGCAGTATCGGATATTGAGCGTTTCTGTCAAATATCTCAAAAGCGGCGGCAGATTAATGTATTCAACCTGCACGCTCAATAAGCGTGAAAACGAAAAGGTTGTTCAACGTTTTCTTGATGAAAATAATGGTTTTTTGCTTGTTGAAGAACAAACCATATTTCCTGAAATTGACGGCGGAGACGGCTTCTATTATTCAATTATTGAAAGGCAATAGATGAAAACCGACATTAAATCATTAACTTTTTCACAATTGAATAATGAAGTGGCAGCGCTTAGCTTGCCGAAATTCAGAGCAAAGCAGATATTTGAATGGCTGCATAAATACGGCGTTAGTTCCTTTGATGAGATGACAAATATTTCAAAGGAGCTTCGCAGCAAGCTTGATAAGAGCTACTTTATTTCCTCCGTTGAGATTGAGGATAAATATGTTTCCGCAATCGACGGCACGGTTAAATATCTGTTCAGACTATACGACGGCGAATATATAGAATCCGTCATTATGAAGTATAAATACGGATATTCAATCTGCGTTTCAAGCCAGGTCGGCTGCAAAATGGGCTGCAAATTCTGTGCGTCAACGCTTGCAGGCTTTAAAAGAAATCTTCTTGCAGGCGAGCTTGAAAGCCAGCTACATAAGGCGCAGTCTGATTTAGGTGTCAGAATTTCAAATATAGTTCTTATGGGTATCGGCGAGCCGCTTGATAATTACGATAATGTTTTATGCTTTATCAGAAATGTCAACGATGAGAACGGGTTAAATATTTCAATGCGAAATATTACGCTTTCTACCTGCGGCATAGTTCCGAAAATCTATGAGCTTATGAACGAGGAGCTGCCGATTACCCTTACAATTTCCCTGCACGCGCCTAACGATGAAATCAGAAGCAGAACGATGCCCGTTAACGATAAGTGGGGAATTGACGAGGTTGTTAACGCTTGCAGAGATTACATTGAAAAAACCGGAAGGCGCGTTTCCTTTGAGTACACGCTGATTAACGGAGTTAACGATACAGCACAGTGCGCCGAGGAGCTTTCCGAAAAGCTAAAAGGATTATTGTGCCACGTTAATCTGATTCCCGTAAATGACGTTGAGGAACGCGGAAACGTACGCAGCAGTGACGGCGCTATGTTCGCGTTTCAGCAGATATTGAAAAATAACGGCATTAATGCTACAATAAGAAGAACGCTCGGAAGCGATATCAACGCCTCCTGCGGTCAGTTAAGAAGAAAGAAAAATGAGGTGGGCAAATGAGAATTGTTGCAAAAACAGACAAGGGCAAAATCCGTGAATCAAATCAGGACGCTTATGCCGTAGGCGAGTTTCCCGATGAGGTTGCATGGGCAGTTGTTTGTGACGGCATGGGCGGCGCCGCGGGCGGTAATATCGCCTCAGCGCTTGCAGTTAAGGTTATCAGTGATAAAATTAACGCCTGCTACAGAGAGAATATGCGCCCTGCCTCAATAATTAATATGCTCGATTCCGCTTTGGTTGCCGCCAATATTGAGGTTTACGATATGGCATATTCCAAGGCAGAGCTTGAGGGTATGGGCACAACGGTGGTTTGCGCGATCGTTAAGGATGACTGCGCTTATATTGCTCACGCTGGCGACAGCCGCGCATATGTCTTTGACGGAGAAAAGCTGAATCAGGTAACGACAGACCACAGCCTTGTTCAGAATTTGATTGATCAGGGCAAGATTACCAAAGAGGAAGCGGAGCACCACCCGAATAAAAATCTGATTACACGCGCGCTCGGCGTTGAAAAGAATATTGATATTGATTTTGACGAGGTTTATCTCGAAAACAACGAAACCCTGATTATCTGCACGGACGGGCTTTCAAATTATGTTTCGGACGATGAGATGATTAATGAGGTTAGCGACGGCAGATATTATGCCTTTGCAGACAGGCTTGTCAAAAAAGCTAACAGTAACGGCGGCGGGGATAATATTACCGTTGTTGCAATTGCTAAGTAATACCAAATTTTCGTTTATAACAGGAAGGGCTGTTTGAATATGGAAAATTATGTTGGAAAAAGACTGGACGGCAGATATGAGGTGCAGGAGATTATTGGCGTTGGCGGTATGTCCGTCGTATATAAAGCATACGATAATGTTGATGACCGCATTGTTGCCGTAAAAATATTAAAAGATGAATTTGCCGATGATGAGGAATTCGTCAGAAGATTCAAGAATGAATCAAAAGCAATCGCCGTTTTATCGCATCCGAATATCGTTCGAGTATATGACGTAAGCTTCGGTGAGCGTATTAAGTACATCGTTATGGAATACGTGGACGGTATTACGCTTAAGGAATATATCCAAAAGCAGAAGATTATCAGCTGGAATGATGCCGTTTTCTTCACAACGCAGATATTAAAAGCACTTCAGCATGCGCACGATAAGGGAATCGTACACAGGGATATCAAGCCGCAGAATATTATTCTTTTACCGACGGGAAATATTAAGGTTACCGATTTCGGCATTGCGCGCTTTTCAAGAAAGGAAACCAAAACGCTTACCGACAGCGCAATCGGTTCAGTGCATTATATCTCGCCAGAACAGGCAAAGGGCGAGTTTACTGACGAGAGGGCGGATATATACTCTCTCGGCGTAGTGCTCTATGAAATGCTTGCCGGCAAGGTTCCGTTTGACGCTGACAGCGCTGTTTCCGTTGCGCTTATGCAGCTTCAGAAGGAACCGCAGAAGCTTACTGAAATTAACCCGAATATCCCGATTGGTATTGAGCAAATTTGCAATCATGCAATGCAGAAGAATCCGCAGGACAGATATCAGACTGCAACCGAAATGCTCTTTGACCTTGAGGAGGTTATCCGCAATCCTCAGGCAACCTTTGATTATACATATTTTGTTGACCGTGAGCCGACTAAATATGTCATAAAAGAGGAAAAGTCTAATTCGGATTTATCCGAGCCCGAGTATATTGACGATGAGCCTGAGCCAAAGAATAAAAAGAAGATTTTTATTGCGGTTGTTATAGGATTAATATTCCTTGTTGCTGCCGTTGTCGGTCTCGTTTACTATATGACTCAGGGCGTTAATACCGATACCCATACTCTTGAAAGCTTTGTCGGCCAGTATTATGACGATTTGGCTTCAAGCGACGCATATGATTATAACTTTGTTGCCGAGTATCAGGCAAGCGATGAATTTGAGTCCGGAGTAGTTATTTCTCAGTCGCCTAATGCTGGTGAAAAGGTTATCTCCGGCTCAACCGTAACGCTCTTCGTTGCAACAAGCGGTGACGATATAACCGTTCCTAATTGCTACACGTACACGCTTGAACAGGCTGAAAGAGCTATGCAGCTTGCAAACATAACTAATTATAAGGTAACGGAAGTATCAAGCGAAACCGTTGAAGAGGGCAGAGTCGTTTATACCGACCCCAAAGCTAATTCCGTTATTTCTGCCGATAAGCAGGTAATAATCTACGTATCAACCGGTCCGTCAACCACTCAGCTGCAGACGTATAAAATCCCTGATGTTACGGGTCTTTCTCAGACTGATGCTCAGAACGTACTGAAAAAGGTCGGCTTCACTAATGTCGTCGTAACAACCGAGGACAGCACTGTCAAAAAGGGAATTGTATTAAATCAGTCTCCCGCTTCGGGAAGCACTGTTCAGGCGGACGAAAAGATAAGCTTAACCGTTTCAACCGGCGTAACCACAACCGAAGCGCCGAAATCCGTAACTATAACGATTAAGGTGCTGTTGCCAAAATGCATTGATAAGGTTTCAAACACGCCGCCTGTTGATAATATTTATATCACTGTAAACGGCAGGGAATATACCTCAAGAACTAACATCAGGCTTGACGGCTCAACCTATGAATTTGCGATTCCCGTTGATTACGGTGAGAAGGTTAATATCAACGTTCTTTTAAGTGAAATCGGAGCGTCGCATAATTATGTTATTAATGCAACCAAGGATGAGGAAAAGACTGTTGATTTCACCCCATATTCTGACAGTGAGCAGGAATAATATATGACGGACGGTATAATTATTAAAGGTATCGGCGGTTTCTATTATGTTGAAACCGCCGATGGCGTTTTTGAATGTAAGGCAAGGGGCAATTTCAGAAATCAGAGCATTTCTCCTCTTGCGGGCGACAAAGTCAAAATCTCCGTTAACGAGCAGGATAATGCCGAAAATCGCATTGAAAGCATTGAGGAAAGAAAGAATTTCTTTATAAGACCGCCCGTTGCAAATCTTGACAGTCTGTTCATTATATCCTCAACCGAAGCGCCCGGCATTAACCCAAACATAATAGATAAAATGATTGCTATTGCCGAGTATAAAAGTGTTGAGCCGGTCATCGTTTTCACGAAAATTGATTTGAACGACAGCTATCTTGAATATGCGGAAATCTATAAAAATGCAGGCTTCAGGGTTATTTGCTGTGATAACACAAGCTCCCACGGCGCTGACGAGGTCAGGGAGCTGTTAAAAGGCAAGATATCAGCCTTTACCGGAAATACGGGAGTAGGGAAGTCCTCGCTTTTAAATTGCATTGACAGCCGTCTGACGCTTCAGACGGGCGAGACGAGTAAGAAGCTCGGCAGAGGCAGGCACACCACGAGGCAGTCCGAGCTCTTTAAGGTAAACAGCGGATACGTTGCGGACACTCCCGGCTTTTCCTCGATAGACCTTGAAAAGGCAGAGGTTATTTTTAAGGATGAGCTGTTTGACTGCTTCCGTGAGTTTGAGCCGTATTTCGGTCAGTGTAAGTTTTCAACCTGCACGCACAGGGATGAAAAGGGCTGCAAAATTTGCGAAGCGGTTGAAAAGGGCTTAATAGCCAAATCAAGGCATAACAGCTACGTTCAGATGTATAACGCCGTTAAGGATTTAAAGGAATGGGAAATAAAGAAATGAAATGCACGATAGTTTCGGGCGCGCCTAAAAGCAATGTTGAATTTATTAAAGAATGCATTGACAGAAACTCATTTATTATCGCCGCAGATTCGGGATATATTTATTGTATAAAAGCAGGTATTAAGCCCGACCTTATTATCGGTGATTTTGATTCCTCTAAGCGTCCCGCTTTTCATTGTGATATAATAACGCTTCCGAAGGAAAAGGATGACACGGATACCTTTGCCTGCGTTAAGGAAGCCTGCAGAAGGGGCGCCGAATCCGTAGAGATATTCGGAGCAATCGGCTCAAGGCTTGATCATACCTATGCAAACATTATGTGCCTTGAATATTGCAGAGAAAGGGGCATAACCGCTTCATTAATTAATGATAAAAACCGCGCCTTCATTACTACGGAAAGCTTTTTGCTTAATAAGCATTATTATTGCTATTTTTCCGTGTTTTCCTTAACCGATTATTCGGTTATTTCCATCAGCGGGGCTAAGTACAATCTTGATAATTCAGAGCTTAATTATGCTTCAAGCCTCGGGGTAAGTAATGAAATTACCGGAGAAACCGCAGAAGTTAACGTACATAGCGGAAAACTTCTCGTAATTTTAAGTAACGATTAAAGCATTTCGGCATAGTATATAGCAACCACAGTAATAAATTCGCTTCGGGGGCTATGCTATGAAAAAGAAATGCTGCAAAAAAGAATTATTATTCGTTGCCTTCGGTGCAGGATGCGTTCTGGCAATCTGTCTTCCTGCCGCCTGGCTGCTGCGCATACTTTCAGTAACGGTAATAATCCTCGGCGTAATTTGCTGCACAAAATAGCGGAGGGGATTCTGATGAAAGTAATTGTTTTAACTCCATCAAAGCTTATTGCACCTGTTCTGAGAGCACTTTTCAAGGTTAAGAAGGTTAATAATTGAATACTTATAAAGGAAAAAGCACTTCATTATTTGAAGTGCTTTTTGTTATATGCTCTGTATTTCCCGCATACTATTAAGCAGAAATTAAAGAAGGAGCAGTCAATATGGAAAACAATAATAAGGAATTAAGGCAAAGGGTTTGCAGCTTTTCAAAAGCAATTGATGTCGATCTTGATTATCAGGAAAACCTTGAGCCTTATAATGATGAAATGCTGAAAATATTAAGAAGCAGCGTTACCAATACGGTTTTAAATTCGGACTATAATAACGGAATTTTGACTGTTCACGGCAAATCCAAAATTCAGATAACGTATTTTAATTGTAACGATAAGGGTTTATCGACGGTTGACTTTGATGAGGATTTTGAAAAATGCGTAAATATTGACTGTGACAGCGATAACCCGCATTTTGATATCTGCGTCAGAAATAAATATAACAATGCGCGGATAATTAACCCCACAAGGGTTGATATACATAATTCTTTTGTAATAATTATAAAGGCGTATTGTGAAAAAAGCTGCCCAATAATTGTTCCTGCAGATGATCTGCTGCTAAAGCAACAAAGAGTTAATAATATTTCTTATATATCTTCTGCCTATATTAAAAATGAGTTTGAGGATGAGGCGCTGATACCTGCTGATTCCGGTTCGGTTAACAGGGTCATAAACGTTTTTTCCAATGCAACGGAAGAAGAAACAAAAATCGTTGATAACAAGATGCTTGTTAAATCAAGGGTAAGTCTTTCAATCTTATATCTGACTGATGATAATTCTGTAATGCGGATAGAAAAAACAGTAAACGTAAATTCTATTCTTGATATTCAGGGTATTAAGGATGAGGATATTTCATTTACCGATATAACCGTCAGCAGCATTTATATTAAGCCGAAGGCAGATAAAAACAACGAATACCGCTCCCTGGATATTCTGGGCGAGCTGAATATAAGCTCACGCGTTTACAGAAACGAGGAGCTGATTATTCCCGTAGACGCATATTCAATTGATAATGATATTGAAGCTGCTTTCAGCAGCGTTGAGCTAAACACCGATTTTTCACAGGTAAATGAAACAGTAACTGAAAAAATCAGCATTAACGCTGAGAAAACAAATATTACAGAGGTTCTTGACGTAACGGCTTCAGTTAGCTTTGACAACGGAATTGAGGTTACTGCATTTATTGCTGATGAAAACGGCAATATTAATCTTCTCACCTCAAGAATTAAAACCGAGCTTTCGAATTATGACGAGCTGAGCGTAAACATCCTTTCAAGCGATTATATTATAGTTTCCGATAAAGAGCTTGAGGTTAGAGTTAATCTTTCCTATAAGGCGCTGAAATTCAATAAAAGCAGCATTAAAGCAATAAGCGAGATAAAAAACAACGGAGCAATTGCAAAGGAAAGCCCCGCTTTAACCGTATACTTTGCAGACAGCGGCGAGGAGCTTTGGAGCATTGCAAAGCAGTTCAGAACGTCTGTTGAGCTCATCAAAAAAGAGAACGAGTTATCAAAAGAAATTATTGATTCAAAAAGAATAATTATTATTCCCGGAATGTGAGAGGGTGGCAAGATGAATATATATAACGATATTTCGGTCAGAACGCAGGGAGATATTTATATCGGCGTAGTAGGGCCCGTGAGAACGGGCAAATCAACATTTATTAAAAAGTTTATGGATACGCTTGTTATCCCGAGAATTGAAGGTGATTTCCAAAAAGAGCGCGCAAGAGATGAGCTGCCTCAAAGCGCCGCAGGCAGAACGATTATGACCACGGAACCGAAGTTTATTCCCGAGGAAGCAATAGAGCTTTCTATGGAGGATAATCTGCATTTCAAGGTGCGGCTTATTGATTGCGTGGGATACATCGTGCCAAGCTCCGTCGGATATATTGAGGAGGAGCAGCCGAGAATGGTGCACACCCCCTGGTATGACGAGGAAATCCCATTCAATATGGCAGCAGAAATCGGCACTCAAAAGGTTATAACCGAACACTCAACTATCGGCTTGGTTATTACGACGGACGGTTCAATAAGCTCAATTCCGCGCGAGGAATATGAAGAGGCAGAGGAAAGAGTTATTAATGAGTTAAAGGAAATTAACAAACCCTTTATCGTTATTCTCAACTGCACCGAGCCAAATTCGGCAGAATCAATTGCGCTCTCCTCACAGTTAAGCGAAAAGTATAACATTCCCGTTATTCCCGTAAACTGCCTTGAGCTTGATGAAGCAGAGATTAATTCAATCCTTGAGCGGGTGCTGTATGAATTTCCAGCTAAATGCATCTCCCTTATGCTTCCGAGCTGGATTAAAAGCCTTGATGCAGACGATAATTTCAGAAACAATATCTTCTCATCCGTAAAGGATTTAAGCAGGGATATAAGCACGCTCAGAAGCGTAAAAGCCTTTTCAGGCAGATTAAATTCCATTGACGATATCGAATCTGTTTCTTTCAGGGATTTTGATTTATCTAACGGCTACGTGTCAATCAAGGTTGGCATTAACAATGAATATTTCTATTCCGTTCTTTCCGAAAAAAGCCAAACGGATATTAGGGACGAAAAGGACTTAATGGATTTAATTTGCAATCTTACAGAGGTCAGCAAAAAATTTGAAAAGTTTTCACGTGCACTTAATGAGCTTGACAGAACGGGCTACGGCATAGTTATGCCGGATATTGAGGAATTAACACTTGAGGAGCCCGAAATAATGAAGCAGGGCGGAAGATACGGCGTAAGGCTTAAAGCTCAGGCGCCTTCAATTCATATGATAAAATGCAACACTCACACAGAGGTTGCGCCGATTGTGGGAAGCGAAAGCCAGTCGCAGGAGCTTGTTATGTATTTGCTCAAGGAATTTGAAGAAAATCCGCAGGATATCTGGAAAACCGATATATTTGGAAAATCACTTAACGAGCTTGTTAATGAGGGACTCTGCGGAAAGCTTGAACGGATGCCTGCAGACGCACGTGATAAATTCAGGGAAACCATAGAAAGAGTAATTAATGAAGGCTGCAGCGGCTTAATCTGCATAATTCTGTAAAAAAAAGAGGAGCTTATGCTCCTCTTATATCATATTATTTGAATTCATTAAGCCTTTTTAAATCATAATTTCCGATTGAAAGCGCTTCTCCGTTTTTAAAGGTTTCACCAGTAGTACCGTCAACGGTAAAAACTGCCGCGCATTTAGGACATACGAGTAAATATACGTCCTCGTTGCTAATAAGCGGGAAACGTGTTTTCAGGCGGATATCTGCATTTGTAAACACGCCGAACTGCCCCTTGTTATTACATTCGGGGCAGGTTAGTTGAACCGTATCTCCAAGGCTTTTTAACCATTTTGAATTGCCGAGTCTGTATTCCATAATCATCACCTAATATTATTTTATCAGTTTAAAGGAAAGTGTCAAGTATGAAGAGAATATTTTTATTAATAATTTCAATGAGCCTGCTACTTGTCGGATGCACGCAAATTAAGGAAACGCCGCAAGCTCAGAGTTTTGAGCAGAAAGCAGTCAAGTCCGTATGGGTAAGCTATTTTGAGCTTGAAAAGTATACAAGCTCCTGCAGCTCCGAAAATGAATTCAGAAAGAATATTGCATCCGTCATTAAAGAAGTAAAAGCTATAGGATTAAACACCTTAACCGTTCAGGTGCATCCCTGTGCAGACGCATTTTATAAATCCGAATTATTTCCGACCTCTGAATATTGCTTTGGGGAACAGGGGAGTGAGCTGATTTATGACCCTTTGCAGATTATTATTGAAGAGGCACATAATCAAAGCGTTTCCGTTGAGGCTTGGTTTAATCCTTACCGTGTTAGTCAGGATGATGATATTGAGTCACTTTGTGACGGCAATATTGCAAAGCAGTGGTATAATTCAGAGGATAATGCAAGTAATGTTTATGTGTCGGACAAAATATACTTCAATCCTGCAAGCGAGGAGGTAATTAATCTTATCGTAAACGGAATTAAAGAAATTGTACAAAACTATGACGTTGACGGAATTCACTTTGACGATTATTTCTATCCTACAACCGATGAAAGCATTGATGAAAACGAATTCAGAAGCTATATTGAAACGGTTGAAGAGCCGCTGAGCCTTGACGATTGGCGGAGGGATAACGTTTCCCGCTTAATCAAATCCGTTTATAATGCAATAAAAGCGATTAATCCAGAGATAAAATTCGGAATCAGCCCGCAGTCAAAGGTTTCGGTAAATTATAACAATCTCTATGCAGACGTTGAAAAATGGGCGTCTGAGGAGGGTTATTGCGATTATATTTGCCCGCAAATTTACTTCGGGTTTTACAATGAAACGCAGCCGTTCACAAGAACCGCTAAGGAGTGGAACGACCGTGCAACAGCTGTTGCTTTATATATCGGCTTGCCGCTGTACAAAGCAGGCTGCGTTGATGAATATGCTTCTGCTGATCAGGATTATGCAAGAAATGAGTTTGTGGAAAATAATAATATTATTTCAAGGCAAATAAGCTATATCAATCAGTTAAGCAACGTTAAAGGCTATTATATATATTCCTTAAGTTATTTGCTTGATACGGATAATGAGGCGCTTAATAATGAGGTTAAGGGAATCAATGAGCTGAATTAGAAATGCAGTATTCGCCGCAAGCCTCGTCAATGCTGACGGTTATTTCCTTGCCGATTATATCCTCGTCAGATTTCACTCTTACGGGGATATATCCTCTCGTGTAGCCCTGGAACACGCCTTTTTCTATCTCATTCTCAAACAGAACTGCTTCATTATTCCCGATAAGGCTTTGCATATATTCAAGGCGGATTTTCTCCGTTTCCTCAATCATAACGGCAGCGCGTGCTTCCTTTTTCTGCTTTGAAACGCTGTCTCCGATTTTGGAAGCAGATGTGCCTTTTCTTTCGGAATATGGGAAGGTGTGCACTTTCTCAAAACGGATTTTCTTAACAAAGGCAAGGCTTTCCTCAAAATCAGCCTCACTTTCGTCATTAAATCCAACCATTACATCTGTGGTAATCGTGGCATTTTCAAACCTGTTTCTGAGCTTATTGCAAAGCTCTGAGTATTCCTCGGCAGTGTAATGCCTCCTCATATTCTTAAGCGTTTTATTGCAGCCGCTTTGCAATGATATATGAAATTGCGGGCAAAGCTTTTCAAAAGAGGAAAGCCTTTCAATGATTTCGTCGGTGATATGGTCCGGCTCAAGGCTGCCGAGACGAACTCTCAGTATATCGGGATTATCATTACATATTCTTACCGCGTCAGCAATATCAAAGGCTTTACCCTTGCCGTATGCGGATAGGTTAATTCCGACAAGCACGATTTCCTTTATCCCGTTATCTGAAAGCATTTTAATCTCTTTTTCAAGCTCTGCGGGGGATTTTGAGCGCACCCTGCCGCGACTCATGGGGATAATGCAGTAAGAGCAAAAGCGGTCGCACCCGTCCTCAATTTTAACAAAGGCGCGCACCCTCTCGCTGAATTTTGAGATTGAGCAGGGCTCAAAACTATCTCCCGTCTTATGCTCAGACACCGCTATTATGCGATTATTGCTAATATTGTAATCATTAATAAGCGACAGTATATCGTTATCATTTTTGTTGCCAAGCACGATATCCGCTTCTTCAAGCGCCGATGCTTCATCAGGAAACGCCTGCGGCATACAGCCTGTAAGAATAACAACCGAATCTGGATGCTTTCTTTTGAATTTTCTGACGTTCTGGCGCGTTTTTTGGTCTGCTGTTGCAGTAACGGTGCAGGAATTAATAATATAATAATCCGCCTCATCTGAGGGGCTGACGATTTCAAAGCCCGCCCTTTCAAGTAGCTCCGCCATATATTCACTTTCAGTCTGATTAACCTTGCAGCCAAGGGTATAAAAAGCAGCTTTCATTAATATATCTCCTGAATTTATGATTTATTATATCAAATTCGGGTAATTAATACAACCTGATTTTAATATCAATTATAGGGTGATTTTATGAGAAAAATTATTGCTTTGATTATTACTGTAGCATTAGCAATTTCTTTGCCGGTATCGGTAAAGGCAGAAGAAATTAATGAAAAAAATGATTTTGATTTTTCAAAAGCTTCAATTCTAATGTGTGCAGACACGGGCGATATAATCTATGAGAATAATGCTTATGAGCATCTTTCGCCTGCTTCCGTAACAAAAATTATGAGCATACTGCTTGTGCTTGAAGCTATCAACAGCGGAAAGGTTTCTCTTTCGGATCAGGTTTCCGCAAGTCAGAACGCAACTGCAATGGGCGGCTCGCAAATCTGGCTTGAGGTCGGCGAGACGATGACGGTTGACGAGCTCCTAAAGGCGGTTGTTGTGGCTTCTGCAAACGACGCCTGTGCCGCGCTTGGAGAGTACGTATCAGGCTCATTACCCTCATTCATTAAGGATATGAACAGAAGGGCAAAGGATTTGGGGCTTGAAAACACAAACTTTGAAAACTGCACGGGGCTTGACGACACGTCAACAAATCACTATTCCTGCGCCCACGACCTTGCCGTAATTGCGCGCGAGGTGCTGAAATATGACGTTATATATAACTATACCACAATCTGGCTTGATTATCTCAGAAACGGAGAAACAGAGCTTAACAACACAAATAAGCTTGTAAATACTTATAACGGAATAACAGGGCTGAAAACGGGTACAACCTCAAAGGCAGGCTTTTGCATTTGCGCAACCGCAAGGAGGGAGGATATGAATTTAATTGCAGTCGTCCTCGGCGCTGATACAAGCGAAAGCAGATTTCTTACTGCAACAAATCTGCTCGATTACGGATTTGCGAATTATGAATTATATGTGCCCGATATTGACGAGGCTCAGATTACGGAGGTTAAAATCGTTAACGGCATTGAAAAAAGCATTAAGCCATCCTATGATTTATTCGATAAAATTCTGATTAAAAAGGGAAGCGGAGAAATAAACTACTCTTATACAGTTACGGAAAGCGTAACCGCGCCAGTTAATATCAACGACAGTCTCGGCGAAATAAAGCTGATATCAGATAATACCGAACTCAAAACCATAAAGCTTTACGCAGGCAAGGAAATACCGAAAATCAAATTCAGCTATATTTTTAAAGAATTACTAAATAAAATATAAATAATAGTTGATTATGGAATTATTTTGGTGTAAAATATATCGAATTCAAAAACGGAGCTTAAAAACTCTATTTGAAAAGAGGTTTATATATGGAAAAAATCAAGCTTATTAATAAATATGCCGAGCCTTTCGTATCTGAAAATGAAATTATGGCGATGGCTCCGAAAGCCGTTGAAGCAATGAAAACGCTTCATAGCGGCACGGGCGCGGGAAATGATTTTCTCGGTTGGGTAACTCTTCCAACAGATTATGATAAAGAAGAGTTTGCAAGAATCAAAAAGGCTGCCGAATACATCAAGGGCAACTGCGATATACTTATCGTTATCGGCATCGGCGGTTCTTATCTCGGCGCAAGAGCTGTTATTGAGGCACTTAAATCATGTAACTACAATGCACTTGCTAAGGACACTCCTCAGATTTACTTCATCGGTAATACCATCAGCCCCTCAATGCTCACTGAGCTGCTTAAGATTTGCGAGGGTAAGGATATCTGCGTAAACGTTATTTCTAAGAGCGGCACAACTACGGAGCCTGCAATTGCGTTCAGAGTTTTCCGCGATTTGGTTAACAGCAAATATTCAAAGGAAGAGGCTGCAAAGCGCATTTTTGCAACCACGGATAAAGCAAAGGGCACTCTTAAAAGCCTTGCTGATGAAGAGGGTTATGAAACCTTTGTTGTTCCCGATAATGTTGGCGGCAGATATTCTGTTTTAACAGCTGTGGGTCTTCTTCCGATAGCTGTTGCAGGAATTGATATTGATGAGCTTATGAACGGCGCCAAGAGCGCGCAGGACTCCTTAATGAGCGAAAGCATTGCCGATAACGATTGCCTTAAATATGCTGCAATCAGGAACGTACTTTATAATAAGGGCAAAAGGCTTGAATGCTTCATTTCCTATGAGCCCTGTATGACGATGTTCAATGAATGGCTCAAGCAGCTTTTTGCTGAAAGCGAGGGTAAGGACGGCAAGGGCTTATATCCCGTATCCTGCGTGTTCTCAACCGATTTACATTCAGTTGGCCAGTTTATTCAGGAAAGCGGCTCAGATTTAATGTTTGAAACCTGCATTAAGTTTAACAACCCGCTTGACGATTTTATCTTAACGGAGCAGGAGGGCAATATTGACGGGCTTAATTTCCTTGCAGGCAAAACATTAAGCTATGTAAACGAAAAGGCAAGGCAGGGCACGTTACTTGCTCACACTGAGGGCGGAGTTGCCAATTTCATTCTTGAAAGCGATAATATTGCCGCTGCAAACCTTGGCTATATGATTTATTTCTTTGAGAAGGCATGCGCGATTTCCGGCTATATTCTCGGTGTAAATCCGTTCAATCAGCCGGGTGTTGAAAGCTACAAAAAGAATATGTTTGCGCTTCTCGGCAAGCCCGGTTATGAAAGTGAAAAAGAAAAACTTGAAAAAGAGCTTGGTATATGCTAATATATAATTGAAAATAAACCTAACGGAGGATTCATAAATGATTAAACTTATTATCGGAAATAAAGGCTCAGGAAAAACAAAGAGGCTTATTGACCTCGTTAATTCCTGCGTTGAAAGCTCAGACGGCAATGTTGTATGTGTAGAAAAGGAGCCGAAGCTCACTTATGATATCTCATCAAGAGCAAGGCTGCTTGAAACCGAGACCTACAATATTAACGGCCACAAGGCTTTTTACGGTTTCCTTTCCGGAATTTGTGCTGGTAACTATGATGTAACAGATGTTCTTGTTGATGCAACCTTTAAGATTGTCGGCAGAGAATATGCTAAGCTTCCTCAGTTTTTTGATATGCTTTCAGAACTTTCTGAGGCAACTGACGTTAATTTCTATTTCACAATCAGCTGCGATAAAGAAGATTTACCGGTTGAAGTATTTGATTATTGTGAAGAATTATAAGCTTTAATGCAATGAGGGCGCGGTTTTCCGCGCCTTTTTTATTATTTTTCTATTGACAAAATTCTTTCTTATATATATAATACTAAAGCAAAGTGATTGAGGTGTATTATATGAAACTTGATATAACAAATCTCTTAAACGGGATTGAAAAATCTATTTCAGTTGATTACACTTTAAATCTTGATGATTTATCTTACGGCACTTATTATCCTATCAAGGACGGCGCAAAGGTCTGCGGAAAGGTTTACGGTAAAGCAAACGTCGTATATCTTGAGGCTGAGGTTTCATTTAAGTTCAGCGGTTTTTGTGACAGATGTGCCGAGGACGTAAACAGGGATATGGGCTTTTCTCTGAACAAAATCGTCGTTTCGGAGCTTGCTAATGAGGATGATGATAAAGAGGATTACATCATCGTTCAGGACGCTGTGCTTGATATTGACGAAATCGTCAGGGAAGAGGTTCAGCTGTTTTTGCCAAGCAAAATTCTTTGCAGGGAAGACTGCAAGGGCTTATGCTTTAAATGCGGCAAAAACTTAAATCTCGGCGATTGCGGCTGCAAAAAAGAGGTTGACCCGCGCATGGCGGCGCTTCTTGAGCTGCTTGATGATGAAGAGTAAATTATTCACTTATTGATAAAAAGGAGGCTATTAAAATGGCAGTACCGGCAAGAAGAACTTCTTCAACAAGAAAGAATAAAAGACGTTCAAGCGTTTGGAAAATGAACGCTCCGACTCTCGTTAAGTGCCCGAATTGCTCAGCTTACACTGTTCCTCACAGAGTTTGCAAGAGCTGCGGCTACTACAACGGCAAGGAAGTTGTTGCAACAGAAGATTAATCTTAAATCTTACAGACTTTCAGACGGGCATATTATGTCCGTCTTTCTTGCTGTAAGGCAGACTATTATTTGATACAGGAGGTGCTGATATGAGCAAACCCGTTGTTGCTATCGTCGGCAGACCGAATGTCGGCAAATCAACTTTATTTAACAAGCTTATCGGCACTCGTCTTTCAATTGTTGATGACACCCCGGGCGTTACGAGGGACAGAATATACGGCGATTGCGAATGGCTGAATAATAAGTTTTTACTCGTTGATACGGGCGGTATTGAGCCGTATTCTAACGACGTTATTCTTAAGCAGATGCGTGCACAGGCTGAGATTGCAATTGAAACTGCCGACGTTATTATCTTTGTAACTGACTTAACCTGCGGCATTCTGGCGGCTGATACCGAGGTTGCCGCAATGCTTCAAAAAAGCGGCAAGCCGATTGTGCTCTGCGTTAATAAATGCGATAGCATCGGCGCTCCCGAGCCCGAATTCTACGAATTCTATAATCTCGGTTTAGGCGATCCAATAGCCGTTTCCTCGGTTCACGGTCACGGCACGGGCGATTTACTTGATGAGGTAATAAAAAATCTTCCCGCCTTTGAAGATGAGGAAGAGGATGACGAGATTATTAACGTTGCCGTTATCGGTAAGCCTAACGTGGGTAAATCGTCGTTAATTAACAAAATCAGCGGTTCGGAAAGGGCAATCGTTTCCGATATTGCAGGCACCACGAGGGATTCAACCGACACGCTGATTGAAAATCAGTACGGTAAATTCAATTTTATTGATACTGCAGGAATTAGGCGTAAGAGCAGAATCAATGATGCAATTGAAAAATTCAGCATCATTCGAGCCAGAATGGCAGTTGAGCGCGCAAACGTCTGTGTAATTATGATAGACGCTCAGGAGGGCTTTACAGAGCAGGATTCAAAGGTTGCGAGCATTGCGCTTGAGCAGGGCAAGGCTTGCATTATTGCAGTTAATAAATGGGATGCAATTGAAAAGGATACAAACACGATGAAGGAATTCCGTGAAAAGCTTGCGGTTGATTTCTCATTTATGAGCTTTGCTCCCGTTATGTTTATCTCTGCTAAAACGGGCCAGAGGCTTGACAGGCTCTTTGAAATGATTGCCTTCGTTCATTCTCAGAACTCAATGAGAATTTCAACGGGCAAGCTCAACGAGGTTCTCGCGGACGCTACCGCAAGGGTTCAGCCTCCGACGGATAAAGGCAAAAGGCTTAAGATATATTATATGACTCAGGCCTCAACCAGACCGCCCACCTTCGTATTCTTTGTAAATAATGCCGAGCTTTTCCATTTCTCGTATCAGCGCTATCTTGAAAACCAGATAAGAGCAATTTTCGGGCTTGACGGAACCCCTGTCAGATTTATTATCAGAGAGAGGGGAGAGAGCAAGAAATAATGGAAATTCTAATTTTTTGTTTAATTGCCTTGCTGTCCTATCTGCTCGGGAGCCTTAATTTCGGCGTTATTCTTTCCAAGGCTAAGGGAGAGGACGTGCGTGAAAAAGGCAGCGGTAACGCGGGCACAACGAATATGCTCAGAAATTACGGCAAGGGAATGGCAGCGCTGACGATTATCGGTGATATGGCTAAGGTTGCAGTGGCAATTCTTATTTCAGTATATACCTGCAAAAGACTTGATATAATCAACGATACCCAGTCCATACCAATGGAAATGCTCGTAAAATGCTTTTCAGGCTTCTTTTGCGTGCTTGGGCATATCTTTCCCGTTTTCTTTAAGTTTAAGGGCGGAAAAGGCGTTGCAACAAGCGGCGGAATGGTGTTTATGATAGACTGGAGAATAGGTCTTATCCTTCTCGGAATATTCATAATCGTCGTATTAATAACAAAATACGTCAGCCTCGGCTCGCTTATTATGGCTGCTCTTTATCCTATTCTCATATATCTGCTCCACCGAGATATACTTGCAGCTTTGATTTCTCTTATTTTTACCGCAATTGTGTTCATTGCTCACAGGGAGAACATAAAGAAGCTGATTAATCATAATGAAAACAAAATATCATTAAAGAAAAAGGAGTCTGAATAAAACAGACTCCTTTACTTTATAAAAAATAAAACCGCCTTAAAAAGACGGTTTTTCTTAATTATGCTCTTTCAATTTTACCTGAACGAAGGCATCTTGTGCAAACGTAAACTCTTTTAGGAGAGCCGTTAACAATAGCCTTAACCTTTTTAACATTTGGTTTCCAAGTTCTGTTTGAGCGTCTGTGCGAGTGAGAAACCTTAATGCCGAAGCTCATTTCTTTTCCGCAGCATTCACATTTTGCCATTAGCGAACACCTCCTTGTAAATTTAGAACGGATAAATATTAACATATAATTTCATAAAATGCAAGCATTTTTTCATAATATTTTTAATAATATAAAGATTGTGTCAATTTTTGTACTTTATATTGATTTTAAATAGATTATTTATTATAATTATAGAGTAATAAACATATATAAGTTATTAACACAGGAGGCTATTATGGCAGCAGAAAAGAAACCGGTGGCAAGCGAAAAGCAAACCGCTCTTGAAAACGCATTAAAGCACATTGAAAAGCAGTTCGGCGCAGGTGCGGTTATGCGCCTCGGCGAAAATAATCATCTTAACGTTGAAGCTATTTCAACAGGCTCACTCACGCTTGATTTGGCAACGGGTATCGGCGGTCTTCCGAAAGGCAGAATTGTTGAGATTTACGGACCTGAATCCTCAGGTAAAACAACTCTTGCTCTTCACTGCATCGCTGAATGCCAGAAAGCCGGCGGAGAGGCTGCGTTTATTGATGCTGAGCACGCGCTTGACCCTGTTTATGCAGCTAATCTGGGCGTTGATATTGATTCATTACTCGTTGCTCAACCTGATTACGGCGAGCAGGCTCTTGAGATTACAGAACAGCTCGTTCGCTCAGGCGCTATTGATATTCTTGTTGTTGACTCGGTTGCTGCGCTTGTTCCTAAGTCTGAAATTGACGGCGAAATGGGAGATTCTCACGTTGGTCTTCACGCAAGACTTATGAGCCAGGCTCTCAGAAAGCTTACGGGCGCAATTAACAAGAGCAACTGCCTTATTATATTCATTAACCAGCTTCGTGAAAAGGTTGGCGTTATGTACGGGAATCCCGAGGTTACTACAGGCGGCCGTGCGCTTAAGTTCTATTCCTCAATGAGAATTGACGTAAGAAGAGTTGAAACGCTTAAGACCTCTTCAACGGAATTTGTCGGCAACAGAACGAGGGCAAAAATCGTTAAAAACAAGGTTGCACCTCCGTTTAAGACCGCTGAATTTGATATTATGTACGGCACGGGTATCAGCAAGGAAGGCGAAATCGTTGATATGGCCGTTGAGCTTGGTATCATCAAGAAGAGCGGCTCCTGGTTCTCATATGGTGATGAAAGGCTTGGACAGGGCAGAGATAAGGTTAAGGATATGATTCTTAATAATCCCGAATTTGCCGCAAAACTTGAAGAACAGATTACCGATAAAATGAAAGAACTTGACGCTAATCACAAATATAACGGCAAGGCTGCTCCGAGGGCTGAAGTTGAGGAAGCTCCTGCACCTGCAGCACCGAGCGAGGAAACCGTTAAGCAGACAAGAGCTGCTGCAAGGGCAAAGCTTGATATTGCCGTTGAGGACGATGAGGATTAATCTGAATAAATGATTATAAAATCTCAAAAGGGCAGGGGGCGGAAAATCCACCTCCTGCTTGATGATGAATACAGGCTTACTACCGATGTTGATTTCTGGCTTGAAAACTATATTCCCGACGGCACTGATATTGACGATGACGAATGGAAGGAGCTTCAGCTTAAAATCAATTACCGCAAGGCTTTTAATAAATGTGCGGATTTACTTTCAAGGCGCAGCCATTCCGTTAAAGAGCTTCGCGAAAAGCTTCTGAAAACGGTTGACGAGCGCTCCGCAGATTTGGCAATTGAAAAGTATATTGAGCTTGGCTATCTTAACGACGAGGAATTTGCAAAGGGATATGCCGAGCATCTGTTTAATACTAAGAATTACTCCCGATATCAGGTTAAACATGAGCTTATTAAAAAAGGCATTGACGGTCAGATTATCAGCAATATCATTGACGATAACGAAACCAATGCAGCCGAAAGTATAATTAGAATTATTAATAAGCTTTATTTAACCAAGCTCAGGGCTGAGGGCGGCAAGGAAAAGGTTATAGCCGCTCTTATGCGCCGCGGTTTCAGCTATTCGGATATTAAAGAAGCCTTTAAAAGGATTGAGAATGAGTAGTTTTAAGGTTGGTATGATTTCGCTCGGATGCCCCAAAAATCAGGTTGACGGCGAAATGTTACTTGAAAAACTGAATAAAGCAGGCTTTGAAATTGTTTCTTCAATCGAGGCTTCCGACGTTATGATAATCAACACCTGCGGCTTTATTGATGCGGCTAAGCAGGAAGCTATTGACACTATTCTTGAGGTAGCAGAGTATAAAAAAGCAGGTTTGATTTCCGCAATCGTCGTTACAGGCTGCCTTGCCGAACGTTATCAGGATGAGATTATTAAGGAAATGCCCGAGGTTGACGCTATTGTCGGCATCGGTGCAAATAACGATATCGTTAAGATTTGCCAGAAGGCGCTCTGCGGCGTTACAACAAGCATTTATCCCAATAAGTGCTATCTTCCTCTTGATGATGAAAGAATGGTTTCAACACCGTCACACTGGGCATATTTAAAGATATCAGACGGCTGTGATAATAAATGCTCTTACTGTGCTATACCCGCAATCAGAGGGGAATACCGTGAGCGTGAAATTGAAAGCATTCTCAAAGAAGCAAAGCATCTTGTTGAAAGCGGAGTTAAGGAAATTATTCTGATTGCACAGGACACCACAAAATACGGAATTAAGCTTTACGGTGAATACAGATTGCCTCAGCTTTTAAAGGAGCTTTGCAGGCTGAAGAAGCTTGAATGGATAAGATTATTCTATTGCTATCCCGATAAGGTTACCGATGAACTGATTGAGGTTATTGCTTCAGAGGAAAAGGTTTGCTCTTACATTGATATTCCGCTTCAGCATTGCAATTCAGATATTCTTAAGGCAATGAACAGAAGTGGCTCTTACGATGAGCTTAAGGCTCTGATTAATAAAATGAGAAGCCGAATTCCAGATTTATCCTTAAGAACCACGTTTTTAGTTGGCTTTCCTGGTGAAACCGATGAGCAGTTTGAGGAGCTTTGCAGCTTTGTCAAGGAAATGGAATTTGACAAAATGGGTTGCTTTGAATATTCGGCAGAGGAGGGAACACCCGCCGCTGAAATGAATAATCAAATTAACGATGACGTTAAAGCAAAGCGTGCTGAAATAATTATGGATATTCAGTATTCCGTTACAGAAAAAGCAAATGAAAAGCGAATCGGAAGGATTTATAAAACCGTTATTGATGAATTAACCGAGGACGGCTATATCGGCAGAAGCTATCTTGATTCTCCTGAGATTGACAGCGGAATTATTATAAAGTCCGATAAAGACCTTTCAATAGGCGAATTTGTTAACGTAAAAATCACTGATTATAACGGTTATGATTTAATCGGAACAGTAATATAAATAATCGGAGCAGCTTATGAATTTACCAAATAAAATTACAGTATTCAGATTCTTTTGCGTACCTGCGCTGCTTGCCTGCGCGCTGATGAGCTTTCCTTATCATTGGCTTGCAACCTTTATTGTTTACGTAATTGCCTGCCTTAGCGATAAGGCAGACGGCTATATAGCAAGAAAACGCTGTTTAGTTACGGATTTCGGCAAGCTTATGGACCCTCTTGCGGACAAAGCGCTTGTTTTTGCCGCCTATATTGTTTTAATTGATTTCGGCTGGCATACCGATTTGGTTATTATGATTATGCTTGTCAGGGAATTTCTTGTTGCCGGCATCAGAATGGCGGCCTGCACAGAAGGCGAGGTTATTGCCGCTAACGGCTTCGGCAAGGCAAAAACGCTGCTTCAGATGGTCACAACGATTGCAGTATTTTTCTTCCTGACCCTCGGTGAATTCGGCTTTGACATTAATTTTGAAACAGCGTGGCTGAACATTTTCTGTGCGGTTTCGTTCTGGATTGTAGGAATAATCACGCTTTTGAGCGGTATTGTTTACACTAAGGACGGCTGGCATTTAATAAAAACAAAATAATTGTTGCAAAATTGAAAAATTTGTATATAATGTAATTAATAGATAAAGCGTTGACGGAGAGAAGTAAGCATTCATCCTTATTTCAGAGAGCGGGCGGTTGGTGAAAGCCCGTAATAAGAGCTTGCCGAAATGCACTCCCGAGTCCGCAGAGGAACAAAGTATTCTGCGGCGGTCGGCATCGTTATCTGCCAAATCGGTTTTCGATTAAGTATAAAGAAGAGTGGAACCGCAGTATATAAGTATTGCCTCTGTCATTTGACAGGGGCATTTTGATTTTTGGAGTTTTTATATGTTTAATGATTACAGAGAGTCAATCAAAAGCTTTATGGAGCATGACCCTGCCGCAAGAAGCCCGATTGAAATTGTTTTGCTTTATCCGGGCTTTAAGGCGCTTCGTGCTCACAAAAGGGCTAATTGGTTTTTAAGGCACAATATGCCTTTCATTGCAAGGGCAATCAGCCAGCACAGCGCTCATAAAACGGGAATAGAAATTCACCCAGGCGCAACCATCGGTAAGCGCGTTTGCATAGACCACGGTCACGGCATCGTTATCGGTGAAACCACTGAAATCGGTAACGACGTTATGATTTATCAGGGCGTTACTCTCGGCGGTACGGGTAAGGATATCGGAAAAAGGCATCCCACTATTGAGGACGGCGTTATGATTGGCGCTGGCGCAAAGGTGCTTGGTCCAATCACAATCGGCAAGAATGCAAAGGTTGCCGCAGGCGCGGTCGTTATCAAGGACGTTGAGCCGAACTGCACGGTTGTCGGCGTTCCGGGAACGGTTGTCAGAATTGACGGCGAGCGTGTAGACGATCTTGACCAGATTAATATACCAAACCCGCTTCTCAATGCGATTAAGGATAACCAAGCAAGAATTGAAGAGCTTGAAAAAGAGCTTGCAGAATTAAAGAAAAAGTAAGGAGGCTGCTATGAAAGTATTTAACACAATGTCAAGGCGCAAAGAGGAATTTGTTCCCGTTGATGAGAACGAGGTTAAGATTTACGCCTGCGGACCTACGGTTTATAATTATATTCACATTGGTAACGCGCGCCCGCTCTGCGTGTTTGACGTGCTTCGCCGCTATCTTGAATACAGGGGCTATAACGTTAAGTTCGTTCAGAATTTTACGGATATTGACGATAAAATTATTAACCGCGCAAATGAAGAGGGCTCAACCTTTGAAGAAATTTCAAAGAAATATATTGAAGAGTTCTGGACGGACGCTCACGGCTTAAACTTTAAAGACGCAACCGTTCATCCGAAGGCAACCGAAAATATTGATGAAATCATTGATATTATTCAGACCCTTATTGATAAGGGCTATGCATATGCAGTATACGGCGACGTTTATTTCAGAACGCTTAAATTTGACGAATACGGCAAATTATCCCATCAGCCGATTGAGGATTTGGTAAGCGGCGCACGCATAGCAGTAGGCGACATTAAGGAAAACCCGCTTGATTTTGCGCTCTGGAAGGGTGCTAAAGAGGGTGAGCCCTATTGGGAATCTCCGTGGGGAAAGGGCAGACCCGGGTGGCATATTGAATGTTCTGCAATGAACAGAAAATATCTCGGCAAAACGATTGATATTCATTGCGGCGGTCAGGATTTAATCTTCCCGCACCACGAAAACGAGATTGCGCAGAGCGAATGTGCCAACGATTGCGCTTTCTCAAAATACTGGATGCACAACGGCTATATCAATGTTGATAATGTTAAGATGAGCAAATCGCTCGGCAACTTCAAAACCGTGCGCGAAATTGCAAATGCATACGGCTATGAGGTTATCAGATATTTCCTGATTTCATCTCATTACCGCTCACCGATTAACTACAGCCTTGATATCATTGAGCAGTGCAAATCTGCGCTTGAAAGGCTTTACACCTGCCGTGAGAGCCTTGATTTTGCTATTAAAAATGCCGCTGCGAATACAGCGGATAACGATGATGAGCTTATTAAGCTGTTTGATTCTCGCCGCGAGCAGTTTATTGCGGCTATGGACGACGACCTTAATACTGCGGACGGCATTGCCGCAATCTTTGATTTAACAAAGGATATCAACACCAAGGTGCTTGATAAGCCCGTATCTAAGGCGGCGGCAGAGCACGCAGCAAGCGTATTTGACGAGCTTTGCTGTGTATTGGGAATTCTCTATAACCGCAAGGAAAACACGCTTGACAGCGAAATTGAGGCGCTTATTGAGCAACGCCAGGAAGCAAGAAAGAATAAGGACTGGGCAACCGCGGATAAAATCCGTGACGATTTAAAGGCAAGGGGCATCATCCTTAAAGATACGCCACAGGGCGTAACCTGGACAAAGGAATAAAAATTAAGCGGAACGAAAAATCGTTCCGCTTTAATTTTAACCAATCATTTCTTTCATTGAATACATTCCCGCATCCTTGCCAGCCATAAATACCGCAGCATTAACAGCGCCGACTGCGAAGATTTCCTTGCTTCTTGCAGAATGTGAAAGGGTGATGATTTCATCCCTGCCGGCAAATATAATCTCGTGCTCGCCGACTATCGTGCCGCCTCTGACAGCGTGAAGCCCGATTTCATTTTTCGTGCGCTTTTCGCGCTTTGAATGGCGGTCGTATTCATATTTCATCGGCTCGGGAATTTCCTCACAAATAGCATCTGCAAGCATTAATGCCGTGCCGCTCGGAGCGTCAATTTTCTGATTATGATGCTTTTCAATAATCTCAATATCAAAATCATCCGAAAGAATCTGAGCAGCCTTCTTTGCAAGATTTGCAAGCAGGTTAACGCCGATGCTCATATTATATGTGAAGAAAACCGCAGTCTTTTCCGAAGCCGCCTTAATCTGTTCCTTCTGCTGATCGTCAAATCCCGTGGTTCCGATAACAACGGGAATTTTTTTTGAGGTTGCAAAATTAAGAAGTCCGCAGAGAAGCGAAGGGTTTGTAAAATCAATAATAACATCCGCTTCCTCATTAACCTCGGAAATATCGCTGTAAACGGGGAAGGGGGCAGGAGCAGTGTTAATATCAACGCCTGCAACAATCTCGGCGTCCTCTCTTGCAGAGACAACGCTTTGAATAACCTTTCCCATTTTGCCGTTTGCGCCGCAAAGTATAATTCTAACCATTTTATAATTCCTTAGATAAGATTTATTTTACAAGCCCGTATTCAGCCATTGTATCCTTAATAAGCTTCTTATTTTCATCTGTTGTGTCGATAAGCGGAAGTCTGCAATGCCCGGCGTCATAACCGAAAATATTAACTGCTTCCTTAACGGGAATCGGGTTAACGTCGCAGAACATAACCTTTGCAAGCTTCATATACTTATCCATAAGCCCTTTTGACTTTTCAGTGTTGCCGTTAAGATATTCCTCAACGATGTCGTGAGTTTCCTGCGGGGCAACGTTTGAAAGCACGCTGATAACGCCCTTGCCGCCGCGCTCCATAAGGTCAAATATCTGGTCGTCATTACCGCTCCAGATATTGAGCTCGTCGCCGCAAAGCTCGCGAATCTTTTCAACCTGCTCAAGGCTGCCGCTTGCTTCCTTAATACCGTTAATTCTCGGCAGCTTTGCAAGCTCAGCAGCAGTTTCCGGATTGATATTCAAGCCGGTTCTTGAGGGAACGTTATAAAGGATAATCGGCTTATCGGTTGCGTCGTGAATTGCCGTGTAGTGAGCGATAAGACCTCTCTGGCTTGTTTTGTTATAGTAAGGTGTAACAAGCAATAAAGCGTCTGCACCGTCCGCACAAGCCTCCTTAGAAAGCTCAATAGCAGTGCTCGTATCATTGGAGCCCGTACCTGCGATAACCGGAACTCTGCCGTTTACGTATTTGATACACCATCTGATGCACTCGGAATGCTCTTCCATAGTGAGGGTGGAGCTTTCACCTGTAGTGCCGCAAATAACGATTGCGTCCGTACCGTTTTCAATCTGAAAATCAATAAATCTTTCAAATTCAGGATAATTTATTTTTCCGTCCTCAAGCATAGGGGTAATAATTGCAACGCCTGCACCTGTGAAAATTGGTTCTTTCATAACAGATTCTCCTAAAAATAATTATGTGTTTATTAATCCATATAACCTTCAGCACAAAGCAGCTCTGCAAGAAGCACGCCACCGCCCGCCGCACCCCTGAGGGTGTTATGTGAAAGGCAAACAAATTTGTACTGATACTGTGTGTCCTCACGAAGTCTGCCGATTGAAATAGCCATGCCGTTTTCAAGCATTCTTTCGGACTTAATCTGAGGTCTGTTGTCCTCCTCAAAATAATTGAGGAACTGCTTGGGAGCAGAGGGAAGTTCAAGCTCCTGTGCTCTGCCTTTAAAGTTATTCCAGATTTTAATCATATCTTCCTTTTCAGGCTTCTTATCAAAGTTTACAAATACTGCGCCAAGATGCCCGTTTGAAACAGGAACGCGGATGCACTGTGCAGTAAAGTTAGGCTTATCGGCAAGCTTAATCTCGCCGTCCTCAACCTTACCCCAAAGCTTAAGCGGTTCTTTTTCGCTCTTTTCTTCTTCTCCGCCGATGAAAGGAATAACGTTATCAATCATCTCAGGCCAGGTTTCAAAGGTTTTGCCTGCGCCGCTGATTGCCTGATATGTGCAAACGAGCACGTCCTTAACGCCGTAATCCTTATGAAGAGGGAAGAGAGCAGGCACGTAAGACTGAAGCGAGCAGTTTGATTTAACTGCAACGAAGCCTCTCTTGGTTCCGAGCCTCTTGCGCTGAGCTTCAATTACTTCAATATGCTCAGGGTTAAGCTCGGGCACAACCATTGGAACGTCCGGAGTGAAACGGTGAGCGCTGTTATTTGAAACAACGGGGCACTCGTGCTTTGCGTACTCCTCTTCAAGAGCCTTGATTTCATCTTTTTTCATATCAACTGCGCAGAATACAAAATCAACAAGCTTTGTGATTTTATCAATATCTGCAGTTGCATCCATAACAACTATGTCTTTAACATTTTCCGGAATATCAACATCCATACACCATTTTTTGCCGACAGCTTCAGTGTATTTCTTTCCTGCCGATCTTGATGATGCCGCAAGGCAGGTGATATTAAACCACGGGTGATTACTTAACAGGGTGATGAAGCGCTGGCCAACCATACCCGTTGCGCCGACCACGCCAACATTATACTGCTGTTTCATATTTCCTCCTAAAAAATATCTTGTAAATTAAGATATAATACAATATAATAGAAAACGGCATATATTTGCCTCATTTCCTACTACTCTAAATTAATATAATATCACTTAATATATATATATGTCAAACATTAATTATGGGGACTTTATGAAAACTTCTGATTTTTTTTATGAATTGCCTGAAAACCTTATTGCTCAGACACCTGTTGAGCCGAGAAATTCATCAAGATTGATGGTTTTGCATAAATCTGATGGCAGTATAGAACACAGAATATTCAGGGATTTAGGCGATTATCTCAATGAGGGCGATTGCTTAATTCTTAACGATACAAGGGTTATTCCCGCAAGGATTTACGGAGTAAAAAAAGATACGGGCGCCGTTGTTGAATTTCTGCTCGTTGCTCAGAAAGAGAATAATATCTGGGAATGCCTGTGCAAACCCGGTAAAAGAGCAAAAATCGGCACGGAATTTATTTTCGGCGAGGGCAAGCTCATCGGTGAAATTGTTGATATAGACGACGATGAGGGCAACCGCTTCGTTCAGTTTACCTGCGACGGCAACATTTTTGCAGTGCTTGATGAAATCGGAGCAATGCCGCTGCCTCCGTATATCAAGGAAAAGCTTCAGGATAAGGAAAGGTATCAAACCGTTTACAGCCGCGAGCTCGGCTCTGCAGCTGCACCTACGGCTGGTCTGCACTTCACGCCGGAAATGCTTGAAGAAATCAGGTCAATGGGCGTTAATATCGGTTACGTTACTCTCCACGTTGGCTTGGGCACATTCAGACCCGTTAAGGTGGATGATGTAACAAAGCATAAGATGCACACGGAGCATTACGTTGTGCCTCAGGAAACGGCTGATTTGATTAATCAGACAAAGGCTAACGGAAAAAGAGTAATTTCCGTCGGCACAACGTCCTGCAGAACTCTTGAATCAGTTGCTTCAAAATACGGTGAAATGCGTGCGGATGAGGACGATACCTCAATATTTATTTATCCCGGCTATGATTTTAAATGCATTGACGCGCTTATAACTAATTTCCATTTGCCTGAAAGCACGCTGATTATGCTTGTTTCGGCATTTGCAGGCTTTGATAATATTATGAATGCATACAATACCGCCGTTGCAGAAAAGTATCGCTTTTTCAGCTTTGGCGACAGCATGATGATTGAGGATTAGAATGAAATTTACTGTAATTAAAAAAGAAGGAAATGCAAGGCGCGCGGTGTTTGAAACGGTTCACGGTACGGTGCAGACTCCCGCATTTATGAACGTTGCCACAGTTGCGGCAATTAAGGGAGGTCTTGCAACCGAGGATTTAAATAAAATCGGCACGCAGGTTATGCTATGCAACACGTATCATCTGCACATCCGTCCGGGTGACGAGCTCGTTTACGATATGGGCGGGCTTCACAAATTCACAAATTGGGATAAGCCAATTCTTACTGACAGCGGCGGATTTCAGGTGTTTTCACTTGCAAAGCTGAACAAGATTAAAGAGGAGGGCGTTACCTTCAATTCCCATATTGACGGGCGAAAAATATTTATGGGACCCGAGGAATCAATGCAGATTCAGAGCCACTTAGCCTCAACCATTGCTATGGCGTTTGACGAATGTGTTGAAAACCCTGCTACTTATAAATATGCAAAGGAAGCCTGCGAGCGCACAACAAGATGGCTTGAGCGCTGCAAAATTGAGATGGACAGGCTTAATTCACTGCCTGAAACGATAAATAAGGACCAGCTTTTATTCGGCATAAATCAGGGCTGCACCTTTGATGATTTGCGCGTTGAGCATATGAAGCTGATTGCAAAAATGGATCTGGACGGATACGCAATCGGCGGGCTTGCAGTCGGCGAACCGAAGCAGGATATGTACCGTATTATCAGCGCCGTTACCCCGTTTGCACCGGAAAATAAGCCGAGATATCTTATGGGAGTCGGCACTCCCGGGAATATTATAGAAGCAGTGAGCAGGGGAGTTGACCTTTTCGATTGCGTTATGCCGAGCAGAAATGCAAGGCACGGACATATTTTTACAAAGGACGGCATTATTAATATAAATAACGCCAAATATGCCCGCGATGATAAGCCGCTTGACGAGCACTGCAACTGCCCCGTTTGCCAAAGCCACAGCAGGGGATATATAAGGCATTTGCTTAAAGCAAACGAAATGCTCGGTATGCGCCTTGCTGTTATGCATAATCTTTATTTTTATAATAATCTTATGTCTGAAATCAGAGAAAATATTGAGAATAATTCATTCGAAGATTATAAAAATGAATTTTGTGTTAAACTTGATACCAGAATATAGAAAGTTCTTGCAATTTAATTAAACACTATATATAATATAAAAGAAATTCGTTAGGAGGAATTACAAATGACAGGATATTTACTTCAGTTAGCTTCCGGCTCAGCATCAGGTTCAAGCACTCAGGGCGGTTCAACCATGATTATTATGATGGTTGTTCTTGTAGGCCTTATGTATTTTATGACTATCAGACCGCAAAAGAAGCGCCAGAAGGAAGAACAGGAAATGAGAAGCGCTCTTGAAATCGGCGATGAAATTATCACAATCGGCGGTATCGTTGGTAAGGTTGTAACCATTCGTGAGGAAGATCTTATTATCGAAACAGGCGCTGACAGAACCAAGATGAGAATTATGCGCTGGGCTGTTAACACGAATAAGACCAAGATGGATCAGCACAAGAAGGAAGTTGAAGCCGCAAAAGAGGCTGCTAAGGAAAAGAAAAATAAGAAAAAGAATTCCGAGGATGACGGACCTAAGCCGCTTTCAGACGAGGATTAATTTAAAGTAATAAAATTTAACTCCCTTGAATATCCTTTAACAGGACATCAAGGGAGTTTTTTTATGAAAAAGATTAAAACAATTAAGGGTTCAAGCCTTATAATTAAATATACAGTTATTTCTATTTCACTTACGGCAATTTCCGTTTTGTTATGCAGCACGGCTGCTTCATATTTATGCCTGAAATTTGATATTGACATCAGCATTTTAAAGTATGCTTCTGTATTAATCTGTGCCGTAACGTCTGCCGTTACGGGCTGTACCTGCGTTAGAGGCTTTAAAAATAACGGCTTTGCACTCGGCTCTATTTCAACAATTCCTCTGATAATTTACTGCTTTATAAACCTCATATTTCATTCATCCGGAGGAGTTTTATTTTTAATTAAAATTACCATCTGCATCGTTATAGGCGGCTTATGCGGCGCTTATTCATTAAGAAAAACAAAAAGAATTAAGGTTAAATAATGCAGCTTATTGTTAACGGAAAAGAAGATATAAAGCCAGAAACTGAAGAGATTAGCAAAAATAAGATTGATGTTTTTGAATTATTCTCAAAATATAAATCTATTATTTATTCCGTATTGTTCTATCTGTCAGGGCTTATTCTCGGCTCGGTTATATATACTAAGTTTCAGAGTGATACACTGAATAAGTTAATTCTAAGCGGCACTTCAGATGAACTCTTAACTCAATTCGTAAACGATTTATCAAGGTATTCTCTTGCGTTTGCAGCCTCCGTTTTGCTCGGATTATGCGTTCTCGGCTTTCCGGTTATTAACTTCGTTCCGCTTTTATTGGGGCTTCTTTCTGCAAGTAAGATTTCCTATTACTATTGCGCTTACGGTATTAAAGGCTTTGGCTATTCCATGCTGCTTATTGCCCCGTTCAGCGCCTTATTACTTACATTAATTATTCTGACAATCTCTAAAAGCTTTGAGCTCAGCAAAAGAATTTATGATATAACGGTAAAGAAAGATAATCAAGCAGTTGAAATAAACTATAAAGAATATCTCAAAAGCATACTGATTTACGGAATATTTATTGTGCTTGCCGCATTTCTTGAGGCGCTTGCGTCAACGGCAATAGGAGGTATTATTGCATTATAAAAGGCAAGGAATATCCTTGCCTTAAATTATTTTTTATCGTTATTTTTACTGTTCAGCGGATTTGATTCAATTGCTTTTCTTGTAGCCTCGGTTGAGGTATGCGTGTAAATCTCAGTTGTGCCCAGGTTCTCATGCCCCAATATTTCCTTAAGCAAAAGCAGGTCAACATTGCCGTGCTGATACATAAGCGTTGCCGCAGTGTGTCGCAGCTTATGAACGGACAAGCCTCTGTCGCCAAGCCCTGCCTTATCAAGATTTGTATAAACGATATGCTGAACGGTTTTTGGGCTTATTCGCTGATTGCGTGAGCTTAAAAACAGCGCTCTGTCCTTTACGCCCTCGTTGGGGCGAACCCTTCTGTATTCCGCAATTGCCCTGATGCAGGCTTCATTAAGATAAACAATTCTTTCTTTATTGCCCTTGCCGGTAATAACAAGGCTGCCGTCCGCTTTTATATCGTTATAATCGATTGAAACGAGCTCGGCAAGGCGCATTCCGCAATTCAAAAACAAGGTTATAATCGCATAATCGCGCTCTTTATACGGACCGTCAATTACACTTAAAAGCTTTTCCGCTTCCTCTAAGGTAAGATATTTTGGAAGGGCTTTTTTTGTTTTGGGAATATCAAGATTTTTCATCGGGTTATAATCAAGAACACCCAGGTTATCTGTAAGATAAATAAAGAAGCGCCTGATTGCTATAACGCGTCTTGCCCTTGTATTTTCATTGTTATTACGCACGTTTCTGCAGTAAATCAAAAACTGATAAGCGTCGTTAAGCGTAATCTTCTTAATAAAATCAATATCGATAGGGGAGAGATCTATCTCGTCATCAGGCGTATCCTTGCTGCACAGTCCTTTTTCCTTTGCAACAAAACGGAAAAACGTTCGCAGGTCCGAAGCATATTCAATAATAGACAGCTGCGAATGACCCTTAATTGCTTCAAGATACATTAAGTATTGCTGCACAAGCTGCGGTAAATACTGAAATTCTTCTCGTTTCATAAAAAAACATCCTTTCTGTGAAACAGTTTCATAACAATATAATAATTAACCTTGCTAAATCGCAGGGAAGAAATAAATAAAAATTAACTACGTAATAATGAATAACAAAACAAGCCTGTTTAATTAAACAATTTAAGCAAACTCATAGTTTTATAAATTAACATCTGTAATGTATGAATTTCAAACGAAAACTTAAAATACATACATAGAATTATAAATACAATTCGATAGAAATTTTCCGGACGATACCTACATCGTCTGAAAAAAACTGAGAGGACGGAATTTTATAGATTTTCAAACTAACACATATAAATCTGCTGTAAAAAAAGAGAAATGCTTAAAACAATATGAATTAAAAGTCATAACGTTAATCAACGTTTTACTGAACTTTACATATTAAATTATAAGAATTGCAAAGAAATATAACATAGTATAATAATAAATAATAAATTCAATAAAATAAGTATTTTAAGCATTTGCCTTTATTACAAGCTTTTCAGACTCCCCTCAATTGGGCAAAATATTTATTTTGTATAATTGTA
>CAJOJV010000001.1:0-5032 GCA_905234995.1 uncultured Eubacterium sp. | reverse complement strand
AAAAAATCGGCACTTGCCTAATTAAAAGACAAATGCCGAAAATAATTAATACTTGGTTATTCCTCTGTCAAAGCTTTAAATGCATCTCTGATTGTTCTTACGGGAACGATGTCCACGTTAATCTTTAATTCTTTTGAGAGAGATTTATAATTGTTAAACGGAATAATGCAACGAGTAAATCCGAGTCTATACGCTTCCTGAACTCTTTGCTCACAATTATTAACCGCTCTGATCTCCCCTGCCAAGCCTATTTCGCCAAAGGCGAGTACGTCATCTGCAACAACGATATCCTTTAAAGATGATACGAGCGCCATTGCAACTGTTAAATCAGCTGCAGGCTCATCAAGCTTTAAACCGCCGACAACGTTGATATACGCGTCCATTGAATTAAAGAAATAACCCGCACGCTTTTCAAGCACTGCAAGCAGCATAGCCATTCTGTTATAATCAAAACCTGTGCTCATTCTCCTCGGCGTACCGAAGCCCGTTGCAGTAACAAGACCCTGAACCTCTGCAAGAATTGGTCTTGAGCCTTCCATTACGCAGGCAACGCATGTACCGCTGATATTTTTCGGTCTTCCCGAGAGCATAAGAAGCGAGGGGTTTTCAACCTCAATAAGTCCCCTGCTTTGCATTTCAAACACGCCTATTTCATTTGTTGAGCCAAAACGGTTTTTAACACTTCTAAGTATTCTGTAAGAATAATTGCGTTCTCCTTCGAAATACAGAACCGTATCGACAATATGCTCAAGCACCTTAGGTCCCGCAATAGCGCCGTCCTTGTTAACGTGACCTACAACGAAAATCGGAATACCGAAAGCCTTTGCCGTATGCATAAAGATATTAGTGCATTCCCTGACCTGAGTGACCGAGCCTGCCGAAGACGAGCATTCATCGTAGGTCATAGTCTGAATGGAGTCTATTATAACCACGTCGGGCTTTTCGCTTCTGATTACCTCGACGATAGTACCGACATCCGTCTGTGAAAGCAAGGCAAGATTATCGGTTGTTACGCCGAGACGGTTAGCCCTCAGCTTAATCTGATTTGCGGACTCCTCACCGCTTACGTAAAGCACATGCTTGCTTTTGCCAAGGTGCTCGCAAATCTGCAGAAGAATAGTCGATTTACCTATGCCAGGGTCGCCGCTCAGAAGCACGAGGCTGCCCTCTACGATACCGCCGCCGAGCACCCTGTCAAACTCCTTAATACCAGTAGATATGCGCTTTTCAACGTCATCGGTTATATCCTTAAGCAGCATAACAGACTGAACGGCAGAGCAACTTTTCTTTGATGATTTTATGCTATTAGAAGCGGAAGCAAGCTCCTCATTCATAGAATTCCATTCTCCGCAGCCCGGGCATTTGCCGTACCACTTAGCGCTTTCATAACCGCACTCGGAGCAAACATAGGTTGATTTCAATTTAGCCATTTATACATCCTCATTATTTAAATAATCACAGGCACCAAGTAATATTACATACGCCAGCTTATTCTGATATTCATCTGATTTAAGCAAAACATTTTCATTTATATTGCTCATAAAACCGCACTCAACCATAACGGAAGGCACGCTTGCGCTGTAGAGTATATAATAACTGCTGTCCGACGGTTTGTTTTCCCTCGTATTTTGCGGTTGAAGGAAAGCTTTGTTAAGGCTTAAAATGCCGTCTGCAAGGCGCTTGCTGCCCTCATCGTTCGGGGAATAAAACGCCTGCATTCCCCACTGTGAGGTATCCTCAAAATGATTCTGATGAATTGATATAAGATAAGAATTATCAATGCTGTTAACAAAATCAAGCCTGTTATATAAATCGGAACGGCTTCTGTCTATCCCTAAGGGATAATACTCCGCATCAGTCGTCCTGATCATAACCGCCTTAAGCCCGCTGAGAATTGCAAAATCATAGAGCTTTAGCGCGATTGAAAGGTTAATATCCTTTTCAAGCGTGCCATCAGCAGCGTTCGTACCTGCATCAACACCTCCGTGCCCTGCGTCAATAACGAGGGTTTTTCTCTGATTATTGACAGCCGAGGAAACAGCGTCAGAATGACTGAACACCGCGTTAATTGCCAGACAGGACGTGAGGGTTAATACAACAACGAAAAGAACGATCAATGATTTTTTCATTATATCACCAATAATTCTTATGATTAATTATATAATAACTTGCAATTATTGGCAATAAATTATTGAAAAATTGTTGCTATAGGGATATAATTTAGACTATAAAGTGTGTGGTGATAAATTATGAAAATAGTTAATCTTGATTCGGCGACGACCAACCCCGGCGACCTTAGCTGGGATTTTCTCAATAATTATGCAGACGAGGTAGTTATCTATCAAAGAACTTCTCCCGATGAGGTTGTTGAAAGAGCAAAAGGCGCAGAGATATTAATAGTAAATAAAACCCTGTTACCTGCCGAAGTGCTGAATGCGCTTTCGCCTGAGTTAAAATACATCGGTTTGCAGTCAACCGGATACAACGTGGTTGATTTAAACGAGGCAACGAGGCTTGGAATTACGGTTTGCAATATACCCTCCTATTCAACAAACGCAGTCGCTCAGGAGGTATTTGCTTGCATTCTCGGCTTTTCAAATCTTGTTGAACTGCACTCCGAATCGGTTCATAACGGCGAATGGTGCTCATGTCCCGATTTCTGCTATTGGAAGGCTCCCCTGTTTGAGCTTGCAGGCAAAACGATTGGCATTATCGGCTTCGGCACAATCGGAAGGCGCGTTGCGGAAATTGCGCAGGCTTTCAAAATGAACATTCTCGTGTATTCAAGGCACGAAAAGGATTTAAGCTCATTCTCCTGTGCACATCAGGTTGAGCTTGACGACCTGCTATATAATTCTGATATCGTCACCTGCCATGTTCCGCTGACTGCTGAGACAACGGGATTAATTAATAAAGAAACGCTCTCAAAAATGAAAAGCAGCGCAATATTAATCAACACCTCAAGGGGTCCCGTCGTTAACGAAGCGGAACTTGCCGAGGCGTTGAACAGCGGAAGAATTGCAGCTGCAGCGCTTGACGTGCTTTCAGAGGAGCCTGCAAACAGTAGCAATCCCCTTCTAACTGCTAAGAACTGCATTATAACCCCGCATATTGCCTGGGCGGCAAAGGAGACGAGGGCAAGACTGCTTTCGGTTTTAGAGGAAAATCTTAGGTGCTGGCTTGAGGGCAAGCCTCAAAATAAAGTTAATTAATTATTGACAAGCAATGCATTTTAATGTATTATATTGTGTGTTCGCTGGTGTGGCGAAATAGGCAGACGCAAGGGACTTAAAATCCCTCGGTAGTAATACCGTACCGGTTCAAGTCCGGTCACCAGCACCATGGGATACCCAATTTTTGGGTATCCCAATTTAAACGCCGGCGTGATGGAATTGGCAGACGTGCCGGACTCAAAATCCGGTCCTGGCGACAGGGTGCGGGTTCGACCCCCGCCGCCGGCACCAAAGTAGCAGCGGAGCATTTTTGCTCTGTTGCTATTTTCTTTTAGCGGGGTCGAAAAGGAGGGAGAACCGCTTGAGGTTCGGAAGAAAACAGTCCGGTGGACTGTTTTCGCCGACGTGGGCGTGTAGACGCGAAGCGTTGTGGAGACCCCCGCCGCCGGCACCAAAATAGCAAGAGAGCAAGTCAAACAACCTGCTCTCTTTTACTTTAATTATTCTTATCTTTCAGCTTTTCATAAATCTCAACAATCTTAAATCTTACGTCATATTTATTGCTGTTTATAAGCTCAATCTCATCATCGGTTAATACTGAGTTAATCTCATCCTCAGAAACGGACGGAAGGCAAATCGCGGGGAACATTACGCACCACCAGTTTTTGCCCTGTCCCTCCCCTATTTCTATCTTTAAAGCATTATATATTCCGCTTGGAAGGGTGATACTGTCATACACTCTTGTGTTGAAATATTCCTTATCGACATAAGCATTAACGTCATAATCGTATCCGTTTTCGGCAATACAATCCTCTGCAATGCTTCTAAGGTACGGAAGGCTTTCTTTGCACGCTGTAATCATTTCCTCAAGCGTGCTGCAATCCTTAAACACGTCCTCGCCCTCTGACAGCACGGCATCACGTACTTTCAGCTTTAATTCCTGATCCTCAATACTGTCTGAATTTGCGAGAATATGAAGCCTGAATACCTCATCGGATATGCTTTCGCTTGTCTTGACAAAAGGCTGCACATAAGAAATAAGCAGAGCAATTGCCAAGAATAAGGGTACAAATATTATAAAGAATTTTTTCATAAACAAAACCTGCCTTCAAATTGATTGTTGGCAGGTTTTTTGTGTTTTATTCAATTTTTTTTACAATTCTGCAGCCCTTGTTTACCGGCGTGCAAACAGCGATATCCTTTGCAAAAGGAGTTAACTGCGCAGCAGCAGCTTCCGCATTTTCTTTATTATCAAACAAGCCGAATACAGTCGGTCCGCTTCCGCTCATACAGGCGCCGAGCGCGCCGTTGGCTTTCATAATTTCTTTAATCTGAACGCGGTCAGGCACCTCGATAAACTGCTCAAAAACGTTTTCCATCTTATAACATATTTGCTGCAAATCACGTGCCTGAACAGCGCAGAGCATTCCAAATTTATCGGGAGTGTGCACTTTACCGTTTTCATCAAATTGCTTAAACGCTGCTCCCGTATTAACTGCAATATCCGGCTTTGCAAGCACAAACCAGCATTTTCTGAGCGGTTTAACCTTTGATAACGCTTCGCCGACGCCCTGCGCAAGCTTTGTTCCGCCAGTTAGGCAAAACGGAACGTCTGCCCCGATTTTAACGCCGATTTTGCAAAGCTCGTCGTCATTAAGATTCGTCTTATAAATTTCATTAAGAGCAAGAATAACCGCCGCGCCGTCTGCACTTCCGCCGGCGAGCCCTGCAGCGTGAGGAATACTCTTTTTAATGTCAATCTCAATTCCCCTGTTGCGCTTTTTGGTTGCCTTAAAAAACGCCTCGGCGGCCTTCCATGCGATGTTTCTTTCATCAAGCGGGATATCGTTAAGATTACA